>JBEBTI010000186.1:0-6535 GCA_040393845.1 Nocardioides daejeonensis
CAACTTGCAGCTCGGCGTACCCAACCCACAGCTCGGCGTACCTAGCTTGCAGTTCGGGAGGGTCAGGCGCGCCAGGCGTGGCAGAAGCCGGCGAGGAGGACGGCGAAGCCGCCCACCTCACCGACGATCAGGGCGGCCATGAAGCCGCGGATGCCGCGGTCGGGGTGGCGCAGTTGGTTGTCGGTGTCGCGGCGCAGACCGTGCCACTGGTAGGAGGCGATCGCGGCGACGAAGAAGAACACCTGGACCAGGCCGGCGACGAGGTCGACGGTGGTCGGCCAGTCGCTGAGCTCGGCGAAGACGGCGATCATCGCGATCGCGAAGGAGTAGAGCAGCGCGGCGCGGTGTGCGATGTCGACATACACGTGCGCCTGCCCGTCGGGCGAGGCGAGGATCTGGCGGTACTTCACGATGCCCAGACACAACGCCCACAAGAAGACCAGTCCGGCCGCGAGCAGCAGGACGCGGGTCTCGAAGGCGAGCTCGGCGACGGTCACCGGCGCGGGTCAGTACCAGCCACGCGACTGGCTGTGTCCCCAGGCGCTGCACGGGCTGCCGTAGCGGTCCTGGATGTAGCCCAGACCCCAACGGATCTGGGTCAGCGGGTTGGTCTGCCAGTCGGCGCCGGCGGAGGCCATCTTGGAGCCGGGCAGCGCCTGCGGGATGCCGTAGGCACTCGACGTCGGGTTGTCGGCGTTCCAGCGCCAGTTGGACTCGCGGGTCCACAGCGAGTCGAGGCAACTGAACTGGTCGGAGCCGAAGCCGAACTCGGCCAGCAGCACCTTGGCGAGTTCCTTGGGGTCGTCATCCGAGTGGTCTTCGGTGCGGGTGACCGCGTTGTCCCCCGCGGGAGCGCTCAGCAGTGCCGGCTCGGCGGTGGGCTGGGTCTCGGTGCGTCGGTCGCTGCGCGACACGGTCGGAGTACGCCGTTCGGCCACCACCTCCGCGTCCACGGTCGCGCCTGCCCCGAACGACGCAGCGGCCGCGGTCAGCGTGGGCGTGTCGCTGCCGTTCACGAGACCACCACCGACAGCAATGCCGGTCGCGGCAGCAGCGACCGAGGAGAGCACGACCGTGGTGTGGATCGCTCGCTTCGGAGCGCTCTGCACCGGAGCCCGGTGCTTCGGGGTGTATTTCTTGTGCTTCGACACAGGCCAACTCGGGTGTAGACAGCAGAGGCTGACCGCGCCAGATCTGCCCCCACAGCCGCGACCCGGTCCTCGGACACCATGCCGGACGAACCGGGCTCGGGCAAACCGAACCGCCCAGTTGGTGAGAACATCACCACCAGAATCACCCGATGCCCGCCCCACTGGTCCCCTGTGTCACATCCGCACCGCACCGCCCACCCGCCCGGCCACACCTCGCACACTCGACGAGGTGCAGCGGTTTGTCCGGATTCGGCCCGGGACGCAGGTGGCTCACCTATCCTCAGGGGGCATCCCCCGGCGGAAGGTCGATCAGGTGTGGCAGCCCCAGCATTCGCCGAATGCTGAGCGACCCTCGTTGGTCGGCCGCCAGCACGAACTCGACCTCCTGCTCGCCGATCTGCCGAACGGCACGTCGCCCGGGTTCCACCTCCATCTGGTCGTCGGCGAACCCGGGGTCGGCAAGACCCGCCTCGTCCGCGAGGTGGCCCACCACGCCGTACGCCGAGGAGTCCGGACGATCTGGTCCCACGGCTGGCAGGACACCTCGATGCCGGCCTTCTGGCCCTGGACGCAGGTCGTGCGCCAGCTGGTCGACCGACCGGACGCCGTCGACCTGGCCGGCCTGGTCTCGCCGGCGCGGACGCTTGCGGGCAGGTTCGCACTCTTCGACGCCACCGCGCAGGCCCTGGAGCGGGCCGCTCGCGACGGGCCAGTCCTGGTCGTGCTGGACGATCTGCACCGGGCCGACCCGGACTCGGTGCGTCTGCTCGACTTCCTCGCCGTGCATGCCGCGCGGGCCGAACTCACCGTCCTGGTCACGATGCGGGACCAGTGGTATCGCCACGAGCCGTCCGCGGCCCCGCTGCACGCACTGCCGTCCGACACCCGCACGCTGCACCTGAGCGGTCTGACCGACACCGAGTCGGCCAACTTCCTCGGCGACCGCTACTCCGCCGACGCCTACGCCCTGACCAGGGGCAATCCCCTCTTCCTGGAGCAGATCCGCCGCTCCGCCCCGCACGTGTCGCCGCACCACTCCTTGGCCGCCGTACTCCGCACCCGGATGTCCGCACTCGATCTCGACACCGTGGCCGCGATGGCAGCGATCGCCGTGCTCGGCCCGCGGGCCACTGCCGACGCCGTCGCGCAGCTCAACCATGCTTCCGAGCAGGCGACCGGCGCAGCTCTGGAACGAGCCACGGAGGCCGGCTTCGTCGACCCGGCCGCCCCACTGCAGTTGGCCCACCCGCTGATCGCCGAGGTCGCGGTGACCGTGCTCCCGCCTGAGCACGGCCGCAGCCTCCACGGACGTGCCGCCGACCTGTTGCGCGGCTCGGGCGCCAGCGCCGCCGAGCTCGCTGAACACCTGATGCGCGCAGGTCCGCACCGCGCGGCCGAAGCGATCGCAGAGGCCCGTGCCGCCGCTGCCGAGGCGGCCTCAGCCATGGCACATGACACCGCACTCGAACACCACCGCCGAGTCGTCGACCTGCTGGTCGACACCAGCCCCGACGACCTCGACCCCCTCACCACCGCTGTGTTCGACCTCGCCGGTGCCGTCGAACGGGTCTCCGGCCGGATCGCGGCAGAACCTCACTACCGCCGCGCGCGCGACCTCGCCGAGCGAGAGGGCTCCCCACGACTGCGTGCCATCGTCGCCGCCCGTCACGGGATCTCCTACTACCTGGGCGGCGACTACCCCGCCGAGCGGGTCGCCGAGTGCCGTGAAGCGCTCGCCCTTCTTGACCGTACGCCGTCCCCCGACGCCGCGCTGGTCGCGCACCTCCAGGCGTGGATCGGGGCCGGCGCCCTGGCCGGCATCGATGTCTACGAAGCCCGTGCGATCGCCGACCGGGCCGTCGCCACGGCCCGTCTCCTCGATGATCCGCGCATCCTGGCCACGACCTTGATCGCCCAGCAGGTCGCCGACCTCGGCCCACGCACACTGGAACGTCGCCTCATCACCGCACGCCAGATCATCAACGCGGCGATCACCTGCCGCGACACCAGCCTCGAGGTGCACGGCCGGTTCCTGCTGAAAGCAGCACTGCTCGAGCGCGGCGACATCCGAGAGCTCGACGCCCAACTGTCGACCCAGCAGGAACTCATCACCCGCGCCGGCGAGCACCGCTTCACCCGGCACTGGCTCTGGTTCCACTGCACCCGCGCGATGCTCGACGGCGACCCGGCACAGGTGGAGCGGTTGGCGACCGACTGCGCGACCCTCAGTGAGGAGCTGGCAGACCCGGACGGTGTCGGTCTCTTCTTCGGCCAGTTGGGAGTGGCGCGATGGCTGCAGGGTCGGCTGTCGGAGATGGACGAGGCCTACCTCGACCGGTTCCGCGAAGAGCCCGACGAACCGCTCTGGCCCACGGTGTTGGCATGGAGCGCCCTGCACCAGGGCCACCGCGAGACGGCCCGCGGCCTGCTCAGCCACTTCGCGCCGCCCCGCCATGTCGAGTCGAGCCAGCACACGCTGCTGACCCTCTGCACGATGGCCGACGTGGTGGCCGCCGTCGGCACCCCGGCCGCCGCCCACGAGTCGTACGACGCGTTGTTGCCCTACGCCGACCGTGTCGTGCCGATCGCCATGGGTGCTGCCTGCTTCGGCCCGGTGGCACGCCCGCTCGGGGCGCTCGCCCTGCGCTTGGGCCACACCACTGCCGCGATCGGCCACTACGAACGAGCGATCGCCGTCGCAACGCGCCTCGGTGGTCGTCCGTGGGCGGCCGAGGCGCAGTTGGCGCTGGCTGCGCTCCTGCTCGACGAGTCCGAGCGGGCCGAGGTGGACGCCGTACGCCGCCAGCACGTGCACCACGCCACGCGCCTCGTCGCCGAAGCGCGCGGCACGCTGGCCGGACGCGGGGTGCGGGTCTTCGACGCACAGTTCGGCGAGTTGGACCGCCGCCTCGCGACCCTCGAGGCGCAACGGCGGCCGATGACGGTCGTCACTCCTCTGCCCGCCGTCGCACCGGGACGGGTGAAGGTCAGAGTGCTCGGTGGTTTCGAGGTCGTCACTCCGCTCGGCACCACGGCCACCTGGACGTCGCGCAAGGCCCGCACGCTGCTCAAGATGCTGCTGGCCCGCGGCGCCGGGGGCGTCATCGGCAGGGAGGAGGCGATGGCGGAGCTGTGGCCGGGCGAGCCGCCGGAGCGGTTGAGCAATCGACTCAACGTCGCGGTCTCGACGGTACGCCGCACCCTGGATCCCGAGCGGAGGTTGCCGGCCGGTGAGCTGGTGATCGTCTCCGACGACGGCATCCGGCTGGACCGGACCTCCGCGCTGCTGACGGTCGAGGTCGACGCGGAGGTGTTGCTGGACCTGGGTCGCGCTGCGATCGCGAGCGGTGATCCCGAGCAACTGCGCACCGCCCTCGCCCACTATGCCGGGCCGCCGTTTCCCGAAGAGCCCTTTGCCAGCTGGGCCGAACCGCTCCGGGCCGAGGTGCTGGTCGTGGTGGCCGAGGTGTTGCGACTGCTGACGACGCAGGCGCGGGCGGCCGGGCAGCATCGCGCCGCCGCCGACCACGCCCGCCAGCTTCTCGAGCTCGATCCCCTGCACGAGACCGGCCATCGCGAACTGATCTCGTCGCTGCGCGACCTGGGCGCCCACGGGTTGGCCACCACGGCCACGCAGGCCTACCGCGAGGCGATGGGAACGATCGGGGTGGAGCCCGACGCCACGCTGGTGGCAGACCCGGGTGCGTGACGCCCCGGGTGCCGGCGGCGCGGGTCGGGCCTCCACCTCGGCTCACATCGTGACGTGCTCCAGCATCTCGGTGACCAGAGCGGCGATCGGCGAACGCTCCGAGCGGGTCAGCGTCACGTGCGCGAAGAGTGGATGTCCCTTGAGCTTCTCGACCACCGCCACCACCCCGTCGTGGCGGCCGACGCGCAGGTTGTCGCGCTGGGCCACGTCGTGGGTGAGCACCACCTTGGAGTTGGCACCGATGCGGGAGAGGACTGTCAACAACACGTTGCGCTCCAGCGACTGCGCCTCGTCGACGATCACGAACGAGTCGTGCAGCGAGCGGCCGCGGATGTGGGTCAGCGGCAGCACCTCGAGCATCCCGCGTGCGATGATCTCGTCGATCACCTCCTGGCTGGTCAACGCACCGAGGGTGTCGTAGACCGCCTGGCCCCAGGGCGACATCTTCTCGCTCTCGGTGCCCGGCAGGTAGCCGAGCTCCTGCCCGCCGACGGCGAAGAGCGGCCGGAAGACCACCACCTTCTTGTGCTGGCCGCGCTCGAGCGTCGCCTCGAGCCCGGCGCACAACGCCAGTGCCGACTTGCCGGTGCCGGCGCGGCCACCGAGGGAGACGATTCCGACCTCGGGGTCGAGCAGCATCTCGAGGGCGATCCGCTGCTCGGCGGAGCGGCCGTGGATGCCGAACGCCTCGCGGTCACCGCGGACCAGGTGGACCTGCTTGTCGGGCCCGACGCGACCCAACGCCGTACCCCTGTCCGAGAGCAGCACCAGCCCGGTGTGGCAGGGCATCTCGCGTCCCTCGTCGAGGGCGATCACCCCGTCGTCGTAGAGCTCGTCGAGCACCGCCGCCGGCACGTCCAGCTCCGCCATCCCGGTCCACCCGGCGTCGGACTCGTGCACGGCCTCGGCGCGGTACTCCTCGGCATCGAGACCGACCGCAGAGGCCTTGATCCGCAGCGGCAGGTCCTTGGAGACCAAGGTGACCTGCGCACCCTCGTCGGCAAGGTTCTTGGCGACGGCGAGGATGCGGGTGTCGTTGTCACCCAGACGGAACCCGCTGGGCAACGCGTCGGGGTTGGTGTGGTTGAGCTCAACCCGCACCGACCCGCCGTTCTCGCCGATCGGCACCGCCTGGTCGAGCCGACCGTGGGTGACCCGGAGTTCGTCGAGCATCCGCAACGCGGACCGGGCGAAGTAGCCCAGCTCGGGGTGGTGCCGCTTGCCCTCGAGCTCGGTGATCACCACCACCGGGAGGACCACCTCGTGCTCGTCGAACCGGCGGATGGCGCCGGGATCGGCCAGCAGCACGCTGGTGTCGAGGACGTAGGTGCGGACGGACGACTGGGGCGAACGCTTCGCTGCCATGGGACACCTCACGACCACGGACGCGCACCCTCGCCCCGATCACTCACAACTGCGGATGGACCGGGAAGTCGGCCGAAGGCCGGAGTGCCGGCCTCCTCGTCGAGACCGCGCGACAGCCACCGCGTTGCCTCCACTCGGGTCGTGAGCGCTCACGATCGGGCCTCCTGGTATCAGCAGGCTTCCCCACCTGCCGACGTGTTGAAAGTATGACTCCGACCCGGTTGAATTGCGGACGCCGACGGCGTGTCGGATGAACCCTCGGTGAACCCCCGAACTGCAAGTTGCGTACGCCGAACTGCAAGTCAGGGAC
>JBEBTI010000187.1:0-6411 GCA_040393845.1 Nocardioides daejeonensis
GGGAGGCCTCGACGACGGCGCGGTAGCCGGCGATGTTGGCCATCGAGCTGAGCACGTCCATCGACTGCGCACGCGAGATCCGCGGCACCGCGTCCATCGACAGTGCGGTGATCGGCCGACTGGTGAGGTCGGCGACCGCCGCCTCGTCCGTGCGGGCGTTCAGGATGCCGATCAGGGTCGCGCCCTCACGGAGCTGACCCAGCTGCTGCGCAACCGGCGTGTTGACGCTCAACACGATGTCGGCCGCGAGCGCGTCGCCGATCGTGGCGCCTGCCTCGACGTATGCCGCGTCAGCAAAGCTGGACAGCTCGCCGGCACCCGCCTCGACAACGACCTCGTACCCGAGCTTGGCCAGCTGGACTACGGTGGCGGGTGTCGCCGCCACGCGCGTCTCGCCAGGGCTCTGCTCCCTGATGACTCCGATGATCACTACTACTCCGTTTCCTCGGTGGAGGGCGGCGGGCGGAAGTGATCCACGTGAACCGGTGGGTGCCACGAAGATCCGTCAGGCCCCGCCCGGAACCCATCCCGGCGATGCTAGCGAGGCCGACCCCGATCGCGGTAAACCGTCTCAGCAGTGAGACGTGACGTGTATCTCACAGCCTCACCGTGCCTCGGCGGCGTCGACCCGGTCGAGCAGTTCTCGCGCCAGCGCGAAGGCCGAGGTGGCGGCCGGCGACGGAGCGTTGCGGACATGCACCACCTGTCCCTCGGCAGAGAGCACGAAGTCGTCGACCAGGGTGCCGTCGGCACCGACCGCCTGCGCCCGCACCCCTGCCCACACGGAGCCGTCGAGGTCGGCGCGGGTCAACGACGGGACGTACGCCGCCGCAGCGGCCAGGTGGGCGCGCCGGCTTGCCACCATCCGGAGTTCGGCCAGACCGGTGCGCCAGAACCGGCGCATCAGCCGCCAACTTCCCGGCCAGGTCATCGTGTCGACCACGTCCCTGCCGCGCACGGTGCCGAGTCGGTAGCCGTCCCGCGACGCCACCAACGTCGCCGTCGGGCCGAGAAGTACGCCGCCGCCGATCTGTCTGGTGAGGTGGACACCGAGGAACGGCAGGCTCGGGTCGGGCACCGGATAGATCATCCCGCGCACGGCCGGCTCGTCAGTCGGAGGCAACCGCAGGTAGGCACCCCGGAACGGGACGATCCGCGGATCCGGTGCGGCCCCCGAGGCGACGGCGAGGCGGTCCGCCCACAGGCCGGCGCAGACGATCACCCGCCCGGCCTCGACCACGCCCATCTCATTCTTCCTGCGACTGTCGTTGCCGACGTACACCCGGCAGGGCGCACCCTCGACGACCCGGTGCACTTCGGTGTCGAAGCGGAAGGCGACCCCGCGGGCGGTGAGCTCACGCTGGAGGGTGCGGGCCACGACGGCGTAGTCGATGATGCCGGTGTCGGGTGCGTGCAGCGCCGCGATGCCGGTGGCCCGCGGTTCGATCTCCCGGATCCCGGCGGCGTCGACCCGCTGCAGCCCCGGCACGCCGTTGGCGATGCCGCGTCGTTCGAGTTCGTCGAGGCGCGAGAGTTCGTCGTCGTCGATCGCGACGATCAGCTTGCCGCAGCGCTCGTGCGGGATGCCGTGGTCCTCGGCGTAGGCATACATCAGCCGGGCGCCCTCGACGCAGAGCCGCGCCTTGAGCGAACCGGGCTGGTAGTAGATGCCGCCGTGCACCACTCCGGAGTTGTGGCCGGTCTGGTGAGCCGCGACGTACGACTCCTTCTCCACCACGACGACGCGAGCCTCCGGCGTACGGCGGAGCACCTCCCTGGCCACGGCGAGCCCGACGATGCCGGCACCCACGATGGCCACGTCGGCGGTGTCCACTCGGTCCGTCCTCCTCGCGGTGATGATTCGCCACTGCAGGTCGTGATGGTCGCACGGTGGACGGTGCTCGGGCGACAGGTGCGAGCCGCGTGGGTCGGCGGAGCGCGGGTACCGACGCCCCATGCCCTCCATCGAACGCACGATCACCGTGGACCAGCCGCTCGAGGTGGTCTGGGAGTTCTTGAGCGACTTCACCAACACCGAGAAATGGGATCCGCCGACCGTCTCGACGGTCCGCACCGGCGGCGACGGGGGTGTCGGCACCGTCTATCGCAACGTCTCCAAGATCCTGGGCCACGAGGCTGAGGTCGAATACACGGTGACCGAGTGCCGGGCCCCTTCCCTGCTCAGGTTGCGCGGCACCGCCAACGGCCTCGAACTCGAGGACACGATCCGCCTCGACTCGTCAGGGTCCGGGGTCACCGTCAGCTACACCGCCGAGTTCAAGCCGCAAGGGGTCGCCAAGCTGGTCGAACCCCTGCTCCCGCTCGGCCTGAAGAAGCTCGGTGACGACGCGGCCGCCCAGATGCACGAGGTGTTGTCACGTTTGTGAGGGGTACCGCGATGCCATGTCGTCGTACTGGTTGAGCAGGTCCCCGCGATCCGACGAGTCCACCCGCCCGCGGGGCGTGCCGGACGACGTGCCACTGGAGACCGACGTGGCGGTGGTGGGCGCTGGCATCACCGGGCTGGTCACGGCCTTGCTGTTGGCCCGAGCCGGCAAGCGGGTGGTGCTCCTCGAGGCGCGGTACGTCGGCGCCGTCACCACCGGGCACACCACCGGCAAGGTGTCGCTGCTGCAAGGCACCAAACTCTCCCGCCTGCTGCGGCACCAGAGCGAGACCGTGGCGCGGTCCTACGTCGAGAGCAACCGAGAAGGCCAGGCCTGGTTGCTCCGCTTCTGTGAGCGCGCCCACATCCGTGCCGATCGGCGCCCGGCGATCACCTACGCCGCGACGAGCGAGCAGCGCGCAGCTGCACAGGGGGAACACGACGCCGCGACCCGGCTCGGTCTGTCCACCCGCTGGGCCGATGACCTCGACCTGCCGTTCCCGACGTTCGGGGGCGTCGTACTCGACGAGCAGGCGCAGATCGATCCGGTCGTCGTGCTCGAGGAGCTGGTGCGTGAGTTCGAACAGCACGGAGGGACGCTGCTCGAAGGCACCCGGGTCACCGGAGTGTCCCTGACCGGGCCGCCCACCGTGCGCACGGACGCCGGTCCGGAGGTGCGCTGCCGCGACGTCGTCCTCGCAACCGGAACGCCCGTCCTCGACCGCGGTCTGCACTTCGCGATGGTCGAACCACAGCGTTCCTACGTGCTGATGTTCACCGGTGCCGAAGCACCCCACGCGATGACGATCTCGGCAGGCTCCCCGACCCGGTCGGTGCGTGAGGTCGTCGACGCCGAGGGTGGTTCGCGTCTGATGGTGGGCGGCGCCGGGCACGTGGTGGGGCGCGCCGACAGCGAGCAGCAGCACCTGACCGACCTGCGGGTCTGGGCCCGACGCCACTTCCCCGACGCCCAAGAGACGCACGCCTGGTCGGCCCAGGACTACCGGTCCCACGACGGTCTGCCGATCGTCGGTGGTCTGCCGCTCGGACAGGGACATGTGCACGTGGCCACCGGCTTCGACAAGTGGGGGCTGACGAACGGCGTGGCGGCTGCTCTGCAGCTCAGTGCCGGCCTGCTCGGCAGCACGATGTCGTGGGAGGTGCCCGCTGCGCGCCGCCTGCCCCATCCGCGCACTCTCGTCGCGGCGCTCACCGCGAACGCCGAAGTCGGCGCCGAGCTCGTCACCGACTGGGTTTCGCGCGTGCGTGGTGGGCGCTGCGCCGCAGTCCCCATCTGCTCGCACCTGGGCGGCGTCCTGCACTGGAACGACGTCGAGGAGACCTGGGACTGCCCGTTGCACGGCTCCCGCTTCGCCACCGACGGCGAGGTGCTCGAAGGTCCTGCCACTTCGCCGTTGCGGTTCAGCCGTTCCGAGGGTTGAGCCGGTCCCGGGTCAGGGGGTGAAGACCACCTTGACCATGCCGTCCTCCTTCGCCCGGAACTTCGCATAGGCCTCGGGGGCCTGTGCCAACGGAAGGCGGTGGGTCGCGAAGTTCTCGGTGCCGAGCGGGTCTGCATCGTCGGTCACCAAGGGCAGCAGGTCATCGGTCCAGCGCCGCACGTTGGCCTGCCCCATCCGCAGCTGCACCTGCTTGTCGAACAGCTGCATCATCGGCATCGGATCGGCGGCACCTCCATAGACCCCGATCAGTGACACCGTTCCGCCACGGCGGACCGCGTCGATCGAGCTGTGCAGGGCCGCCAGCCGATCGATGCCGGCCTTCTTGATCAGCGGCTGGGCGACTGCATCGGGCAGCAGGCCCGCCATCTTGATCACCTTCTCCGCAATGGGATTGCCGTGCGCTTCCATGCCCACCGCGTCGATCACGGAGTCCGCGCCGCGACCATTGGTGCGCGCCCGGATCTCCTCGCCCAGATCGTCGACGGCGGTGATGTCGATGGTCTCCGCGCCGAGCGCGGCAACCCGGGCAAGTCGTTCGGGGACGAGGTCGGCGACGATCACTCGCCGGCCCTCGAGGAGCGCGATCCGGGCGGCCATGTCTCCGATCGGGCCGGCACCCATCACCACCAGCACCCCGGCCTCTGGAACGGAGGCGTACCGGACCGCCTGCCACGCTGTGGGCAGCACGTCGGAGAGATAGAGGAACCGGTCGTCCGAGGGACCGTCGGGCACCTTGACCGGGCCGTAGTCGGCAAACGGGACGCGGAGGTATTCGGCCTGTCCGCCTGCCACCGCTCCGTAGAGCGAGCTGTAACCGAGCAGGCTGGCGCCAGTGTCGGTGGCACGGTTCTGCGTGGTCTCACACTGACTCTGCAGACCGCGCGTGCACATCCAACAGTCGCCGCAACTGATGTTGAACGGCACCACGACGCGGTCACCGGCGCGGAGTCCGGTGACCGCCGAGCCGACCTCCTCGACGATGCCCATCGGTTCGTGGCCGACGATGTCACCGGGTGTCATGAAGGGGGCGAGGGGCTCGTAGAGGTGAAGGTCGGAGCCGCACAGGCCGGTGCTCGTCACCTTGATGATCGCGTCGGTCGGATCGATGATGGTCGGGTCGGGAACCTCCTCGACCCGCATGTCACGGACGCCCTGCCAGGTCACTGCTCTCATCTTCGATGCCTTCCGGTACGGCGGGTGGTCATTGCCGCGGTACCCGTCGCGTCATCCGCCACCCAGAGGCGGCCGTAGGGGGCGGCGGCGGGCATGCTGATCGAGGATCCGGGTACCAGCGTGGGAAGCAGACGCCGCCGAGGCGCGAAGCGTGCCATGCACGGTCGTTGGCTTCCGAGGAACCGGTCGAAGCAGCGCGGCACGACTGACGGATGTCGGAGACGACCCGGGGCGTCCCACCTGACAACCCGTGAGGAGAAGCGTCCATGCAGCTGGAATCGATCAAGCCCGTCTTCGAGAAGTCAGGCCCGTTCGTGACCGTGCACGCCGAGGTGGGCCGAGGGACTGCCGATGCGATCTCGCAGCGCGACGCCCGCTGGACCACCCTGCGTCACGAACTCGAGCATGCCGGGGTCGCAGACGGCCTGGTGGAACAGATCGGCGAACGCGTCACCGAGAACACGCACCTGCCGGGCGAGGTGCGGCGCACCGTGGTCGCCGCCGGGGACGAGATCGTGCTCGACGAGGTGCAACCCGGGCACTCGCACTGGCCCGAGACGTGTGACGTCGGGCCGCTCCCCCACCTGACCGCGTGGTTGGCCAACGCCGATGCTGCCCAGAGCTTCCTCCTGGTCACCACCGACCGGGTGGGCGCCGACATCTCGCTGCACAGCGCCTTGCCTGCACCTGCAGATGTCGAACGCTCGGTGGACGGCGAGGACTTCTACATCACCAAGGTGGCCGAGGGTGACTGGGCCCAGAAACAGTTCCAGCAGACCGCGGAGAACACCTGGAAGCAGAACGCCGCCCTGGTGGCGGACGAGGTGCGCTCCCTCGTCGGTGCCCATGGTCCGAAGGTGGCGCTCGTCGCCGGCGAGACCCGTGCCCGTGCCGAGTTGTTGCGGGCGTTGTCCGACGACGCCGGATCGCTGCCCCCTGTCGTCGAGATCGAGTCCGGAGGTCGTGCGGCCGGAGCCTCCGACGAGGCGCTCTGGGCCGAGGTGACCGAGGTCGTCACGCGGCTCTCGCGCGAGCACGACGCAGAGGTCGCTGCGCGCCTCGACGAGGGCCGGGGACGCGGCGAAGGGGCGGCGACCGGCCTGGACGAGGTGGTCGCCGCCCTGGCGCAGTCGCAGGTGGAGGAATTGGCAGTCGACCTGCAGGCACTCGAGGAGCGCACGGTCACCACGAAGGCGTTGGTCGGCGTACCCCTGCCGGCCTCGGCGCTGGCCGAGCGCGAACTGCCGGCCGACCGAGCTCTGGTGGCGGCGGCCGCACTGACCGGGGCGTCGGTGACCATGCTCTCGGCGTCGATGAGCCACGGAGGTGGAGCAGCCGCGTTGTTGCGCTGGACCTGACCGCTCGCAGGGGCCGAGGATGGCGCCATGC
>JBEBTI010000188.1:0-6370 GCA_040393845.1 Nocardioides daejeonensis
TCTCGGACTGGAACTTGGCCAGGTAGTCGTTGACGGTGACCACGTGCACGCCCTGGCCCGCCAGCGCGTTGAGGTACGACGGCAAGGTCGCGACGAGGGTCTTGCCCTCACCGGTCTTCATCTCGGCGATGTTGCCCTTGTGCAGCGCGGCACCGCCCATGATCTGCACGTCATAGTGCCGCTGGCCCAGCACCCGCTTGGCCGCCTCACGGACGGTGGCGAACGCCTCCGGGAGGATCTGGTCGAGGGTCTCCCCGTCGGCCAGACGCTCCTTGAACTCGGCGGTCTGGCCACGGAGCTCCTCGTCGCTCATCGCGACGAAGTCGTCCTCGATGGCGTTGACGGCCTTGGCGATGGCCTCCAGCTCGCGGAGGATCTTGCCCTCACCGATGCGGAGGATCTTGTCGAGGATGGCAGGCACGAGCTGGGTACTCCCTGATTGAGTGAAACGCTGGAGGCACGGCGAGGGCCGAAGCCTCGGCAATGCTACCCGCGCGGCAAACCGGCGCCACCCGTGGCGGTGTGCAGCGCCGGAGCCAGGTCGCCCCGGTCGCCGACCACGATGTCATCGAGCGCCAGCCAGTCGGCCAGGCGGCGCAACTCGGCCGCCAGCTGTTCGGCGGTGTCCGGCGGTGCTCCGGGTTCGGCGAAGGCGCCCTCGACGAGCAGTCGGCGCCCCCGCCGGTCGGCCTTGAGGTCGACCCGGGCGACCAGTCGGTCGCCGAGCAGGAACGGCAGCACGTAGTAGCCGTGCACCCGCTTCTCCTTGGGCACGTAGATCTCGATGCGGTAGAAGAAGTCGAACAACGCCTCGGTGCGGGCCCGCTCCCACACGACAGGGTCGAACGGCGAGAGGAGCGTGCGGGCCGCGACCTTGCGGGGCAGTCGCGCCTCGCGGTGCAGGTAGGCCGGGCGCGACCAGCCCTCGACGCGCACCGGGAGCAACTCGCCGGCCTCGACCAGCTCCGCGATCGCGGGGCCGGCCGGCCCTACGCCGGTCGAGGCCGTGGTCTTCATCCGGTAGTAGTCGGCCAGGCACTGCGCGCTGGCCACGCCGTGGGAGGCCGCGGCGCGGCGGACCAGTTCCCGCGCGGCGTCGGCCGGGTCGGGAGTCGGCTGTGCCAGCACCGCAGCCGGCAGCACCCGCTCCGGGACGTCGTACCGGACCTCGAAGGAGCCGGTGCGACCCGCGATCGCCAGCTGGCCGCTGGTGTAGAGGAAGTCGAGCTCCTTGCGGGTCTCCGACCAGTTCCAGCCCCAGTGCTCCTTGGTGCGGGGCACCGAGCCGAGCTCGAGCTCCAGCTCACGGGCGGTCACCGGGCCGCGATCACGGACCACGGAGAGGACGTCGCGCTCCAGCCCGTCGTCGTCCCGCTTCCACCACTTGCCGCGCTCGGCGCGGTAGTGGTCCATGCGGTGCCGCATCAGCGGCCACAGCTCCACCGGCATGAACGCCTGCACGTGCGCCCAGTATTCGACGACGCGGCGCGGATGGGCCGGCGTACCACTGTTGGCCCGGTCGAGCAGGCCGAGGTCGTGCGGGCCCATGCGTGAATAGAGCGGCATGTGGTGGGCCCGCTGCAACACGTTGACCGAGTCGACCTGGAGCACGCCGGTGCGCGCCAGCGTGCGGTCGAAGGTGCGCATCGTGGGCCGGGCATGGACCGGATCGCAGAAGCCCTGCGCAGCCAGGGCGATCCGTCTGGCCTGGTCGCGCGAGAGGGTGTCTGCCACGGCCAGCGGTGCGGTCAGGCGCCGGGGATGTCGAGCAACTTCTCACGCACGGCGTACATGACCGCCTCCATGCGCGAGTGCAACTGCAGCTTCTCGAGGATGTTGCGGACGTGGTTCTTCACAGTGTTCTCGCTGATGAACAGGCGGCGAGCGATCTCGCGGTTGTTCATGCCGCGGGCGACCAGACGGAGCACCTCGAGCTCACGCTCGGTGAGGCGCAGACCCGGGACCTGCTCGCGCTCGGGCTTGGTCATCTGCTTGAACTCGTCGATCAGCTTGACCGCCATCGACGGGCTGATCAGGGACTGGCCGTCAGCGACCACCCGCACGGCCTGGGAGACCTCATCGATCGAGGAGTCCTTGAGAAGGTAGCCGGAGGCGCCGCCCTTGACCGCCTCGTAGAGGTCGGCCTCCTCGTCGGAGACGGTGAGCATGATGATCTTGGCCGACGGGACGGCCTCCTTGATCGCGGCGCAGGCTTCGATGCCGGACCGCTTCGGCATCCGCACGTCGAGCAGCACCACGTCAGGGGCGGTGGCGGCCGCCAACTCGGTGCCCTCCACGCCATCGCCGGCCTCGCCGACCACCTCGATGCCCGTCTCGACGCCCAGCAGCATCGTCAGTCCGCGCCGGAAGAGCTCCTGGTCGTCGACGACCAGGACTCGAATGGGTTCCGCCTGTGCATCACTCACAGGGACCATCATGGCACGATCGGGCCATCTGTGCCCCGGGCACAACGGCCCGATCGTGCCATCAGGCCTCAGAGATCCCGCAGACAGGGTGAATGTCGGCCTTCCGACCGCCCCTGTCCGCGGAATCCCTCAGTCACTCCTCGATGTCGAGCGAGATCACGCCGTAGTCGTAGCCACGACGTCGGTAGACGACGGAGGGCCGCTCACTCTCCTTGTCGACGAAGAGGAAGAAGTCGTGGCCGACCAACTCCATCTCGTAGAGCGCCTGGTCGAGCGTCATCGCGACGGCAGGATGGGTCTTCTCCCGCACCACCAGAGGTCCGTCGCCGCTGACCTCGATCGGTCCGACCTTGCGGTTGATCACCTCGTCATCGTCGGTCGGGATGACGTCGTCGAGCCCGATCGGGTCGACGCCCGCGAGCGCCTCGCCGACGGAGACCGGCGTACGACGACCCCGGTGCACGCGCCTCCGGTCAGCAGCCTTGCGCATCTGGGCGGCCATCTTGTCGAGGGCCAGGTCGAGGGCTCCCATCTTGTCCTCGGCGGCGGCCTCGGCCCGCACCACCGGGCCACGGGTGTAGGCGGTCAACTCGACCCGCACGGCCCGCTCGGCCTGACGGGGGTTGCGTTCTTCGGTCACCTCGGCGGAGACCCGGATGATCCGGTGGTCATGCTTCTCCAGTCGTGCCAACTTCTCCTCGACGTGACTTCGGAACCTGTCCGACACCTCGCAGTGTCGAGCGTGGACGACAACATCCATGAGGACCTCCCGTGCATCAGTTGGTGTTCACGCACGCCGATCGACCGCTGCGCGCGGCCTCGGTCGTGATGGAGCCTGAGCGGCAGGTCCCGTGCATCGGCACGAAGGATCACCCGGTCGGACCGGGCTCGCGTGGCTCGTCATGCCGGTCGCCGACCCTGAACAGGCGGCGAGTTGTGGCTCGGTGGAAGCCCCACCGACGAGACCACGGAACCGAACTGACTCCATGACGTGACGCTAGTCGGTTCACCCGCGGTTTGCCAGCGGCACAGGATGAAGATTCCCTGAGGAGGCGGGTCCCAGGGCGGTGGTTGCCGTGTCGCAGCCCCGGCCTGCTCCACCGCGCCCCGGGTCCAGGCATGCTGCGCAGCCCTGCTCCTCGCTCAACCCGACGTCGGGAGTGTGACACCGGGCGGATGCCGTCGGCGGGTCGCGGCCACGCAGGCGATGCCGAGCACCCCGATCCCGCACGCGGCCAGTGCCCGCTGCGCTTCACGGGCGGTGGCGCCGGTGGTCAGGACGTCGTCGCACACCACTGCCCACGCCCGGCCGGAGGTGGCCGCAGCCGCCCGGTGCAGACGGCGGCCGGAGACCCACATCGAACCGGTCAGGTTGGCCGCACGCTCTTCGCGGTCGAGACCGGCCTGGTCGGCGACACGAGCCACCTTCAGCAACCGCGCAGGACGCGCGGACGGGCCGAGGACGGACGCCGCTGCACGGGTCAGTTCGAGCGTCGGGTCGTGCCCCCGGGCCCGTGTGCTCGCCGGCTGTGACGGCACCGGCACGAGGAGCAGCGGGGTCGCCCGGGCCACTGCCTGCTCGTCGCACAGTCCGGTGACCGCTTCGGCGAGCAACCCGCCGAGCAGGCCGCGCAGCCCGAACTGCTGGTGCTCCTTGTGGCCGAGCACCAGCTCACGCAACAACCCGTCGTACCAGCCACCGGCCCAGGCGGGGCCGAGACCGGCCGGAGCCGGTTGCGGCCGGGTCGGACGGGCGCGTCCGGTCAGTCGGGCTGCGCATGGTCGGCACGGCAACCAGCCCGGCACCCCGCAGCCCGGACAGCGGGCACCGGAGAACAGGTCCTGGACGCTGGGCAGCACTCACCCAGTCGAGCAGGCCCGACCGGGCGAGACAACCGCCGTACGACCGACCTGTGGAGAGCCGCGAAACTCTCAAGGAATTCACGCGAACTGACAGAGAATCGGCGCGAGTCCGCAACTTGCTGCCGGCGCGCGGGTCAGCCCACGTAGGTCAGGGCGGTCAGGCCGGGCCGGGGCACATAGCTGTCGAAGTCGGAGGCGACCAGATGCAGTACGCCGCGGCGACCGACCGCCCAGGCCGGACGACCTGAGACCGGACTGCTGACCACGCGACGGATCCGGTCGCGGACCAACTCGGTGGCCGACGTCCCGCGGGCCAGTGAGGAGGATCCGTCGACCGACCGGCGGACCACCTGGGACAGCTCGGAGTCGAGGGCCCGGACCACCAGCACCTCGGTGGGCGTGCGCCAACCCAGGTCGCGCAGGACCAGCCGCTCCCCCGGTTCCTCCCACACCACGGTGGCCGGGGTGCCCGAGACGGTGCTGTGGGTACGCCGCAGCCGACTGACCAGGACCCGGTCCCCATCGCGGCCCCGCACGATCGCGACCAGCCGGGAACCGTCACGCGAGACGAGGAAGCTGCGGACCGTCTCCCCGGTGACGCCGGGCACCCGGATCGACCGGAGGTTCACCCCGTCACGACCACCCTCGACCATCAGCACCCGCGCGCCACTCGACGTACGGTCGACCACCCACAACGCACCGGTGTGGTCCCAGGCCGGCTTGAGCAGGTCGGCCCCCTGCAGCACCCGCGCTCGGGGGTCGTCCCCCTCGACGTCGGCGACGTAGAGCCCCGTGCCACCCTCGGCGACCAGCGCCGCCAGGGTGCCGGGGAGGTTGACGCCGAGCGAGCGCGCGTCGAGTGCCTCGTCGCCGAACGGTCCGCCGACCACCGATTCGCCGCCGGAGGTGACCATCACCAGCCGGTTGTCACGCAGGGCGAAACCGTCCTGCCACCCGAAGGAGACCGCCGGGTCGTAGGGCTCGCCGATTGCGACGTTGATGTTGCCGCCGGTGCCGATGTTGCCGGGATTGAGCAGGACGCCGTTGAGGGTGAGGCGGAACCGGGTGATGCCGGGAACCTGACGCAGGGTCCAGGCCAGTTGGACCGTCATCAGCTGCAGGGTCTCGGCATCGGGCGCCGGGACGTCGCCGCGCAGCGCCACCTCGGCGACACCGTCCACCGGAGCCGGCACGAGCACGTCGAGGCTGAGCCCCTCCGGGATGAAGGACTGTTCGACCCCCACCGCGTTCCGCGCCGGCCCGCGCAGCAGGCCGCGCAGCAGGGCGGTGGCCTCCTGCCCACCCCGCGGCACGAACACGGGCTCACCGACCAGGACCTCACCCGTCGGGTCGAAGAAGTGCAGCGCCTTCTGGGAGTACCGGTCCTCGAACCATGTCTCCGGGACGATCATCGCGTCGGGGAGGTCGGCGATCCGCCACTCGCCGTTCTCGGTGGTCAGCGCGAAGGTGAGCCGCGCGTCCTCGCCGGCGAGCGCGCCGGCCCAGGCTCCGCGGTCGTCGATCAGGTTGGCGCCGCTGAGTTCGACCTCGACGTCATTGGCACCGATCGGTGTGCTGACGTCGTCGTAGGTGATCATCGCGGCGTCCGGCTTCCACGCCTCGCGCGCGGATTCGGTGAGGAACTGTCTGGCGACCGCGGTGCTGATCGGGCTCGCCGTCATCGCATCGAAGAAGTGTCGCACCACGTCGGTGGGGCTCTCCCCTTCGGCAGGTGGTCGCGGGTCGTAGGGGAAGCCCACGCCCTCCTCGGTGGCGGTCGGTGCGGAACCCACCTGCACTGCTCCGTCCTCGGGCAACGTGACGCAGGCGGTGCAGCACAGCAGCGCCACCAGCGTGACGACCAGGCCATGCCTCCCAAACGGGTGCCGTCGCGAGCGGCGTCCGGCGCGCGCCGCGGCAAGGCGGAGGAGGGAGACGACGCGCAGCATCGTCGAGTGACGACAACGCAGTCCACGGTGCGTGCCGGGGGTCGCGCAGCAGGCAACCTCCGATTGGGGGACATGCCCTCGCTGGCGCATCATCGGGCCTCCTCGGCATCCGGGGGGACGAGCGGGATCGGG
>JBEBTI010000189.1:0-6294 GCA_040393845.1 Nocardioides daejeonensis
CGCGAAGGGGTGCTCGGTCGCCACCGGGTGTCGCTCTGCGAACGGTCCGGCCTCGAAGGCAGCGATCACCGCCGACAGGTCGTCGTCGTCGTCGATGCCGCGGTCGGCCTGTCCCGGCAGGTCCTCCGGATCGAGCAGGTCCTGTTGCCCGAAGCGCGCCTCGACCCATTGGTGGAACCGGGTGCCGAAAGCTGCCGAGGGCGACGGCGGTCGGGGCATCGGCCTGGCCAGGTCGCGGGCGAACTCGTCGGGCTCGTCACGCACCCGCGCCATCGCCGTGGCGGAAAGACTCGACGGCAGGGGTACGGCGACCTCGCTGCTGTTGTCGCGGCGAGCTTCGGCCAAGAGCTGTTCCAGCTCGGTGTCCCATTCAGCGACCACCGCAGCCTCCACCGTGTCGAGGTCGTCGTCCGCGGCATCCGTTGCCCGGTGTGCAATCGCCTCGCGGACCACCTCGGCCGCAGCGAGACGCCGCAGTGCCTCGCCGGTCTGTTCGGTGACCGGCCATGCCACCGGCGCGACGGCGCTCTGCAACGGGTTGGGGGTGTCCTTCTCCGGCATCGGCAACCAGCGTTCCGGCTCCTCCCCCCACGAGGCGATCGCCTCGGCGACCAGCTGTTGGTAGGGCGACGGCCCGACCGGTTTCTTGCGACTCTCGGTCCACACCCACGACGACACCACGAGTTCGTGCCGCGCCCGGGTGAAGGCGACATAGCCGAGTCGCAACTCCTCCTGGGCCTCGTGCGCGTTGGACTCGTCGCGGAGTTCGACGAGCGCGTCCTTGTCGTGGCCGCGCAGCACCGGCAGGTCACGGGCGTCTCCACGCAGCGGAGTGGGCAACACTGCGGGCGCGGTGGTCCACAGACTGCGACCGCGGGTGTTGGGGAACTTCGACTCGCCCACACCGACGCAGAAGACGACGTCCCACTCCAGCCCCTTGGACCGGTGCACGGTGAGCAGCTTCACCGAGTCGGCCTCGGTCGGGGTGGCGACGTCCAGCCCGTTGCCCATCTCGTCCTCGGCCTGCAGGTAGGTCAGCAGCGCAGCCAGACCGACGTCGCCGTCGACAGCCCGGAAGTCGGCCACCGCCTTGACGAACAGGTCGAGGTTGTCCCTGCGGGCGCTCGCCGCCGGGCTGACCGACGAGGCCAGTTCGACGTCGACGCCGCAGGCGTCGATGATCCGACGGACCAGGTCGAGCAAGGGTTCACCGGCATGACTGCGCAGGCGACGCAACTCCCGCGCGAGCAACGCGAACCGATCGAGCGCCGCGTGCGAGTAGGGCAGGTCGCCCGGATCCTCCAAGGCATCGCACAGCGATCTCGTCTCGGTGGGATCGGCACCCCGCGCGGCCTCGTCGAGTTGTTCGGCGAGGCCCTGCCCCGGGTCCGGCGCACCGGAGTCTCCTGCCAACTCCTGGGCACGGCGCCCGAGCAGAGCCAGGTCACGTGGTCCGACCGCCCACCGTGGTCCGGTGAGCAGGGTGAGCAGTGCCGCGTTGGCGGTCAGGTCGTGCAACAGCGTCAACGTGGCGACGACATCGGCGACCTCCGGCAGGCGCAGCAACCCGGCCAACCCGACGATCTCGACCGGGATCTCTGCCGCAGACAGGGCGTCGAAGACGTCGGCTGCGTGGGCGTTGTCGCGCACCAACACCCCGATCTCGCGCCAGGCCGGATCACCGGGCCGAGCCCGACGGACCGTGTCGTGGGCGGCGCGGACCTGGGCCGGCAACCAGTGCAACTCCGCGGCGTACGTCTCGTGCACGGCCGCCCGGACCACGCCGGCAGCGGCCCCGGGTGCAGGCTCGAGCGGCCGCACCTGCGGGAACTCCCGGAGCAGCGGCGCCGCCAGCAGGTTGGCGACTTCGAGAATGCGCCGGTCCGAGCGTCGGTTCACTGTCAACGGCAGCACGGGTACGTCGTGACTCCCGTCAGCAGCCGGGAAGTCCTGGCCGAAGCCGAGGATGTTCGACACCGATGCGCCACGCCAGCCGTAGATTGCCTGGTTGGGGTCGCCCACCGCCATCACTGGATGCCCTCTGCCCTCGGCCGGGCTCGGCCCGGAGAAAAGTTTGCTGAGCATCAGCGCCTGAGCGACGGACGTGTCCTGGTATTCGTCGAGAAGCACCACCCGGAACCTGTCCCGCTCCTCGTGTCCGACGCCGGGGTGGTCAGTGGCCAACGCGGCCCCGAGGGCAATCTGGTCGGAGAAGTCCATCAACCCGAGGTCGCGCTTCATCGCCCGGTAGGTCTCGACCAGCCCGATCAGTTCGTCGCGACGGTCCAACGCGCTCAGCGCCTTGTCGATCTCGGCCTTGGCCTTCGCCTCCTCCCGCGCCGCCACGAAGGCCGCCCGCTCCCGGCGTTGGAGCGCACGCAGCGCCTCGGGGGTGACGAGGTGTTCGCTCATCGCCCCTTCGAGAGCGAGAATGTTGCCGACCACCGTCTCAGGATGGTCACTCAGTCGGGTGATCGGCGCCCGGTGGTGCTGGATCGCCCGCACCGCGAGCTGATAACGGGTCGCGTCAGCCATCACACGGGTGTCGGGCTCGTGGCCGAGCAGCAGACCGTGGTCGCCCAGCAGGGTCGAGGCATAGGCGTTGTACGTCGCAACCGTCGGTTCGAGCGCCTCGACACCGTCGGGATCGCTGTGCACGCTGAGCACGCCAGCCTGCTGGAGAGCGCCGGTGATCCGCTGGCGGAGCTCGCTGGCCGCCTTGGTGGTGAACGTCAGACCGAGCACCTGCCCGGGTTCGACAGCACCGTTCACCACCAGGTGCACGACGCGAGCAGCCATCAACGCGGTCTTGCCGGATCCCGCTCCCGCGATCACCACGGCCGGTTGGAGCGGAGCGCTGATCGCGGCCCACTGCTGCTCGCTGACCGTGAAGTCGGTCTGCATGACCTCACGCAGGTCAGCAGGACTGGTGATCCTCATGAGAGCACCGTCCCGGCCCGCTGGGCCGGGCAGATTGCATGGAAGTCACAGAACTTGCAGTGGTCGCCCTTCACCGCCGGGAACTCCTCGGTGCGCAGTGCCCGGGCAGCGGTCATCAGTTGCTCCTCCACCGGCAGCGGTGTGCCGTCGTCGGTCGGTTCCGCCGGAGCCTGGTGCTGCACCGCCACCTTGCCCCGGGCCTCCAGCCGCAGGTGGACGAGTTCGGCTCCCCCAGCCTCGGCCGGGGGCGACGGCACAAGATGGTCGACGGCACCGTTGGCAACGGCGTACTGGTAGAGCGCGAGTTGCGGATGCACGGCCACCTCCGCCGCCGTCGGCTTGCCCTTGCCGGTCTTGAGGTCGACCACGACCACCCGACCGGCCTCGTCGAGCTCGAGGCGGTCCATGTAGCCGCGCAGGTGCGCCTGTTCGCCGTCGGGCAGTGTCACCACGACCTTCAGCTCCTGCTCGGTCGCCAGCAGCGTGCGGGCGCCCGGCGCACCGTGCCAGTCGAGGAACCGGCTCAGTGCCGCTTCGACCGCTTCGCGTTCGCGGGTCGCACTCCACGGCGTACGGAACTGCAGCTGCCCCCACACCTGGTCGACCAGTTCCATCAGCGACCCGATCTCTGCCGCCTCGCCGGAGAGTTCACCCCGCCCGATGCGCTCGGCGATGGCGTGGACCACGAGTCCGAAACCCTGTGCCGAGGTCGAGGCGGAGGCACCGCCGGCCTCCCGGGCGAGGAACCACTGGGCCGGACAGGTGAGCAGCGCCGAGACCGAGGATGCAGACAACGGCACCGGCCTGTCCGTCGCACGCAGAGGTACGTCGTTGCTGCTCAGGGCCCGGGTCCCCCACCAGTTGTCCGGGTGCGCAGCCGGCGCAATCGGCTGTGCACCGACCTGCTCGACCGCGAGCCGCGCCAACCGACGCGCCGCCGCGGCACGAAGCCCGGCGCTCACCTCCGGATCGGCGACCGTACGCCGGAGCTCGGCCACGAGCCCGTGGACCGACAACGGTCGGGGCGGCCGCCCACTGCGATGGAGTACGTCGGTCCCCAGCTCGTGGAGGAATCGTGAGGCCTGCTCACCGTCGTCTTCGGGCGAAGCGACCGCGGTGACCACGAGACGGGTGCGAGCACGGGTGCAGGCGACGTAGAAGAGCCGCCGCTCCTCGGCGAGCAGCTCGCTTCGACTCCGGGGCTCCTGCAGTCCGTGAGTGCCGATCCGATCCGGCTTCAGCAGCGAGCTGCGCTGCCGCAGATCGGGCCACCGCTCCTCCTGCACGTGGGCGACCACCACGAGATCCCACTCGAGCCCCTTGGACCGGTGAGCGGTGAGGATCCGCACGGCTTCGCCACGCACGCCGCGGTCGGCGAGGGTGTCGGCCGGGATCTCCTGGGCCGCCAGCCCGGCCAGGAAGTTCTCGGCCGACGTGTGTGCCTGCTTCTCCTGACTCTTGGCCGCGGTGTCGAACAGCGCGCAGACCACGTCGAGGTCGCGATGGGCCATCCGAGCCGCCGCTCCCCCGTGGTCGACGGCGGCGCGCAACCGTCGTGGCCACGACGTGCCGTCCCACAGTGCCCAGAGCAGCGCTTCGGCGGTCGCCCCCTCGGCTCGCTGCGCGTGCACCCGGTGCAGCAGACCGACGAATTCCGAGGCGCGATGTGCGGCATGACCGTCGAGGCCGAGCAACAGCGCGGGATCGGTCACAGCGGCCCGCAGCAGTTCCGAGGACGGCCGCGCTGCGCGCCCCTCCTCGGCTGCCGCCATCTTCTCCTTGGCCCGCAATGACCGCGACAACGCACGCAGATCGGCTGCGTCGAGCCCACCGAGCTGCGAGGTCAACAGGCCGTGTGCGCGCTGCGGATCGATGTGGCCGGGCGAGCCCTCGACGTCGTTGGTGAGGTTGAGCACCGCCTCGAGCGCATCGAGCAGCGGCCGTGCGGCAGGCTCGCGCACCAGCGACGTCTCGTCTCCGGCCACCTCGACGGGTACGCCGTGTGCCACCAGCGACCGACGCAGCGTCGGGATCGACGCCTGCCCGGAGCGAACCAGGAGCGCCATCTCCGACCACGGTACGCCGTCCTCGAGGTGCGCGCGGCGCAGCAGGTCAGCGAGGTGCTCGGCTTCGGCGCGCTCGGTGTCGAAGGTGACCACCTCGACCCGACCCCGCGGCGCCCCTTCGCCCGGCACCGGATGCAAGAAGGCGTCGCGTGCCTGCGCGGGGATGCTGCCCGCCAGACTCAGCCGAGATGCCACCGACTGCGACGCCCGCAGCAACCGCGGACCGAACCGACGACTGCTGCGCAGGGCCACCACGTCGCCGGCACGTCCGTCGAGATGACGGAACTCCGCCGGGAAGTCGAGGATGCCACGCACCTCGGCGCCGCGGAAGCCATAGATGGACTGGTGCGGGTCGCCGACGACAGTCAGGTTCCCGCCCCCACCGGCCAGCGCCTGCAGCAGCGCGACCTGACCCGGGTCGGTGTCCTGGTATTCGTCGACGAACACGTGTCGGAACTCGTCGCGCAATGCGGGGGCGTGACGTTGCGCCACCAGCACTGCCCGGCGTACGAGGTCGGGGTAGTCGATCGCCCCCTGCTGGTCGAGCACAGTGAGGTATTGCTCGAGGAAGTGCCCGGCAGCGACGAACTCCGGCACGTCCTCCTGCACACCGAGTGCGACCAGGTCGGCCCCCTCGTGGTCCTTCTCCCGGGCTCTCGCCAACACATCGGCAACCTCACGGGCGAAACCCCGGGTACGACGTGCCACGTCCAGTCGTGCTGGCCACTGCACCGACTCCGGAGCATCGGCAAGGAGCTCGTGCACCACGACGTCCTGCTCCGGCGCGGAGAGCAGTCGCAGCGCTGAGGCGTAGAGGTCGGCCGGTTGATGTCGCTTGATCAGCCCATAGGCAAAGGAGTGAAAGGTGGAACTGATGGCAGTGGACGTCGTCCGACCCAGACGCGCTGTGACTCGATCACGCAGTTGTTCGGCCGCCTTGCGGGAAAAGGTCAGTGCCAGCACTTGGTCAGGGCGGGCACCGCGCCGCTCCACCCGGTCAGCTACGGCCGCGACCAGGGTGGTGGTCTTCCCGGTGCCGGGACCCGCCAACACCAACAGCGGCCCACCCTCGTGGTCGACAACCAGTTGCTGATGTTCATCGAGGCGCGGCGGCGTCGAGAGCGGCACCGGAGGTGCGAGGCGGTAGGAG
Source organism: Nocardioides daejeonensis (assembly GCA_040393845.1). GTDB lineage: Bacteria > Actinomycetota > Actinomycetes > Propionibacteriales > Nocardioidaceae > Nocardioides > Nocardioides daejeonensis_A. Next base: position 6,157 of record JBEBTI010000189.1, read on the forward strand.
ACGGGAGAACTCACGGAGTCACTCAACCAAACCCCACCGACACAACGACCAACGGCCTGCCTCACGGCAAATGCACATACAAATGCAGTGTGGGGCCCCCGGTGAACCCGGGGGCCCACACGTGTAAGTATTTCAGGC
>JBEBTI010000190.1:0-6256 GCA_040393845.1 Nocardioides daejeonensis
GAGCCCCAGTGGCTAAGGCGAAGTTCGAGCGGACCAAGCCGCACGTCAACATCGGTACGATCGGTCACATCGACCACGGCAAGACCACGCTGACTGCCGCGATCTCGAAGGTGCTGGCTGACACCTACCCTGACCTCAATGAGCAGTCGCCGTTCGACAACATCGACAAGGCTCCCGAGGAGCGTCAGCGCGGCATCACGATCTCGATCTCCCACATCGAGTACCAGACCGAGGCGCGCCACTACGCGCACGTCGACTGCCCCGGTCACGCTGACTACATCAAGAACATGATCACCGGTGCCGCGCAGATGGACGGCGCGATCCTGGTGGTTGCTGCGACTGACGGCCCGATGCCGCAGACCCGTGAGCACGTCCTCCTGGCCCGCCAGGTCGGCGTTCCGTCGATCGTCGTTGCGCTCAACAAGTGCGACATGGTCGACGACGAGGAGCTCATCGAGCTCGTCGAGATGGAGGTGCGCGAGCTCCTTTCGTCGTACGACTTCCCGGGCGACGACCTTCCGGTCGTCCGCGTTGCCGCCTACCCGGCGCTGCAGGGCGAGGAGAAGTGGGCCGACTCGATCCGCGAGCTCATGAACGCGGTCGACGAGTACATCCCGCAGCCGACCCGCGACCTCGACAAGCCCTTCTTGATGCCCGTTGAGGACGTCTTCACGATCACCGGTCGTGGCACCGTCATCACCGGTCGTATCGAGCGCGGCGTGGTCAAGGTCAACGAGGAGGTCGAGATCATCGGCATCCGCGAGCAGTCGCAGAAGACCACCGTCACCGGTGTCGAGATGTTCCGCAAGCTGCTCGACGAGGGTCAGGCTGGCGAGAACGTCGGTCTGCTGCTCCGTGGCACGAAGCGCGAAGACGTTGAGCGCGGCATGGTCGTCGTCAAGCCGGGCTCGACCACCCCGCACACCAACTTCGAGGCCTCGGCCTACATCCTCTCGAAGGAGGAGGGCGGCCGCCACACGCCGTTCTTCAACAACTACCGTCCGCAGTTCTACTTCCGTACCACGGACGTGACGGGCGTTGTGACCCTTCCCGAGGGCACCGAGATGGTCATGCCCGGTGACAACACCGACATGGTCGTCGAGTTGATCCAGCCGATCGCGATGGAAGAGGGTCTGACCTTCAACATCCGCGAGGGTGGCCGCACCGTCGGCGCTGGTCGCGTCACCAAGATCACCAAGTGATCAACTGATTCACGCAGCGATGGCCCCGGACCGAACTGGTCCGGGGCCATCGTGCATCTCAGGGCACGACACAATGGCCGATGTGAGTGCTGGATTCGACCTCGGCCGCATCGGACAGGGCCTTCCCTTCGCGGCCGACGTCGACCGACTGGCCGCGCTCGCCTCCGGACCGGGCGCGGCGGTCGTCGTCCAGGCCCCTCCGGGGACCGGCAAGACCACGCTGGTGCCAGCCGTGCTGGCCAACGTGGTGACGGGTCGCGTCGTGGTGACCCAACCGCGTCGGATCGCGGTACGCGCCGCAGCCCGCCGACTGGCGCACCTCGACGGCTCCCCGCTCGGTGCACGTTCCGGCTTCAGCGTGCGCGGGGAACGGGTGATGTCCGAGACCGCGCCGGTGGAGTTCGTCACGCCCGGGCTGCTGCTGCGGCGCCTGCTCGCAGACCCGGCGCTCAGCGGTATCGACGCGCTCGTGCTCGACGAGGTGCACGAACGCCAACTCGACACCGACCTGTTGCTCGCCCTGCTCACCGACGTCCGCGAGTTGCGCGACGACCTGGTCGTGGTGGTGATGTCCGCGACCCTGGACGCGCCGCGGTATGTCGAGCTGCTGACCGCTCAGGGAGGCCAGGTCGCGGTGGTCGACACTGCCGTGCCGGCCCACCCGCTGGAGGTGCGCTGGAGACCGGCCGCCGGACCTCGCCTCGACGACCGTGGCGTGCGGCGCGACTTCCTCGACCATGTTGCGGCAACCGCGGCCGAGGCGCACGCGCGGGCACTGGCAACGGACGCGTCGGTGGATGCCCTCGTGTTCCTGCCCGGCGCCCGGGAGGTCGACCACGTGGTGGCGGCGCTCGCGACCCGGACGCCCGGGACGGAGGTGCTGGCCCTGCACGGTCGAGTGGCTGCCGCCGACCAGGACGACGCGATCGCCGGGCGGCCGGCCGGGGGACCGCCGCGGATGGTGGTCTCGACCGCACTCGCCGAGTCGGCGTTGACAGTGCCCGGGGTACGGCTGGTGGTGGACTCCGGGCTGGCCCGTGAGCCGCGGGTCGATCGGGCACGGGGGATGTCGGGGCTGGTGACTGTGGCCGCGTCCAGGGCCACCGCCGTCCAGCGTGCCGGACGGGCGGTGCGGCTCGGCCCGGGCACGGTGGTGCGGTGTTATGAGGAACGGACCCACCTCGGTCTGCCCGACCACCTCACCGCCGAGTTGCTCACCTCGGACCTGACCAGTGTGATGTTGTTCCTGTCCGCATGGGGAGCCCCCGCCGGCGCAGGGTTGCGGTGGCTCGACGCGCCGCCACCGGCAGCGGTGGAGGACGCGACAGCGGTGCTGCGGGCACTCGAAGCGGTCGACGACGAGGGGCGGGTGACCGCCGCCGGTCGCCGCCTCGCCGGGTTGCCGCTGGCACCCCGCTGGGGCCGCGCGCTGCTGGAGACGGCCGCGCAGTTCGGTGCGGGACCGGCGGCCGAGATCGTCGCCGCGGCCTCTGGTGACTTCCGCCCGGACGGGGCCGACCTCGGGGCGCTGGTGCAGCGCCTGCGGGCCGGGCGTCATCCACAGCAGCAGACGTGGCGACGCGAGGTCGACCGGTTGCGGCGGGTGGTCGGCGCTGCGCCGGAGCGCGGCACGGCGGGTGGCGGCGACCCGCTCAGTTCAGCGTTGGTGTCGGCCTGGCCGGAGCGCGTCGCGCGGCGCACCGAGGGGACGACGTACCTGCTCGCGCGGGGCACGCGCGCGGGCCTGCCGGCCGACAGTTCCCTGGTCGGAGAGGAGTGGTTGGCGGTGGCCGAGGTGACTCGTGCGACCGGTCGTCAGGCCGCCGGGACCGGTGCGGTGATCCGTGCCGCCGCCGCGCTCGCCGAAGCCGACGTGCTGGCCGGCGCACTGGTCGGCAGACGGGTGGTGGCCGACCTCGTCGACGGCCGGCTCCGCGGACGCAGCGTCGTCGGTGTCGGTGCGATCGAGTTGACGAGCACGCCGATCCGGCTGGACCCGGTGACGGGCGCGGTGGCCGTCGCCGAAGCACTGCGCCGTCACGGTCTCGGTCTGCTCACGTTCTCCGGTGCTGCTGACGCCCTGCGGCGTCGATTGGCGCTGCTGCACCGTCGCCTCGGCGCTCCGTGGCCGGCGACGAACGACGAGGCGTTGGTGGCGGCTGCCGAGACGTGGCTCGGACCGGAGTTGCGTCGGCTTGCCGAAGGCGCCGCCGCCGGCAGCCTGGATCTCCTGCCCGCCGTACGACGTCTCCTGCCCTGGCCCGAGGCAGCGCGACTCGACGAGTTGGCGCCGGCGGCGTTGCAGGTGCCGTCCGGACGTCAGGTGGCCCTGGTCTATCCACCGGTCGACGAGGATGGACCGGTGCGGGTCGAGGTGAAGTTGCAGGAGTGCTTCGGCCTCGCCGAGAGCCCACTCCTGCTCGGCACTCCGGTGCTCTTCCACCTGTTGTCGCCGGCAGGGCGCCCGCTGGCGGTGACCGACGACCTGGCCAGCTTCTGGGCAGGGCCCTACCGTCAGGTGCGGGCCGAGATGCGGGGTCGCTATCCCAAGCACCCGTGGCCGGAGGACCCGTGGACCGCACGGCCAACCCGTGGCACCGGGCGCAGCAGCGGGTCGTAGGCTTGCGCAGTGAGCACCCCTGAATTGTCCGCGTCCGGAGTCGAGAGGGCCGCGACGGTGCTGGCTTCGGTGGTGCACCGCACGCCGTTGGAGCACAGCCCTCGCCTCTCCGGCATCGTCGGAGCGTCGGTGTACCTCAAGCGCGAGAACCGCCAGATCGCCCGTTCCTACAAGGTGCGTGGCGCCTTCCACTTCCTCAACGGCCTGACCGACGCCGAGCGCGGCCTCGGTGTGGTCTGCGCCAGCGCTGGCAACCACGGCCAAGGGGTGGCCTGGAGTTGTGCCCGTCTCGGGATGCGCGGCCGGGTCTACGTGCCCGGCAACACGCCGCGGCAGAAGCGCCAGCGGATCATCGCGCTCGGGGAGGGCGCGGTCGAGCTCGTCGTCGCCGGCAGCACCTACGACGAAGCGGGCGCGGCGGCACAGGCCGACGCCGAGGCGAGTGGGTCGCTGTTCGTCCACCCCTTCGACGACCCACGCACCATCCTGGGCCAGGGCAGTGTCGCGGTGGAACTGGTCGCACAGAGTCCACGTCCGGTGCACACCGTGGTGGTGCCGATCGGCGGAGGGGGTCTGATCTCCGGAATGGCGCTGTGGCTCAAGGAGCGGCACCCCGAGATCCGCATCGTCGGGGTGGAGCCTGCGGGTGCGGCCAGCATGGCGGCTGCGCTTCGCAACGGGGGACCGGTGGCACTGGACCGGGTCGACACCTTCGTCGACGGTGCCGCGGTCGGCACAGTCGGTGCGCTGACCTATCCGGTGGTGCGGGACCTGGTCGACGAGGTCGTCCCCGTGGCCGAGGGCGCAGTCTGCACCGAGATGCTCGAGCTCTATCAGATCGAGGGGATCATCGCCGAACCTGCCGGGGCGATGGCCAGTGCCTGGGCCGCCAGCCTGGCCGGCACGATTCCCGACGACGAAGCTGTGGTCTGCATCGTGTCGGGGGGCAACAACGACGTCAGCCGCTACAGCGAGATCGTCGAACGCTCGTTGCTGCACGAAGGCCTGCGCCACTACTTCCTGGTCACCTTCCCGCAGGAGCCAGGCGCGCTGCGGCACTTCCTGGCCGACGTACTCAGTGAGGGCGAGGACATCGTGCACTTCGAGTACGTCAAGAAGAACAATCGTGAGACCGGGCCCGCGATGGTCGGCATCGACCTGGAGGATCCCGGCCGACTGGAGTCGCTGCTCGAGCGGATGGCGGCCAGCCCGTTGCAGATCGACCTGGTTCCGCCCGGTTCGCCGCTGTTCGCGTTCCTCACCTGACCTGGAGTTGTCCCGAGTGCCCGAAGAACTGCCACCTGCCCGCCCGCACCTCAGGTTCACCGACGAGGGTCGGCGGATGCGTGAGGTGCTCACCTACAGTCGTCGGGGAAGCCGTTTCACCTCCCGCCAGCAAGAGGCATGGGACGCGTACGCCGAGCGCTACGTGATTCCCGACGCAGCTGTCGACGAGCCGGGATTCACCCTTGCCGGTGCCTTCGACCGCGACCAGCCACTGATCATCGAGATCGGGTGCGGGATCGGCGAGGCGACCGTCGAACTGGCCGCGGCGCGACCGTCGTACAACGTGTTGGGACTCGAGGTGTGGTTGCCCGGCGTCGCCGACTGCGTCGGACGTTTCGGTGAGCGAGGTCTCGACAACGTGCGGATGTGCAGCATCGACGCCGTGTGGGTGGTGGAACACCTGGTCGCGCCGGGTCAGCTCGAGGAACTGTGGACGTTCTTCGCCGACCCGTGGCCCAAGAAGCGCCACCACAAGCGCCGGCTCGTCACCGCCGACTTCGCGACTCTGGTCGGCACCCGCCTCCGGCCGGGAGGCAGGTGGCGACTGGCCACCGACTGGCCCGAGTACGCCGACCAGATGCGTGCGGTCCTCGCCGCCGACCCGGTGCTGACCGGGGGAGTGGTCGAGCGCTGGTCCGAGCGACCGGTGACGAAGTTTGAACGCAAGGGACTGGCCGCAGGTCGCGAGATCGTCGACCTTGCGGTGACCAGACCGTCGAACTGAGCCCCGGGCTGCCCCGGATCCGCACGATTTGGCGCAGCGCCGGATCTCTGCCAAGATGGTCCGGTTGCCTCGGCGGGTTGCCGGGGTGCAGTTCACAACTTGACCATTGAATCGCGTCTCCCGCAGGTGCATCGATGGTTGTCGTGTCTGCACCGCCACCGGAGACCCGATCAGCTCGACGAACCGGTCGGGCACCCGTCAACACAGCAAGATCCGCACGGCCCGGCGCCTCGCGTTGTCGAAAGATCGGCGACACGCCCGACCGCGGGGGTCGGCCGAGAGGCCCGGATCGAGCTGGATGGGCAGGCGCAGGCGGCGAACTTCACCCGGAGTTGGTCGAGACAAGAAGGCACGCGGTGCCCGGCAACGGCCAGGCACGACAGAAGAGGACGAGAGAGACCTATGGCGGGACAGAAGATCCGC
>JBEBTI010000191.1:0-6254 GCA_040393845.1 Nocardioides daejeonensis
AGCACGATGTGATGTGGGACCTGCGCAACGGTGACGACTTCATCGACGACTGGCGCGATGCGGACTCCGAGGAGTGGCGCAAGGTCCACGAGGACGTGTTCGCGTTCAACGATGCGCAGGACGACCTGGTCGCCGTGCCCTCCATCGAGAACACCTGGTACGACGGCACGGGCCACATCAACACCTTCAATGCTGACTGGAAGGTGACGGCGCGCGCCACCGAGAAGGGCAGCGTCGACGGCTTCGGCAACAAGTTCGGCACCGGCGACATGAAGTACGACATGTACACCTACTTCGCCCGGATCAAGCAGGACCCTGACGCGATCGGCCAGTTCAACCACCCCAGCCCCACCGGCAAGGGCCACTTCTTCGGTTTCAACGGCCTCGACCGCGAGGTCGACGAGTCGATGGAGTTGATCGAGGTCAAGAGCGCGGGTCAGCTCGAGCAATACATCCTCGCGCTCGACACCGGATGGCACGTCGCGCCGGTCTGGAACGGCGACGAGCACTCGGCCACCTGGGTCAGCGGCAACCAGGCGATCAGTGGCGTCTGGGCGGAGGAGCACTCCCTCGACGGTCTCTATGCGGCCATGAAGGATCGCAGCACCTACAGCACCCAGGACGAGAACATCGAGCTCGCCTTCGGCGCCAACGACCAGCTGATGGGTTCGATCCTGCCTGCCGACACCAGCGAGGTGACCTTCGACGTACGGCTCAAGGACCCCGACGAGCGGGACTCCTTCGTCAAGGTGGAGATCGTCACCAACGGTGGCGCCGTCGCCCACAGCTTCCCGGGTGTCGCGGGTCGTGACCTCACTCTCGAGCACGAGCAGACCGTCGCAGACGGCGACTACTACTTCGTGCGGGCCACCCAGGCCGACGGACACGTGGCCGTCTCCGCCCCGGTGTGGGTTGGCGAGACCACGCGCGGAGCCAACTACGCTCCGGTGATCGCCGTCGCCGACGGCTTCGCCACCAGCGCGTCGTACGGCGCGACGATCGACCTCCCACAGGTCACCGCGGTCGACGACTCGGGCGCCGCGCCACAGGTCAGCTTCGAGGTGTACGACGCTGCTGGTGTCGTCGACGTGAGCGACGGTGCGTTCCGGGTGCGCAGTTATGAGGACCACTTCGTCGTGGTCAAGGCCGAGGACGCAGAAGGCAACATCGGCGCCGAGCTGCTGCGCGTCGGGGTCGACCTGGACTCGCTCGACCCCGAGGGTGTCTTCCAGTACTTCGGCAGCACTGCCACCGTGACCGAGCAGCCCGGCGGTGCCGGCATCGCGGTCTCCACTGACCGCGCTGTCGACACCGTCTATGCACAGGTGCTCCCGGCCGACGTCGATGACTGGTCCCGCGCCGAGGTGCTCACCTCGACCAACGACAAGGCCTACGAGGTGAACACGATCGGCAACGACGAGCCGGTCTACCAGCACTCGATCACCGGTCAGACGTTGCGCAGCCACGAGTTCGACCTCACCGGACTCAATGATGGCGACCGATATCACTACCGCTTCGGGGTGGGGGTTGCCGGCGGTGCTCCCGGCGCCGACGCGCCCGGCGCATGGACCGACGTACGGGCCGAGTTCGTGGCCGGCGGCGTCGGCAACGAGCCGATCTATGCGATCGGTGACCTGCAGGCCACGACCCACGCTGCCGACGACCTCGGCATGCTGCGCGACGTGCTCGCCACCCTGCAGGAGAAGACCCCCGGTGGCCGCACGCTGCTGCAGACCGGCGACCTGGTCGACAACGGTGGTCGTGGGCAGTATTGGGAGGAGGTCTTCGAGCACGTCTTCGACGGACTCGATGTCCAGTACGCACCGGTCGCAGGCAACCACGAGACCTACGGCGACCTGGACTACAACGCGCATTCCGAGGAGCGCACCGCGATCTTCGGCAACATGTTCAACACCCCGAAGAACGGCGCGATCGGCGAGAGCAACTACTCCTTCAACCGGGGCGACGTGCACATCTCGGTGCTCAACTCCGTGCATGACATGGACAAGCAGATCGACTGGCTCGCCAAGGACATCCGCGCCTCGGACCGCAGGTGGAACATCGTCACCGGCCACTACTCCTACTACGGAGGTTCGCACGGCAACGACGGGCCGCTGGCCGCGGACCGGCCGAAGTTGACGGCTGCGTTCGAGAAGCTGGGCGTCGACCTCTACATCGGTGGACACGACCACATCTACAAGCGCTCCACGATCTACGACGGCCGTCTTGCCGCCACGCCCGAGGAGGAGGCGCTCGGCACCACCTTCGTCACGCTCGGCTCCGCCGGTCCGAAGTTCTACGACAACGTCGTGCACTGGTGGGACGACGTGGTCTTCGACGAGGACGTGCAGGTCGGCACCGTGCTCGAGATCGAGGACGACACACTCGCGTTGACGACCTACACCGTGGACGGGCGGGAGGTCGACAGCTTCACCGTCGAGAAGCCCACTGACCACTGGCGGATCACCTCCACCGATGTGGTCGACCGTCAACTCGAGGGCATCGGCGTGATCAGCACCGAGGGCTCGCCGGAGTCGACAACCCTGATCGCGGCCACCTACGACAGCACCGGTCGGGAGATGCGCGACCTCCGCACCGTCGACGTGCGGCTCGACCACCAGGGGTCTGAGCAGTTCGTCCGCTTCGACACCCCGTTGCCCGTGAACCCGAGCGACACCCTCCAGGTCTATGCCTGGGACGGTCTGGCGAGCGCCGAGCCGATGGCCGCCCCGATCCTTGCGCGCGAAGGCATCAGTGGTGAGGGCACGGCCGAGGATCCCTACCTGATCCGCAGCGGCGCCGACCTGGCCAAGGTCGCCAACGACCCCGCCGGTCACTACCTGCTGGCCACCGACCTCGATCTGGCCGGCGAGACGCACTCGCAGTTGGACCGCGTGCTGACGTTCACCGGCGTCTTCGACGGCGGCGGCCACAGCATCACCGGTTTCACCACGCCGTCGACCGAGGGTGTCGGGCTCTTCGCCGACAATCACGGCACGGTCCGCAATCTCTCGGTCGTCAACGACGTCGAGACAACGCGCGGAACCGTCGGCCTGGTCGCTGACGTCAACCACGGTCTCATCGAACAGGTGCGCACCGGTGGCTCGATCACGGGTGAGACCCGGGTCGGCGGCATCGTGGGCGACCACTACGGCACCATCCGCGACTCCTACTCGACCGCCGACGTCACCACCACCGGCCTGTACGCCGGGGGCGTGGTCGCGATCGCGATCGGCGGCTCGACCAGCGAGCGGCTCTATGCAACCGGGGCAGTGAAGGCGTTGGCCCGCAACGCCGGCGGCGTGATCAGCTACGGCTACGAGAACACCGCGATCTCACAGTCGGTCTCGCTCAACGACGTCGTGCAGGGTTCGTCCTTCGCGCACGCGATCGTGGGCCGGGTGGCCGAGGGCCAGATCGCGGAGCTGTCACGCAACTACACGGCTTCGACGGTCACCGTGATCGGTGAGAGCTTCACCGAACCGGCGGCCGCCGACAACTGGAAGGGCGAGATCGTCCGGGCTGCCGACCTGCGCACCGCCGCGTGGTTCGCCGGGCTCGGCTGGGACCTCGACGCCGTGTGGGAGTGGCACGCCAAGGCGAAGCGCCCCGTGCTCCGGCATGCGCCCGAGGAGATCGACGACTCTTCGGTGGCCCCGACCCTCGAGCAGGCACCCGACGGCTCCTACCTGCTCACCGAGCCGACCCATCTCGACCAGGTGACGGCGTACCCGGAGGAGAACTTCCGCCTTGCTGCCGACCTCGACATGGCGGGTGTGGAGATCGCCCAGCTGGGCAGCCGCCGTCCGTTCAACGGTGTCTTCGACGGTGCCGGCCACGAGATCCGCAACTGGACCTCGGCTGCCGGCGGCCTGTTTGCGCTGATCGGTGCCGACGGCATCGTGCGGGACCTCGGCATGGTCGACGTACGCATCGACAAGCCGACCGCCCGGGCTGGTGGTCTCGTCGACACCCTGCGCGGCACCGCCGAGCGGGTGTGGACCTCGGGCGAGGTCACGGCCAAGGAGTACGCCGCCGGCATTGCAGGCGACTCGTTCGGCACGATCCGGGATGCCTACTCCACCGCGAAGGTGAGCACGTCCGGTGGCAACTATGCCGGCGGCATCATCGGTGTCGCCGACTCGCCGAGCCTCACCGAGCGGGTCTACGCGACCGGGGTGATCACCTCGCTCGGCACGTCGGGCGGAGGCATCACCGGCTATGCCCGCAACAGCGAGACCGTGGTCACCAAGGCCTTCGCGCTCAACCCGTCGGTCACGGGCACGACGACCACGCAGCGGGTGGTCGCCCGTGCTGCCAACGGTCAGACGCCGACTTTGTCGGACCTGTACGCCGTCGAAAGCCTCGTCGCCGGCACCCAGAGCACGACGGCCTCTGGCCCGGCCACGTTCAACGGTGCCACCGTGTCGACGGACGACGCCGTGCTTCCGGCCACCTGGTCGGAGCAGATCGGCTTCGACCTCGATGAGGTCTGGCAGTGGGACGCCAACGGCAACCGCCCGGTGCTGCGCACTGCCACCGAGGACGTGCCCACGGTGGCCGGTCCGACCGCTGCCCAGGACGACGACGGTGCCTGGCTGATCACCTCGGCAGCCGAACTCACGGCGCTGGCCACGCATCCGACTGAGTCGTTCCGGCTCGCCGCCGACATCGACCTGGCCGGTACGGCGGTCCGGGTGCCCAACTTCCGGGGCACGTTGGACGGGGCCGGCCACGAGATCGGTGGCTTCGTCTCGACCGAGGGAGGGCTGTTCGGGGTGATCGACACCGACGGCGTGGTCGTCGACCTGGTGATGGCGCAGGTCGAGATCAGCAAGGGCGCCAACCGGGCCGGCGGCCTGGTGGACACCCTGAAGGGGACGGTTGAACGGGTGGGTGTCTCAGGATCGGTTTCGGCGCCGGCCTATGCAGGCGGCATTGCCGGAGACTCCTTCGGCACGATCCGCGACGCTTGGTCGACGGTCGACGTGACCACCACCTCGGCCGCGTATGCCGGTGGCATCATCGGCGTCGCCGACTCACCGAGCCTCACCGAGCGGGTCTATGCGACTGGCACGATCACCTCGGCCGCGGCATCTGCGGGCGGCCTGACCGGCTATGCGCGCAACGCCGCGACCGTGGTCCGCAAGGGCGTGGTGCTCAGCCCCACGGTCACCGCGACCAGCAACGCACACCGCGCGATCGCTCGGTTTGCCGGTACCGAACCGGCAACGCTGACGGACCTCTGGGCGGTCGACTCGACGGTCGCGAGTGTCCAGGCAACCACCGAGGCCGGACCGACCACGCGCAACGGTGGTTCGCTCACCGCCGCAGAGTTGGCGTCGGCCGACACCTGGTCGGGCATCGGCTTCGACCTCGAGGCCACCTGGGCATGGGACACCGAGCTCACCCGGCCGGTGCTCCGCGGTCCCGACGCTGCACCCGCTGGTGCCACCGAGTCGTCGGCGAGCACTCGTCGTACGACGGCACTCACCACTCCGGTGGTGGCGCGGGTCGCCGCCGCGGCCTCGGCGCCGGGCGGTTCACCGGAGGCTGGTCACAGCTTCACGCTCGACGGAGACGGAGTCGCCACCGTGAGCCTCGACCTGGGGGCATCCGCTGCCGAAGGCGACGTGGGCGTGCTGGTGTTGCGCGCGACTGCCGATCCGGCTGCGCCGACCGCGCAGGACATCGTGCACCTCGCCCAGCGCAGGCTGGACGCGCACGGCCGCGCCTCGGTGGAGATGTCGTTGTCGGACCCATCGGCACCGCAGTTCCTGCTGGCCGGCGCATCGGCTGGCGACGTCCGCTACCTCGCCTCCCTCGATCCGGAGCATCCGACTGATCCCACGGATCCGACCGATCCCACGGATCCGACCGATCCGACGGACCCGACGGACCCGACGGACCCGACCGACCCGACCGATCCGACGGACCCGACGGACCCGGAGACCCCGGTGTTCACGGCCCGCTCGCTGTCGGTGATCCCCTCGGCGACCGACGTCCCCGAGTCGGATGATCGGCCGGTCGGGTCAGTCGTCGACAGTCGCACCGGCAACCTCTTCGTCGGCAACGAGATGCGCCCGGCGCGCGTCTGGGAGATCGACCCGGAGACGGATGGCATCGTGCGCACGCTCGACGTGCCGGCTCCGACCGCGGCAGACGAAGGTGTGCGAGACGTCGCGCTCGACGAGTCGACGGGCGAGCTGTACGTCGCCTACTCGAACCAGTGGCTCGTGATGGATGCCGCCAGC
>JBEBTI010000192.1:0-6220 GCA_040393845.1 Nocardioides daejeonensis
CGCAGCCACGAGAGACGAGAGACACGCCTTGACCCCCACGTTGTCTGCCCCCGAGCAGCCCACCGTCCGGGACGCTCTGCGATCCCCGAAGCTGTTGCGCACCGAGGTCCTGGCCGGCCTGGTCGTGGCTCTGGCGTTGATCCCCGAGGCGATCTCGTTCTCGATCATCGCGGGCGTCGACCCGCGGGTGGGCCTGTTTGCATCGTTCACGATGGCGGTCGCGATCGCGTTCCTCGGTGGCCGGCCAGCGATGATCTCGGCAGCAACCGGCGCGGTAGCCCTGGTGATCGCACCGGTGATGCGTGACCACGGCTACGACCATCTGATCGCGACGGTGCTCCTCGGTGGCCTGATCCAGGTCGTGCTCGCCCTGGCCGGCGTCGCGAAGCTGATGCGGTTCATCCCGCGCTCGGTGATGGTCGGCTTCGTCAATGCGCTGGCGATCCTGATCTTCGTCGCGCAGCTGCCGCACCTGGTCGACGTACCCTGGCTGGTCTATCCGATGGTCGCTGTCGGCATTGCCGTCATCGTGCTGCTTCCCCGGGTCACTCGGGTCGTGCCGTCGCCACTGGTGGCGATCGTGGCGCTCACCGCCTTCACGCTCGTCGGCGCGTTCTCGGTGCCGGACGTCGGCGACGAGGGCGAGCTGCCGGACAGTCTGCCGAGCTGGTTCGTCCCTGACGTCCCGTTCGACCTGCAGACACTGGAGGTGATCGCGCCGTACGCGTTGGCGATGGCCCTCGTCGGGTTGCTGGAGTCTCTGCTCACCGCGAAGCTCGTCGACGACATCACCGACACCCACTCCGACAAGACCCGCGAGGCAGCCGGCCAAGGTGCCGCGAACCTGATCACAGGGTTCTTCGGCGGCATGGGCGGGTGCGCGATGATCGGGCAGACGATGATCAACGTGAAGGTGTCCGGGGCACGCACCAGGATCTCCACGTTCCTGGCCGGGACCTTCCTGCTGATCCTGGTGGTCGGCTTCGGTGATGCGGTCGCGCTGATCCCGATGGCGGCGTTGGTGGCGGTGATGATCATGGTGTCGGTCGGCACCTTCGACTGGCACTCGATCCGCCCGGCCACTCTGCGCCGGATGCCCCGCTCCGAGACCACCGTGATGCTGGTGACCGTGGTGCTCACGGTGGCGACCGACAACCTTGCGATCGGTGTGGTCGCTGGAGTGCTGACAGCGATGACGCTCTTTGCCCGCCGGGTCGCGCACCTGACCGAGACCCATCGCGAACTGGTCGAGGACGAACAGGGTGTGAAGGCGGTCTACCGGGTCACCGGCGAACTGTTCTTCGCCTCCAGCAACGATCTCTTCACCCAGTTCGACTACGCCGCCGACCCGGACCGGGTCGTCATCGACCTGGCGGACTCGCACGTCTGGGATGCATCGAGCGTGGCGGCTCTCGACGCGATCACCACGAAGTACAAACGCAAGGGCAAGACCGTCCAGATCACCGGACTCAACCGCACGAGCGCGGAGCGCCACGGACGGCTCTCCGGAGAGTTGCCCTGAGAGCGGCTGCCCCGTCCGCCCGGTGACAGGGCCGCGAATCTGTGCCATGCTCGCCTTTACAAGTCGTCTCAAAATGTAAAGTCGAGGTCGTCATGTCCGACGCGATCGTCGCTGCCAGGCCGGTCCAGAGCCAGCCGGTGCGGGGTCTTCCCGATCCGGGTGAGCAGGTGCCGCGGCTCGCCGGGCCCACCGCACTGCTCTGGCTCGGCTCGCTGGGTCTGTTCGCCGTCGGCGCCTACGGCGTACTCGCCGGCGACTGGTCGCGTTGGGTGACCGTGCCGATCGGAGCGGCGGTGACCTTCCTGATGTTCAGCGTGCTGCACGAGGCCACCCACCACGCGGTCAGCACCAACACCCGCATCAACAACGCGTTCGGGCACCTGTCGATGCCGCTCGTCGCGCCGTACTCGGTGTTCCCGATGATCAAGTTCATCCACATCGAGCACCACCGCAACACCAACGAGCCGATGGACGTCGATCCGGACAATTGGACCAGCGCCGGCCCGTGGTGGCAGCTGCCGTTGCGTTGGGCGACGATCGACCTCTGGTACGTCGCGTTCTATCTCCGCCGGGTGCGCGAACGGCCGCGGGCCGAGGTCGTGGCGACCTTCGCGATGTTCGTGACGGTGATCGGTGGCCTCGGCGCGCTGGCGGCGACCGGTTGGGCCACCGAGGTCGTCACCTTCCTGATCGGCCAACGAGTCGGAATGACCATCCTGGCCTGGTGGTTCGACTACCTGCCGCACCACGGACTGACCGTCACCCAGCGCGAGGACAAGTACCGCGCCACGCGGATCCGGGTCGGTGGCGAGGGATGGCTGACGCCGTTGTTCGTCTACCAGAACTACCACCTGGTGCACCACCTGCACCCGAGCGTGCCGTTCTACCGCTACATCGTCGCGTGGCGTCGCAACGAACAGGCCTACCTCGACCGCAATGCCGCGATCTCCACCTGGTTCGGGCGCTCCCTGACGGCCAGCGAGTACCGCACCTGGCGTCGGCTCACCGATGACTTCGACCAGACCGCGCCAGCATCGACCCGTCGGCCGGTGTTCCACCCGCTGCGGGTGCAGGCCGTCGAGACGCTGACCGCCGACAGCAGGCTGGTCACGTTCGAGGTGCCCGCCGACCTCGTCGACGAGTACCGCTACGAACAAGGCCAACACATCACTTTGCGGGCCGTCGTGGACGGAGCAGAGGTCCGCCGGAGCTACTCGATCGTCGAACCGGTCTCCGCCGCGACACTGAGGGTGGCGGTCAAGAGGATCAACGATGGAGTCTTCTCGACCTATGTCGAGGAGCAGCTCGAACCCGGGGACATCCTCGACGTGATGTCGCCGACCGGACGGTTCAACGTGCCGTTGCTGCCTGACCGGGCCCGCCACCACGTCGCCGTCGCTGCAGGCTCGGGCATCACCCCGCTGATGTCGATCATTGCCACCACCCTCGAGGAGGAGCCGCAGAGCCGGTTCACGCTCGTCTACGGAAACCGCACGACCGACTCGGTGATGTTTGCCGAGCGGCTCGAGGCCATGGCCGGCGACCGCCTCGTCGTCCACCACGTGCTGTCTCGCGAACCCGGAGCTGAACACGTCGGCCGGGTCTCCGCGGAGTTGCTGCGACAGCTCGTGCCGGACGCCGTGGACACCTGGTTCGTCTGCGGCCCCCAGGGGCTGGTCGACGAGTTGACCACCGCACTCGACGGCGAGCGGGTGCTGACCGAGGTCTTCCACACCGAGCCGACCCACGCCGAGATCGGCCTCGACGTCGAGAGCGCGGTGACGGTGGCGCTCGACGGCACGGAGGCGACATTTGCCCTGCGATCGTCGGGCGACACGATCCTGGATGCAGCGCTGCAGCAGGGCCTCGAGCCGCCGTACTCCTGTGCCGGTGGTGCCTGTGGCACCTGCCGCGCCAAGGTGGTCCTGGGTCGGGCGGTGATGGACCAGAACCACGTGCTCGCCACGGAAGAGATCACCGCTGGATATGTCCTGACCTGTCAGGCGCACCCGGTGACCGAGGAGGTCCGCCTCGACTACGACGCCTGAGCAGTGAGCGCACGAACGCCCGTCGAGACCGCCGTTGGGATGATTTCGATTCGGGCTCGTGCCTCGCCCGGCTCAACCAGCAGCGTGGCGACCCGGGGTGGTCAGGCTCGTCGGCGCACCACGGGAATGCTGGTGAAGGACATCACCGTGCCGTGGGGCGAGGTCATCGTGGCGTGCAAGTGGAGGTCGGCCCGGCCTTCACGCAGGTGGACCGCGCTGATTTCCACGCGCCCGGTGAGCGGCTCGTCCGGGCGCACCGGCGCCGGGAACCGCACCCGGTCCATGCCCTTGCCGGCGATCAGTGCCAGACGCGGCATCAGTCGGGTGGAGGCCAGCCGGCCGAACAGTGCCTGGGTGTGGATCGCCGAAGCGATGATGCCGCCGAACGGAGAGGACGCCGCGGCCACCGGGTCGGTGTGCATCGGTAACGGGTCGAACTGCCGGGCGAACTCGATGATCTCCGCCTCGGTCGCCGAGGTCTCGCCGAGATCCATCCAGTCGCCTTCGGCGAGGTCGTCGGCAAACAGCAGTCCGGTGGTCCGGTCGAGGTCTTGTCCCGCGGCCGGAGCGGAGTGGGGCGAGGTCATGCCACCAAATCTAATCCATATCGGTTTTGCGATTGGGGCGCGCTCCACTCGTCGTGGACAGTGTGGCTCCGGCCCGTCGTACGACGAAACTACTGTGGGGCCTGCGTGATCTGCCTGCGCCGACCGGCCGGGCGCTGAGGAGCGGAGGAACGATGAGCACCGAGTTGCGTGATGTGGCCGAACACCAGGCGGTCGTCGCTGGACTTGTCGCGCCCACTGACACGGTCGACATCCCGGTGGAGGCGGCGATCGGGATGGCTCTCGCGCAGGACTGTCCGGCCCCGGCCGACCTGCCGGGCTTCGACAACTCAGCGATGGACGGGTACGCCGTGCGTGCAGCGGACGTCGCAGGTGCGACCCGCGAGCAACCGGTCGTGCTCACGGTGGCGGGCGACGTACCGGCCGGTGCGATCGAGCTGGTGCCACTCGCGCCGGCAACCGCACAACGGATCATGACTGGCGCAGCCGTCCCGCCCGGAGCGGATGCGGTGGTCCAGGTCGAGGCCACGGACGGGGGCACCGAGCTCGTCGCGATCCACGAACCCCGCGAGGGCGGCACCCACATCCGGCGTGCCGGCAGCGATCTGCACGCAGGTGAGACCGCGCTTCCCGCGGGCACTGCGCTGGGGCCTGCCCAGGTCGCGCTGTTGGCAGCCCTTGGGATCGACACCGTGCAGGTGCGACGGCGACTGCGGGCGCTGGTGTTGTCGACCGGTTCGGAACTGGTCGAGCCGGGTCGGCCGCTGCTGCCCGGCCAGATCCACGACGCCAACGGCGTGATGCTCGCCGCTGCCCTCACCGCAGCAGGCGCCGATCCGGTGCGGTCCCGGTTCGTCGCCGACGACGTCGACGAGTTCTTGGCCGTCCTCGACTCCCATCGTCGCGACGTCGATCTGGTGCTCACCTCCGGCGGCGTGAGCGCCGGCGCCTACGAGGTGGTCAAGGACGCGCTGGGACCCCGGGGCCTGGTGTTCGACAAGGTCGCGATGCAGCCCGGGATGCCGCAGGGGGCCGGCAGCTACGAAGGCACGCCGGTGATCACCCTGCCCGGCAATCCGGTCAGCGCCATGGTGTCGTTCGAGGTCTTCGTCCGCCCGGCTCTCCGGGCCGCGATGGGCTTCGCGCAGGTACGCCGACCGGTGGTCCGGGCGACGTTGGTCGACCGCCTCGACTCGCCGGCAGGCAAGCGACAGTTCCGACGCGGCGTCCTCGACCACGACACCGGTCGGGTGGCGCTGGCCGGACCGGCCTCGTCGCACCACCTGCGTTGGCTGGCCAACTCCAACTGCCTGATCGACCTCGATGCCGATGCGACCGCCGTCGAGGCGGGCGCCACGGTCGACGTCTGGCCGCTCGACTGACAACGTTCAGCGCTCCGCAGATGCGGTAGTTGTCAACCGTTGATCCTGCATCTACGGATCAGATACCCTTCGTAAGGGCGCATCCGCGCCACCGGGACTGACCGCCGCGGACGTCGTGCGAAGGGGAGGAACACCTCGTGGAGCGACTTGTGCGTGGAGTTGTTGCGCTGGTCATGGTCGGTGCCCTCGCTGCGTGCGGCGACGACGACACCGATGAACGGACGATCACGGTCTTCGCGGCGGCGTCCCTGACCGCCACCTTCACCGAGATCGGGGCGCGCTTCGAAGACGAGCACGACAGGGTCGAGGTGGTGTTCAACTTCGCCGGTTCCTCCGACCTCGTCTCCCAGATCCAGCAGGGTGCACCTGCTGACGTGTTCGCCTCGGCCGACGAGGCCAACATGGCCAGGGCCACCGACGACGGCCTCACTGTCGGCGGCCCACGACGGTTTGCCACCAACGTGTTGACCATCGTCACCGAGCCCGGCAACCCGACCGGGATCGAGAGCCTTGCCGACCTCGCCGACGACGACTTGACCGTGGTGGTCTGTGCCCCTGCGGTGCCGTGCGGCGCAGCCACCGGGAGGGTCGAGTCCGCTGCCGGTGTGGACCTCGCGCCGGCGAGCGAGGAGTCGTCGGTCACCGGCGTGCTCCACCAGGTGGTCTCCGGCGAGGGTGGCGCCGGCGGGGTCTACGTCACCG
>JBEBTI010000193.1:0-6194 GCA_040393845.1 Nocardioides daejeonensis
CCCGAACTGCAAGCAAGGGACCCCGAACTGCAAGCAAGGGACCCCGAACTGCAAGTTGTGTACGCCGAGCTGGGAGTTGTGTACGCCGAGCTGGGAGTTGTGTACGCCGAGCTGGGAGATGGTGGCCCGGGTGCAGTCCACAGGCCCGTCGGTCGCAGAGGTTCTCCACAGATGGAGGCAAGCCAGCTCCCGAGGTTCGCCGGACGGGGGCAACCTCGATCGGCATGGAACTCCCACGTACCCCCTTCACCACCGCCGATGCAGCTGGTCTCGGACTCCGACAGACGGAGATGAGGAAGCTGCTCCAACTCGGTGAGCTACGGCGACCGTTCCGTGGCGTCTATTGTCGCGGAGATCTTCCGGACACCTTGGAACTGCGGGCCCAGTGCGCGGCCCTGATCCTCCCCGCCCACGTCGTACTCATCGATCGCACTGCTGCCTGGCTCCATGGCGTCGACTGTCTGCAGTACGCCGAGACTCGGTTCCTCCCAAGGCTCGAGGTTGCCTCCACCGAGGGACTGACCGGTGCGCGAAAGGGGGTTTACAGCGGTCAGCGAGCGCTGTGTCGCGACGAGGTGATGCACCTGCATCAGGTGCCGGTGACCACGCCCGTTCGCACCGCCGTCGACCTTGCTTGCCTACGCGGTGGCCCACAGGCGTTGGCGGCGGTCGAGGCCATCATGCGCGCGTGTGATCTCACGACAGTCGATCTGAGGCGCCAAGTGGTCAGACACAGAGGTCGGCGCGGCGTCGTCCAGGCGCGAGCGCTGGTCGAGGTCGCATCTCCGATGTCCGAGTCACCCGGTGAGTCCTTCACCAAGTGGTGCATCCTCGATGCGGGCCTTCCGGCACCGGAGCAGCAGTGGATCGTGGTCGACCTCGAGGGGTGGGGTGTGGTGCAACTCGACTTCGCCTACCCCGAACTCAAGATCGCCGTGGAGTACGACGGCAAGGAGTTTCACGGTGCCAAGCAGCGTAGGCACGACCGCAAACGGCGACGAGCACTCCGAGCTGCCGGCTGGAAGGTCATCGTCGTACGAGCCGAAGACCTTGCCCTGCCGACGCGGGAACAGTGGTTGGGAGAGCTTGGTGATGCACTTGCGCAGCGTGCCCCGGTGCATCGGCGTACGTTCCCGACCAAGCAGCTTGTTCAGTGACCGAGTGCAACTTCGAGCTCGGCGTCCGCAACTTCGAGCTCGGCGTCCGCAACTTCGAGCTCGGCGTCCGCAACTTGCAGTTCGGCGTCCGCAACTTGCAGTTCGGGGAGGATGGGGGGATGGAGGCACACGAGAAGCACTTGGCACACCCATCGGACGCGGAACACCCATCGGACGCGGGGCGCTCGGCGGATGCGGGGCGTACGTCGCACGGCGAGGATCAGCCCGAACAGGAGGGGCAGGGGGCGACTGGGCTGGGGGCGGTGCGGGTGTTCGTGGTGACGGCGGACGACACGGCGGCAGCGGTGGGGTCGGGAAGCCTGGCAGTGCTTGGTACGCCGCGCCTGTTGGCGTGGTGTGAAGCAGTCACGTGCGAGGCGATCGAGCCGCTGCTCACACCGGGGAGGACCAGCGTCGGGACGCGGGTCGCGCTCGAGCACCTTGCGGCCAGCAAGGTCGGAGCTGAGGTCGAGGTGAGTGTGAGCGCGACCTACACCGAGCCGAAGCTGGTGCGGTTCACCGTCGCGGCGCGGATGGGAGCGAAGTTGGTCGCCTCGGGTGAGGTCACCCGTGTCGTGGTCGACGCGGAAAGGTTCCTCGCCCGACTCAGATGAGGGCCGCACTGACGGAGCGCGCGCTGACCGAGGTCAGCGGAGCATCACGCCGCCGCCGTCGGCCATCAGGGTCTGACCGGTCATGTACTGGGCGTCAGCACTGGCCAGGAAGACCGCCACCGGGGCGATGTCCCTGCGCGGGTCGCCGAGACGCTTCATCGGGTTGCCGGACGACAGCACCTTCTCCTGCTCCGGGTGCGCCTCGAGGAACGCAGCGACACCCTCGGTGCGAGCCAGCGGCGAGATCAGGTTGACGTTGATCCCGTCGGTGCCCCACTCGCGAGCGGCGGTGCGGCTCAGGCCGCGCACGGCCTCCTTCGCCGCGGCGTACGCCGCTTGGGTGACGTTGCCGTTGAGGCCGGCGCCGGAGGCGAAGTTGATCACCGAGCCCTGAGTCTCCCTCAGGTGCGGGTGGGCCTCGCGCATCAGCCAGAAGACGGGCCAGAAGCCGGTGCCGAAGGAGAGTTCCATCATCTCCATCGTGGTGTCGACCAACGGCGCCTGCTGGGAGGCATGCGCGTTGTTGACCAGCACGTGCAGAGCACCGAACCGCTCCACCGCCGTGTTGACGATGACTGCTGCGTTGGCCTCGACGGAGAGGTCGGCGGCGAGGAAGTGGGCGTCGTCGCCGAGTTCGCCCACGAACGCCTGACCGGCATCGGCGTCCACGTCGACGACCAGCACACGTGCGCCCTCTTCGACGTACGCCGCCACGATGGCCTTGCCGATGCCCTTGGCGCCGCCGGTGACGATGGCGACCTTGCCTCCGAGTCTCATCTGCTTCCTCAATCACTCGTCCGAGCGGCCGGTACGGCCGTGATCTGCAACCTAGTGAGGACGGACCGGACACTCCCTGCGGTCTACCGCTGATCGAGACGCCGGGCGGACGCTACGGTGGCGCCATGGTGCTGCATCCTCAGGCCCGCCGGTCCGTCGTGGCGAACGCGGGCGCCGCGAAGGTTCATGCGCCGCGTCCCGACATCGCCCTCCGGCGCGAGCAGGATCGCGCAGCGGCAGCCGCCCAGTCGCGCGAAGACGTGCGTGAGGTCCGCGACCTCGACGCCGATGGGGTGCCGTGTCGCTGGTACCGCCCGGGGGAGCGCACCGATGCGCTGGTGGTCCACCTGCACGGCGGCGGCTTCGTCTTCAACGACGTCGACGTGCACGATGCGGCCGTCCGCACCTTTGCCAACCGGGTCGGCGTACCGGTGCTGAGTGTCGACTACCGGCGGCCGCCGGAGCACCGTTTCCCAGCAGCCCCCAACGACGTCGACCGGGTGATCGCCTGGGTGCGTGCCGGCGGTCTCGGCGACGTGCCGCGTCTGGTCGTCCACGGCGACAGTGCCGGCGCCAATCTCGCGCTCGTCGCGGCGCTGCGCAACCCCGGCAGCTTCGACGCAGCGGTGCTGGTCTACCCGTTCCTCGACCCGGAGCAGGGGTTCGACTCCTACGACTCCGCTGCCGACGGTTTCGACCGCACGGAGGCCGCGTGGTACTGGGAGCAGTACGCCGCGACTTCCGACGACCTCGTCGACCCCGACCTCTCGCCCCTGCGCTCGGACCGGTTGCACACGATGCCGCCGACACTCGTCGTCACCGCGGAGCACGACCCGCTGCGTGACGAGGGGGAGCACCTCGTGCACCTGTTGGCCGAAGCCGGGGTCGAGGTGGTGGGGACCCGCGCGCTCGGGCAACTGCACGGGTTCTGGCGCCACCTGTCGGTCTTCGACGCCGCCGAGCCACTCCACTGGCAGGTGGCCGGGTTCGTGCAGATGGTCTTGGGGCGCAACCCCGACCGGGGCGTCTCACCAGATGCCTGAGAAACTGTGTGCATGCGCGTTCACGTCGGCTCCGACCATGCGGGCCTGGAACTCAAGGACCACCTGCTGAACTGGCTCGTCGAGCAGGGGCACGAGGTCATCGACCACGGTCCCTTCGTCCATGACGCGCTCGACGACTATCCGGTCTTCTGTCTGCGTGCGGCCGAGGGCGTGGCCGCCGATCGCGCGGAGGGCGCCGACAGCTTCGGCGTCGTGATCGGCGGGTCGGGCAACGGCGAGCAGATCGCCGCCAACAAGGTCAACGGGATCCGTTGCGCGTTGGTGTGGTCCGACGAGACCGCGACCCTCGCGCGTGAGCACAACGACGCCAACGTGATCTCGGTCGGTGGTCGCATGCACACGGTCGACGAGATGACCCGTTTCATCGGCGTCTTCCTCGCCACCCCGTTCCCCGGGGACGAGCGGCACGCACGTCGGATCGGCCAATTGACCACCTACGAGACCGACGGCGAGCTGCCGCCGCTGCCGGAGTCGGCGCTGCGCGGCAGCACGGATGCCTGAAGGGCACACCCTCCGTCGACTTGCCGACGAGCTGCACCGCACCCTTGCCGGCCACCGGGTGCGGGTCACCAGCCCGCAGGGTCGGTTCGCGGCCGATGCCGCGAACCTCGACGGTGCGGTCCTCGTCGGTTCCGACGCGATCGGCAAACACCTGTTCGTCGAGTTCTCGGGTGAACGCTTCGTGCACGTCCACCTCGGTCTGATCGGGCAGTTCAGCGTGGTCGAGGGGCCCTTGGTGGACCCGGTCGGTCAGGTGCGTCTCCGTCTGGTCCGGGACGACCTGGCGGTGCATGCCGACCTGCGCGGTGCGACCCGGTGTGACCTCGTAGGTGCCGACGGACGCGACCGCGTCTTCGCCACCCTCGGTCCCGACCCGCTCCGGGCCGACAGCGACGCCGAGCGGGCGTGGCGGCGGATCTCCCGCAGTGACCGGACCATCGGCGACCTGCTGATGGACCAGGCGGTGCTGGCGGGGGTCGGCAACGTCTATCGCGCCGAGGTGCTCTTCCGTCATCGGATCCACCCCCTGCGCCCGGGGCGGTCCCTGCGCCGCAGCCAGTTCCAGCAGATCTGGGACGACCTGGTCGTCCTGATGACCGAGGGCGTGGCCAGCGGCCGGATCGACACGGTGCGTCCCGAACACACTCCTGAGGCGATGGGCCGCGAACCCCGCAAGGACGACCACGGCGGGGAGGTCTACGTCTACCGGCGCACCGGCCAGCCCTGTCTGGTGTGCGGGACCCCGGTGCGCACGGAACCCTTGGCGGGGCGCAACTCCTTCTGGTGCCCGAGGTGCCAACCGACCTTCCGCTCGCGGGCCCGAACCGTGAGCGGTGCGTGACATAGAGTCAGCGCCACCGCACAGCGGTCAACGATCTCGGAGCAGGAGGAACGCGGTGCGACTCACGCCGTCAGCCGTCGAGCGGATGACCGTGCGGATCAACCGCCGCACCACCACGGCCGAGTGGCCGGCGCTGGTCCTCCTGATCGGGATGGCGATCGTGCTGGGCGCGCTCTACACCGTGCTGCCCGACACTTGGCCGCTGTCGGGAATGACGGTGCCACTGGTGCTCGCCAGCGTCATGCTCGGTCCACGCAGCCTGCCATGGTTCGTGGTGCTGGTGATGACGATCGTCGCCTTCGGGGTGACCCAGCAGAACGAGATCACACCCCGCATCGTCGTCGGTGTCGCGGTGATCTTCCTGGTCGGGCTGGTCGTGATGCTGGCTTCCTTCCGCCGGGCCGCGCTCGGTGTCGGGGGAATGCAGGGCGAGTCGATGCTGGTCGACCTGCGCGACCGGATCCTCGGTCAAGGTCGGCTGCCGCCGCTGCCCCAGGAGTGGTACGTCGAATCGGCGCTGCGCTCCGCGGGGGGTACGCCGTTCGCGGGCGACTTCGTGGTCGCCGTACGACGTGACAACCGTCTCGACCTCGTCGTCGTGGACGTCTCGGGCAAGGGCGAGGGTGCGGGGACCCGCGCGCTGCTGCTCTCCGGGGCCTTCGGCGGCCTGCTCGGAGCGCTGCCGCCGGGCGACTTCCTGCCGGCTGCCAACGACTACCTGGTGCGGCAGGGGTGGGAGGAGGGCTTCGCCACCGCGGTACACCTGAGCCTCGACCTGTGCACGGGCGACTTCCAGCTGCGTGCAGCGGGTCACCCGCCGGCCGTGCAGCTCAGCGCCGGCTCCGGCCGCTGGACGACTCTCGAGGCCGAGGGACCGGCCCTGGGGTTGGTCGAGGGGATGGACTTCGACCGCCTGGACGGGCGAATCGAGTTGGGCGACGCGTTCCTGCTCTTCACCGACGGCATGGTGGAGACCCCGACCCGCGACGTCAGCTCCGGCATCGATCGGCTCACGGGGCACGCGGAGCGACTCTTCGCCGACACCTTCGATGAAGGCGCGCGCAGACTGGTCGACTCGCTCGGTTCTCGCAACGACGACCGGGCCCTGGTGATGGTGCACCGGCGCTGAGGCGCAGGGGCCGGATTGGGAGGGCCCAAGTGCCATGTGGCACGATTGGCGCCGCACCGGACTCGCTTCGGTGTGCGCGGATGTAGCTCAATGGTAGAGCCTCAGTCTTCC
>JBEBTI010000194.1:0-6180 GCA_040393845.1 Nocardioides daejeonensis
CAGCGCTGCAGCGGCCTGTCCCATCAGTCGGGCGGCCTCGTCGGGACTGACCGGACCCTGACGGCGCACCAGTTGCGAAAAGGTGAGCGACTCGACGTACTCCATCACCAACCACGGCTCGTTCTCCTCCTCGGCCAGGTCGAAGACGGCGACGATGTGCGGGTGGTTGAGCATGGCGGAGACCCGCGCCTCGCGTTCGACACGGGCGGCCGCGTCGTCGTGGGCGGCATTGGCAAGCCGCTTGAGGGCGACGTCGCGGTCGAGCACCTCGTCACGGGCCAGCCACACGGCCCCCATGCCGCCGCGGCCGACCTCGCGGACGAGCGTGTAGCGCCCGGCAATGCGTTGTGACATCACAATCCTCCCCGGGCATCGTCCCTCACCCGAGGAAGGTCACCTCGAAGCGGGGGCCGAAGTTGCTGGACCCGCGCTGCAGTCCGTCGGTGAAGTCGACCTCGACTCCGGTCACCTCCACGACGGTGGCGCTGGTTGCGGTCACGCCCACCACCAGCTGGTCCCCGCCGCCGAGCTTCAGTTCGGCACCGTCAGCCTCCGACCACTTCGCGCAGAACGCTTCGGGCGTGCTGCTCTGGGAGATCGAGCCGTCGGTGCAGACCCAGGCGGAGGTGGTGACCGCACTCTCCGGGTCGGTCCGCGTGGTCACCGTGACGTCACGCAGTCGGATCGTCCGTTCGGCGACGTCGCCCTCGGGCACGCCCAGATAGATCGTCTGCCCGACCTTCACCTGGGCGCTCACGACCCGGTCGGAACTCGGCAGGTCGGTGGGGTGGCAGACCCACCACCACGCGACGGCACCGATCGCCGCAACCAGGGGAATCCAGAGCCAACGCACCCCACGTCGCCGGTGCACGGTGAGGTCGTGGGGAGCGAGTGGATCGGTGCTCATGAGCACACTGTAGGAGCAAGAACGGCAGCCACGGCTGCTTTCGTGAGATCGCTGCGCTCGGTCCCGATCTGCTGCGAGGATGATCGGCCATGAGCACTCTGCAACGCCCAGAGGTGGAAGGCACCGTCGCCGTCGCCGGCGGTCGACGGCTCAGCTTCGCGGAGCACGGGGTCCGGAAGGGCCCGGCGGTGATCTGGATGCACGGCACCCCGGGCGCCCGCCGCCAGATCCCGATCGAGGCACGGGCGTACGCCGTCAAGCACGGTCTGCGGCTGATCGGGATCGATCGTCCGGGGATCGGCTCATCGACACCCCACCTCTATCGCAACATCCACGCGTGGACGCAGGACCTCGAGATCTTCGCCGACACCCTCGGCATCTCGGGGATGCACCTGATCGGACTCTCGGGCGGTGGGCCCTACGCGCTGGCCGGCGCCCATGCGTTCCCGGACCGGGTGCACGGCGTGGCGGTGCTCGGCGGCGTGGCGCCCACGGTGGGCCCTGAGGCCGCCGTCGGTGGCATCATCCAACTCGCCGTACGTCTCGCGCCGCTGCTCTCGACGGTGCGGGTGCCGCTCGGCGTGGGCCTGACCCAGGTCATCCGCATGGTGCGCCCCCTGGCCGGCCCCGGTCTCGACCTGTACGCCGCGGTGCAGCCGCCGGGGGACAAGAACCTGCTGGCGCGACCCGAGTTCAAGGCGATGTTCCTCGACGACCTGCTCAACGGTGCGCGTTTCCAGACCTCCGCACCGCTCAACGACCTGGTCCTCTTCACCCGCGACTGGGGATTCCGCGTCTCCGACATCAAGGTGCCGGTGCGTTGGTGGCACGGCGACGCCGACCACATCGTGCCGTTCGCCCACGGTCAGCACGTGGTCGACCTGCTCGCTGACGCAGAGCTGCGCACGATCGACGGAGAATCGCACCTCGGTGGCCTGGGAATCGCCGAGGAGGTGCTCGGAACGCTGCTCCAGTCCGGGCCGCGCCGTAGCGCCGCGCGCCGATGAGTCGGACCCGCCGGGCGCGGTGTGTGGAAAACCGGCCGTCCATGGGTCACAATGTGACAAAACCACATACGTGTGATTGCAGGGTCTGATCCCTCCACTCTCGAGATCGCTGGGGAAGGCGTGTCTCGACGCCGGAGGAAGAAGGAGCCCCACCATGAACACGACCACCAACCGCACGGCCGGCAGCTCGGCGACCCGTGGGATGTTCTACGTCCACTCGGCGCCGTCTGCGTTGTGCCCTCACATCGAGTGGGCACTCGGCGGTGTGCTTGGCGCTGCCGTGAGCCTCGACTGGACCCCCCAGCCGGCTCAGGCAGGCACCTACCGCGCAGAATTCTCCTGGACGGGGAAGGTCGGCGCGGCTGCAGCTGTCGCCTCCGCGCTGCGCGGCTGGAACCAGCTCCGCTTCGAGATCACCGAGGAGCCCAGTCCCGGCGCCGAAGGTGCGCGCTACTCCTACACCCCGGAGCTCGGCATCTTCCACGCCGTCACCGGTCTGCACGGCGACATCTTGATCCCCGAGGACCGGCTCAAGGCGGCGGTCGTCAAGTCTGCGCTCGGTGACACCACGTTGCCGATCGAGATCGACAAACTGCTCGGCAAGCAGTGGGACGACGAGCTCGAGACCTTCCGGCACGCCGGGGACGGCGCGCCGGTGCGCTGGCTGCACCAGGTCGTCTGAGCGCGAGTCACCACCAGGGGTAGAACGGCGGCATCTGGGAGGCCCTGCCGGTGAACTCCGGATCGCGCTTGCCGAGGAACGAGGCGACCCCCTCCTTGCCGTCGCCGACCGAGGAGTAGAACATCGACAGCGAGTCGACCTGGTGGGCCACCATCGGGTGCTCCGCGGCGCTGTTGCGATACATCATCTGCCGGGCCAACGCGGTGGCCACCGGCGAGCGGTTGTCGACGAACTTGTGCGCCAGCGCGTACGCCGCGGTGAGCAGTTGGTCCGCCTCGTGCACGGAGCGCACCAGACCACCCTCGAGGGCGGTGGCGGCGTCGAGGATCTCGGCCGAGTAGACCCACTCCAGCGCCCGTGACATCCCGACGATCCGGGGCAGGAACCATGTCGAGGTGGCTTCCGGGGTGACGCCGATCTTGCCGAAGACGAAGCCGATCCGGGCCTTGTCCGAGGCGAGTCGCACATCCATCGGCAACGTCATCGTGGCGCCGATGCCGACCGCCGGGCCGTTGATCGCCGCGATCACCGGCTTGCGGCACTCGAAGATCGCCAGACTGACGCGGCCGCCGGTGTCGCGGACCCCGTCCTGGATCTCGGGCGCGGTGAGTCGCTGCTGGAGGTCTGCCAGGGTCGGCTGCTGCGTCTCGTCGAGTCCGAAGACGTTGCCGTCCGAGGTGAGGTCCATGCCGGCGCAGA
The DNA here is from genome assembly GCA_040393845.1 of Nocardioides daejeonensis. Taxonomy (GTDB): domain Bacteria; phylum Actinomycetota; class Actinomycetes; order Propionibacteriales; family Nocardioidaceae; genus Nocardioides; species Nocardioides daejeonensis_A. The sequence continues at coordinate 3,296 of JBEBTI010000194.1, forward strand.
ACGCCCGGCCGGCGCCGGTCACCACCACCGCGCCGACCTCGTCGTCGAGGCTGGCGCGGCGGAAGGCGTGCTCGAGTTCGTCCGCCATCGTGACCGTGAACGAGTTCAACTGCTCGGGACGGTCGAGCGTGATCGTCAGGATCCGGTCAGCGATCTCATGACGGATCGTTTCGTAGCGGTCGGTCTCGGGCTGCACATTGCTCATGCGCGCAGGCTAGCGCGGCGGCCGACCGCGGATCGGTCAGAGCGGGATGTTGCCGTGCTGACCGCGGGCGGTGCCGCCGCCGAGAAGAGCTGTGGCGATGGCAGACCGGGTTCGTGACGGCTCGACGATCTCGTCGACCACGCCGATCTCGACAGCCTTCTCGACGCCGCCGGCGATCCGCTCGTGCTCGGCCGCGAGTTCCGCTTCGACCTGAGGCCGGATCTCCGGAGCCACGTCGGCCAGTTTGCGCCGGTGCAGGACCCGGATCGCCGCCACCGCACCCATCACGGCGACCTCGGCACCCGGCCACGCAAACACCTTGGTCGCGCCGAGGGAGCGGGAGTTCATTGCGATGTAGGCGCCGCCGTACGTCTTGCGGGTCACCAAGGTCACCCGCGGCACCACGGCTTCACCGAAGGCGTGCAGCAGCTTGGCACCACGACGTACGACGCCGTCCCACTCCTGGCCGACGCCCGGCAGGTAGCCGGGCACGTCGACCACGACGACCAACGGAACCCCGAAGGCATCGCACATGCGGACGAACCGTGAGGCCTTCTCGGCCGACAGCGAGTCGAGGCAACCGCCCAGACGCAAGGGGTTGTTGGCGATCACACCGACAGTGCGGCCACCCATGCGCCCCAAGGAGGTGACGATGTTGGGTGCCCACCGCGCGTGCAGTTCGAGGGCGGTGTCGTCGTCGAGGATCGACTCGACCAAGGGGTGGACGTCGTAGGCACGTTTGCGGGACGCCGGCAGCACGGCTTCGAGGTCGCGGTCCTCGACGGCGGCGACGTCGAGGTCGCCCTGAGTGCCGAGCAGGGTGGCGACCTGACGGGCACGTCCGAGCGCCTCCTCCTCGGAGTCGGTGAGCAGGTGCACGACACCGCTACGACGACCGTGCGGTTCGGGGCCGCCCAGGCGGAGCATGTCGACGTCCTCGCCGGTGACCGAACGGACCACGTCGGGACCGGTGACGAAGATCCGGCCCTCGGGTCCGAGGATCACCACGTCGGTGAGCGCGGGCCCGTACGCCGCACCACCGGCCGCCGGACCGAGGACCACGGAGATCTGGGGGATCTTGCCCGAGGCACGGGTCATGATGTGGAAGATCTCGCCGACCGCGTGCAACGAGAGCACACCTTCGGCCAACCGCGCACCGCCGGAGTGCCAGAGCCCGATCACGGGTACGCCGAGACGAAGCGCCTCCTCGTAGGCGACCAGCACGACCTTGCAACCCACCTCGCCCATCGCGCCGCCCATCACGGTGGCGTCGCTGCTGAACGCGACCACGGGCGCGCCGTCGACGGTGCCCTTGGCTGCCAGCATGCCGGACCCGTCGTCCTCAGTGAGCAGCGTGGTCGAGCCGGCGTCGAAGAGGGCCGCGAGGCGCTTCTCCGGGTGCCGCGGGTCTTCGTCACGAGGCAGCTTCGCCTTCACGGCAGTCGCGGTCATCAGTTGCTCCCGAAGGCGACGGCGACGTTCGCGCCGCCGAAGCCGAATGAGTTGTTGAGGCCCACGATGTCGCCGCTGGGCAACTCGCGTGCCGTGGTGGCGATGTCGAGCTGCACCTGGGGGTCCTGGTTGTCGAGGTTGATCGTGGGTGGGCTGGTGCGCTCGCGTACGGCGAGCACTGTCGCGACTGCTTCGAGTGCGCCGGCGCCACCGAGCAGATGTCCTGTCATCGACTTGGTGCTGGTGACCACGACCTGCGAGACGTGGGTGCCGAGGGTGGCGTGCAACATCAGCCCCTCGGCGACGTCGCCCTGCGGGGTGGACGTGGCGTGGGCGTTGACGTGGAAGACGTCGGAGGGGCTGAATCCGCCGGCCTCGATGGCGAGTTGGATGGCGCGGGTGCCGCCGCGTCCCTCGGGATCGGGTTGCGCGATGTCGTGGGCGTCGTTGCTGATGCCGGCACCGAGCACGTAGGCGTGGATCCGGGCACCGCGGGCACGTGCGTGCTCCTCGGACTCCAGCACCAAGATGCCGGCGCCCTCACCGAGCACGAAGCCGTCACGAGCGGTGTCCCAAGGGCGGGAGGTGGCAGTCGGATCGCCACCCTCCTCGCTGCCGGTCTTGGACAGCGCCATCATCTGGGCGAAAGCGGCCATCGGCAACGGGTGGATCGCGGCCTCGGTGCCGCCGGCAATCACCAGGTCGGCACGTCCGAGGCGGATCTGGTCGATCGCCATCGAGATCGCCTCGTTGCCGGAGGCGCAGGCCGAAGTGGGCGCGTTGACCGCGCCGCGGGCGCCGTAGGCGAGGGCGATGTTGGCTGCAGGTGCGTTGGGCATCAGCATCGGCACCGACAGCGGCGAGACCCGGCGGGGACCCTTCTGCAACAGGGTGTCGTAGTTGGCGAGGAGCGTGGTCACCCCGCCGATCCCGGAGGCCACGGCGACCCCGAGTCGGGTGCCGTCGATCTCGGCACCCTCAAGACCTGCGTCCGCCCATGCCTCGGCGGCGGCCACCATGGCGAACTGCGCCGAGCGGTCGAGCCGACGGGCCTTCACCCGGTCGAGCACCTCGGAAGGCTCGACGGCCACCCGGCCACCGATCTTGACCGGAAGGTCGGCCACCACGTCGTCCTCGAGCACTGCGATGCCGGACTTGCCGGCCAGCATCGCCGTCCAGGTGGACGCGACGTCCCCGCCGAGGGGGTTCGTGGTGCCGAGACCGGTCA
>JBEBTI010000195.1:0-6135 GCA_040393845.1 Nocardioides daejeonensis
AGTTCGACTACACCAAGGGCTACAAGTTCTCCACCTACGCCACCTGGTGGATCCGTCAGGCGATCACGCGCGCGATGGCCGACCAGGCGCGCACGATCCGCATCCCGGTGCACATGGTCGAAGTGATCAACAAACTCGCCCGGGTGCAGCGCCAGATGCTCCAGGACCTGGGTCGCGAACCCACGCCGGAGGAGTTGGCCAAGGAACTCGACATGACCCCCGAGAAGGTCATCGAGGTCCAGAAGTACGGTCGTGAGCCGATCTCCCTGCACACTCCGCTCGGCGAGGACGGCGACTCCGAGTTCGGCGACCTGATCGAGGACTCCGAAGCAATCGTGCCGGCCGACGCGGTCTCGTTCACCCTGCTGCAGGAACAGCTGCATGCGGTGCTCGACACGCTCTCTGAGCGTGAGGCCGGCGTGGTGTCGATGCGGTTCGGGCTCACCGACGGTCAGCCGAAGACGCTCGACGAGATCGGCAAGGTCTACGGCGTGACCCGCGAGCGGATCCGCCAGATCGAGTCGAAGACGATGTCGAAACTGCGTCATCCGAGCCGGTCGCAGGTGTTGCGCGACTACCTCGACTGACGACCCCGGTCTCCTCGGACGGCCCCACCCTGCCACGCGTGCAGGTGTGGGGTCGTTCTGCGTCTGCAGCGGTCGCACCGAGCGCTGCAGGGGGTTGGATGGGATCTCTAGGCTGCAGATGCAACCCCCGCCGCCGCTGGCGCATCACACCTTGTGAAGGAACCTTTGTTCTCGGGACAGGAGAAGTTGATGAAGACTGCACCTCGCCTCTTGGGCGCCCTCGCCGCGGTCGGTGCCCTGGTGGTCACCGGTTCAGGCGCGGCAGTGGCGGCCACCACGACCATCGACGACGGCGCCGATGCGACGGCGTCGTTGCACGACGTCCTCACCACGACGATCAAGCATCGGAGCGAGCGTGTGGTGGTCCGGACCACCTACACCGACCTGCGGCGCCACTCAGACGCAGGTCCGGCCGGGACCACGATCCATCTCGACACCGTGCCCGAGCGCAAGGGCCCTGAGTTCGCGCTCACGACCGGCCTGCAGGACGGCACCGACTACCAGCTGGTCAAGGTCAGGCGCTGGAAGCTCACCACCACCCAGGTCGACTGTGCGCATGATCTCAGGATTCGCTGGAAGAGGGACGTGACCAGGCTCCGCGTCGACCGTGCCTGCATCGGCGACCCGGAACAGGTGCGGGTCAGTCAGAAGATGGTCGACCAGTACGACGGCTCGCACCCTGTCATCGACTGGGCTCCGGGGCGCAAGAGGTTCAGCGCCTGGGTGAGTGCCGGATGAGCCTGCCGGTCAGGTGACGAACACGCCCACGACCCACACGCACGCGGCAGCGACGGCCGCGACCGCTTCGATCGCGATCGACTGACCGATCGCCTTCAGCGCCGCGGCGGTGGTCCCACGGGCTGCTCGCGCGCCCACCCGGCGTACCTCCATCAGGTGGATGCCGAGTACGAAGCCGAGCACGATCCCGACCACGGGCACGACGAAGAAGCCGACGATGCCGAGCAGGGCGCCGCCCAACAGGGTGCTGTCGGGGATGCCGCTGCTCTTGAGGCGCTTGCCGGGCACCACCCACTTCACCACGGCGCCGACGACCAGCAGGGCGAACGCTGCTGCGACCACCAACCATGCCGTGGCCCCGCCCACCGACCACGCCCAGACCAGGAGGGCACCGGCCACCAGGAGGGTGCCGGGCAGGATCGGGACCACAATGCCGACGATTCCGAGGGCGATGGTCAGGGCGACCACGATCTCCACAGCGCTCACGACAGACACCCTCGCACGTGCGTGGAAGCACGGAGGCCCCGACCGTTGCCGGTCAGGGCCTCCGGGACGCAGATCGGTCAGTCGTTGACCGGGCGCTTCTCCGTGAGCTTGTGGGTCTCGTCCACCACCGTGGTGGCGACCTCCTTGAGCTTCTCGCCGTGCTCACGCGCGTGGTGGGCACAGAAGAGGAGGTCAAAGCCTGAGGCGAGCTCCACCCGGAGGTACGCCTGGGCGCCGCACCGGTCGCAACGGTCTTCCGCGGTCAGCGGGATGCTGGGGGCAACTGCAGTGGTCACGTTCCGCCTCACTTTCTTCGTCGTTCGCCCGGTTCAACGAGGCACTTGTGGAAAAGATTCCCCGCGTGTCGTGTGTCTCAATCAATCGGCAGGCCAATCCAATCATGAAGTGCCAAACCCCGAGGTCTTTACTCCACACCGTGGAACAGCGGTTGTCGGGAAGACGCGCCGATGGGACGTTCGTGACGTGGTTCTGGTTGCAGGTCGCTCCGACTCGGGCGGGGCAACGCCGGAGTGTCGGTGCGAGCGGCTAGATTCGTGGCGAAGACGCGCAACGAAGGAACCATCATCGACAACACCTACAACGCCGCCCACCTGTTGGTCCTCGAGGGCCTGGAAGCGGTGCGCAAACGACCCGGGATGTACATCGGCTCCACTGACACCCGTGGGTTGATGCACTGTGTCTGGGAGATCATCGACAACGGCGTCGACGAGGCACTCGCCGGCGCGGCCTCCTCCGTCGAGGTCACCCTGCACCCCGACGGTTCAGTCGAGGTGTACGACGACGGGCGCGGCATCCCGACCGACAAGGAGCCGCGGACCGGGCTCCCCGGTGTCGAGGTGGTGGCCACCAAGCTGCACGCGGGCGGCAAGTTCGGCGGGTCGTCGTACGTCGCCACCGGCGGTCTGCACGGCGTCGGCCTGTCGGTCGTCAACGCGTTGTCCGCGCGAATGGACATCGACGTCGACCGTTCCCCGGCCAGCCAAGGCCTCAGCTTCCGGCACGGCCAGCCCGGCGTCTTCGACGGTGACGGTCCCGAGGCTGCCTTCACCCCGCAGTCGGGGCTGACTCGCAAGGGCAAGCGGGTGGCCAAGGGCAGGTCCGGCACCAGGATCCGGTTCTGGCCGGACCGGCGGATCTTCACCCGCGACGCCACCTACCTCTGGGACGGCCTGATCGGACGGGCGCGCCAGACCTCCTTCATCGTGCCCGGCCTCGAGCTGGTGATCCGAGACCACCGTGGCCCGGAGTTGGTGGAGGAGAAGTTCCGGCACGACGGGGGCATCGGCGAGTTCGCCGAGTTCCTGGCCTCCGACGAGCCCGTCACCGACGTGCTCCGGTTGCAGGGTGAGGAGTCCTTCACCGAGACCGTGCCGTTGCTCGACGACAAGGGGCACATGACGCCTCAGGAGGTCGAACGCGCCCTCGGCGTCGACATCGCGGTGCGGTGGGGCACGGGCTACGACACCGAGCTGCGCTCGTTCGTCAACGTGATCGCCACCCCCAAGGGCGGCACCCACGTCAGTGGTTTCGAGGCGGCTGCGACCAAGACCTTCAACGAGGTGATGCGCGCCAGCAAGGCGTTGAAGGTCAACGACGCCGACGTGATCAAGGACGACGTGCTCGAGGGCATGACGGCTGTCGTCACCGTGCGCCTGGCGGAGCCCCAGTTCGAGGGGCAGACCAAGGAGATCCTCGGCACGCCCGCGGCGCGCAGCGTGGTCCGCAAGGTGGTGGCCCGAGAACTGAAGGCGTTCCTGACGTCGTCCAAGCGGGTCGAGAAGGCCCAGGCCAAGCTGGTGATGGAGAAGGTCGCCGGCGCAGCCAAGACCCGGCTGTCAGCGCGGCAGTTGAAGGAGACCCAACGCCGCAAGAACGCGCTGGAGTCCTCGACGCTGCCGGCCAAGCTGGCTGATTGCCGGTCGAAGAATATCGAAGAGACTGAACTCTTCATCGTCGAGGGGGACAGCGCGCTCGGAACCGCGCGTCCTGCGCGCGACAGCGAGTTCCAGGCGCTGCTGCCGATCCGCGGCAAGATCCTGAACGTGCAGAAGGCCTCGGTCGGCGACATGCTCAAGAACGCCGAGTGTGCTTCGATCATCCAGGTGGTCGGTGCCGGTTCCGGACGCACGTTCGACCTCGACGCCCGTCGCTACGGCCGGATCATCTTCATGGCCGATGCCGACTCCGACGGCGCCCACATCCGCTGCCTGTTGGCCACGTTGTTCTTCAAGTACATGCCTGAACTGATCCGCGACGGCCGGGTCTATTCAGCGGTGCCGCCGCTGCACCGCATCGAGCTGTCCAACCCCAAGAAGGGCATGGACAAGTACGTCTACACCTATTCCGACGCCGAGTTGCAGCGCAAGCTCGCCGAGCTGAAGAAGAAGAACGTCCGATGGAAGGACCCGGTCCAGCGCTACAAGGGTCTGGGTGAGATGGACGCCGACCAGTTGGCCGAGACCACCATGGACCCGCGCCGCCGCACGCTGCGTCGGATCACGGTGGACGACGCCGACGACGCCTCGCGGGTCTTCGAGTTGTTGATGGGCTCGGAGGTGGCGCCGCGCAAGGAGTTCATCGTCGCCAACGGCGGCAACCTGAGCGAGGCCGAACTGGATGTCTGAGGACACGTACTGAGACACGTACTGAGTCGTGGGTGGCCTTCTGTTGCCGGTGGGGCCACGGTGTGGCTCGCGCCCTGGGTGGCGTCGAACTCCCGCCGTGTCTCGGGTTTGCGAGGATGCACCCATGACCGTTGAGGCCGACGACATCTGGGACCGCGCACTCAACGTGGGTGAGGTCTCGGAGTTGACCTACCCGGGTGACATCGCAATGGCGCGGGTCCTGCTCGCCCACGGATCCGTCATGAACGGCGGCGTACTCAACTACGTCGAGGAGTACGACGCCACCGAAGTCGCCGATGCTGAAGCGGCCTACCGATGGCTCGGCGCCGGGGGAGTGGGCGACCTGATCGACCGGGTGCGAGCCAAGGTCGCGACCGGGTTGGGCCTGAAGCAGTTGGAGACGCTCGAACGCACGGCGGACGACGCCTACGGCGAGGTCATCGGGGACGACGAGGCGCTCCTCGACCTGCTCCGGGTGCGGCTGGCTGACTTCCCCGACGCCTTCGCGCCCCTCGACTGACCGCACGTCAGCGGGCCGGGGAATGTTCTCCCCGTGCCGATGGTTGAAAGGTCAAGATATCCCGCCGCTTTGAGGAGCCACCATGTCTGTCGTCGTCACTGCCGCCTCCGGTCAGCTCGGAAGTCTGGTCGTCCGTTCCCTGGTCGATCGCGGAGTGGATCCCGCTTCGATCACGGCGACCGGACGGTCCACCGAGCGGCTCGCCGAGGTCGCGAAGCTCGGGGTCGCCACGGCGGAGTTCGACTACGACGCTCCGGCAGACGAGGTGATCAAGGCCGGTGACACGGTGCTGCTGGTCTCGGGCAGCGAGGTCGGCCAGCGGCTGCCGCAGCACACCAACGTGATCGAGGCGGCCAAGGCCGCCGGTGCCGCACGGATCGTCTACACGAGTGCTCCGCGTGCCGACGACACCACGCTCGTCCTCGCCCCCGAACATCGGGCCACGGAGGAGTTGCTCAAGGAGAGCGGCGTCGACTGGACGATCCTTCGCAACGGTTGGTACCACGAGAACTACCGCGCCGACTTCGACGCCGCGGCGCAGACCGGCGCCGTGGTGACCAGTGCCGGCGACGGCCGGATCTCCAGCGCCAGTCGCGCCGATCTCGCCGAGGCGGCTGCCGTCGTACTTTCGACCGAGGGGCACGTCGGCGCGGTCTACGAACTCGGTGGCGACGAGGCCCTCACCGTGGCTGACCACGCTGCGGTGTTTGCCGAGGTTCTCGGCAAGCCGGTCGCTGTCAACAACGTCTCGACCGAGGAGCACGTCGCGACGTTGAAGGGCTTCGGCCTCGACGAGGGCACCGCAGGTTTCGTCGCAGCGCTCGACAAGAACACCGCTGACGGTGAACTGGTTGTCGATTCGGGTGACCTGTCCCGCCTGATCGGCCGCCCGACCCAGCCGTTTGCCGAGGCGGTCAGGTCCTGGTCAGCATGACCAGCTGCTGAGTCGCGCGCGTCATCGCCACGTAGCGATCGACTGCACCTTCGATCCCCCTCACCGAAGTCGTCCGGGTCGATGAGCCTCAGACAACGTAGGCGGACACCTTGCGCAACTGCGCTGCCGCTTCCGTGACGATCCGTGAGATCAGTTCGTCGCAGGTCGGCAGGTAGTAGAACACACCCACCACCATCCCCCACCCCACCACAACCCCCGTTGTGT
>JBEBTI010000196.1:0-6081 GCA_040393845.1 Nocardioides daejeonensis
AGCCGTTGGGGTTCTTCGCGAGGTACTGCTGGTGCACGTCCTCGGCGTAGTAGTAGGTGGGTGCGGGGGCGATCTCGGTGGTGATCTCGCCGAGACCCCGGCGGGCGAGTTCGTCGCCGTACACCTTGGTCATCGCAAGCGCGGTCTCGCGCTGCGCGTCACTGACGGTGTAGATCGCGGACCGGTACTGGGTGCCGATGTCGTTGCCCTGACGCATCCCCTGGGTCGGGTCGTGCACCTCGAAGAACGTCTTGACCAGATCGGCGTACGACACGACGGCGGGGTCGAAGACGACGCGCACCGCCTCGGTGTGACCGGTCATCCCCGAGCAGACCTCTTCGTACGACGGGTGTGCGGTCGAGCCGCCGGCATAGCCGACCGACGTGGACCAGACCCCGGGGGTCTGCCAGTAGATCTCCTCGGCGCCCCAGAAGCAGCCGAGCCCGAACACCGCCACCTCGAAGCCGTCGGGGACGGACTCGGTCTCGACCGGTGCATCCAGGACCCGGTGCCGGTCGGCGATCGCGAACCACCGTTCGGTGCGGCCGGGCAGGGCCTGGTCGGCGGACGGGATGGTGGCGGGTTTGCGGCCGAACACGGTGCCTCCTGAGCAGTGGGGTCTGCGATCTCAACGCCCAGTGTGCTCCGATCCTTCCCGCGAGCCAACGGAGCGGGGTGGTCAGCCCCGGCCGTGCACCGCGCACCACGCGTCGCGCTGGGCGCCGCGGTCGCCGGTGACGAAGACCGCGCGGATCAGCTTGGCCTGCGTGGCGGCGTACTGCTCGATCAGGGTCTCGACCGCGCGCCGTTGGCCGGGGGTCCTCGCCGCGGCCAGCAGCTCGGCGTTGCGCCACACCATCTCGCGCCACCCGCGCATCACCACGCCGACGCCGAGCTCGTCGAGCATGGCCAGGTCGATGTCGTCGAAGGTCGGGTCGAAGCGGGCCGCCTGCTCGGCGAAGACCGGGTGGTAGAGCCCGTCGAGCCGTGAGTTGTAGGCGTTGTGGTCGGCCTTGTGCGACCTGCCGTCGGCGTCGGTCAGCCCGACCTCGGCCAACACGTAGGAGAAGTCGCGGTTGATGTGGGCGTTCATCGACAGCAAGAAGTTGCCCAGGCCGGTCATCCGCTTCTCGTCGGCGGCCTTCAGCGCGATCCGCCAGGCCTCGGGCACCTCGGCGGTCCGCCCTGCGTCCCACGCATCCATCGTGTCGAAGTAGTACTGCGCGAACACGGCGTCCACCTGACCCAGCCAGACCCGGTCGTCGAAGTGGCCCTGCTCGACGGCGGTGCGCACGTCTTCGGTCACGCGCAGATAGGCGAGGTCGAAGACGGAGTCGTGGTGGCAGGTCGTCGACGACTCGGCGAGGCGCCGCTGCATCTCGGCAATCGTGGTGTCGATGCACCCCGGAGCACCGTCGGGGCAGATCGCTCCGGTGTACGGCGTGTGCTTGGTCGGGACCGGGCCGAGCAGACCGATCAGCGGATCCAGGCTGCCGGGGCCGAGCAGGCCACCTGCGTGCGCGGCGGTCGGCATGAGTACGGCGGCCGTGGCGGTCAGGGCGACGGTGGCAGCGGCGAGGCGCGCGCGGAGGGAACGCATGCCCGTCCAACGACGCAGGGTGCGCTGCGTCACACTGACGCGTCCCGCGCTGTGTGGCATGCCGGTGCGCGACGTCGGGACCGCGTCACACCCGACGCTGAGTAGGCTCGGCTGTGTGAGCAGCCAGGAGCACAGGAGCAAGTCGGGTTTTGAGACCCGTGCGATCCACGCCGGTTATGAACCGGACCCCACCACCGGGGCGGTGATCCCACCGATCTATGCGACCAGCACCTACAAGCAGGACGGCGTCGGCGGCATGCGGGGCGGCTATGAGTACAGCCGCTCGGGCAACCCGACCCGGACCGCGTTCGAGGGTGCGATCGCGGCGCTCGAGGAGGGCGAGCGCGGCTTTGCCTTCGCCTCCGGGTTGGCGGCCGAGGACACGCTGGTGCGGGCGCTGTGCCGTCCCGGCGAGCACGTGGTGATCCCCGACGACGCGTACGGCGGCACCTACCGACTCTTCGACAAGGTGGAGAAGGTGTGGGGCCTGGCGCACTCGCCGGCCCCGGTCTCCGACGTCGATGCCGTCCGCGCAGCGATCCGGCCGGGGGAGACCAAACTGGTCTGGGTCGAGACGCCCACCAACCCATTGCTCAACATCGGCGACATCGAGGCGCTCGCTGCGGTGGCCCACGACGCCGGCGCGCTGCTGGTGGTCGACAACACCTTCGCCTCGCCGTACCTCCAACAACCGCTCGTCCTCGGTGCCGACGTGGTCGTCCACTCCACCACCAAGTACGTCGGCGGACACTCCGACGTCGTCGGTGGTGCGGTGGTGGTGCGCGACCTCGACCTCGCCGAGCAGATCGCCTTCCACCAGAACTCGATGGGCGCCGTACCAGGGCCGTTCGACTGCTTCCTCAGCCACCGCGGCCTCAAGACGCTGGCGGTGCGGATGGAACGACACTGCGACAACGCCGAGCGCGTCGTCGAGTTCCTCCGCGCCCACGACGCCGTCACCGACGTGATCTATCCGGGCCTGCCCGACCACCCCGGCCACGAGGTCGCGGCACGCCAGATGCGACGGTACGGCGGCATCGTGTCGTTCCGGGTCGCCGGTGGCGAGGCCAAGGCCCTCGACGTGTGCGCCCGGGCGGAGGTGTTCACGCTCGGAGAGTCGCTCGGCGGCGTCGAGTCCCTGATCGAGCACCCGGGCCGGATGACACACGCCTCGGTGGCAGGCACCGACCTCGAGGTGCCGTCCGACCTGATCCGCCTCAGCGTCGGCATCGAGACCGCCGACGACCTGCTGGCCGACCTGGAGCGCGCGCTGGGCTGACCGGCCCGACACCCCTGTCCACGGAACCCCTTAAAGATCCAGGGTCTCTTGGACCTGTCGGTGCCATCTCATAGGTTGTGGGAGTGGACGGCGACGACGAGGTGCAGGCGACCGGAGCAAGCGAAGGGTCCGGCCAGCAACGCCGGGGCCAGGAGTCGGAGCGAGAACTCCTCGAGCGCCTCCAGCACTCGTGGTTCGCCCAGCAGTGGGCGGCGATCCGTGCCGAGCGGCGCGCGGGCCCGGTCCCGATCGAGACCGGCCCGTCCAACTTCTCGCGCGCCGAGGTGCCGTGGGCGCTCGACCTGGCTGCCGCATGGGCGTGGCGGTTCCTCGTCATCGCCGCCTCCCTGTTGGTGCTGCTCTGGCTGCTCGCCTACTTCGCGATCGTCACCCTCCCGTTGGTCATCGCACTGTTGATCACCGCACTGTCGGCGCCGGGAGTCCGGTGGCTCGGCCAGGTCGGCATCCCCCGCAGTGTGAGCGCCATCCTGGTGGTCGTCACCGGCCTGGGCGCGGTGGGCGCGTTGCTGACCTTCGTCGGCCGTGAGATCGCCGCCGGTTCGTCGGAACTTGCCGGCCAGGTGGTCGACGGGTTGGGCGAGGTCAGGGTGTGGCTGCGCGACGGACCGCTCAACGCCAGCGACTCGCAGATCAACGACTGGTTGGAGACGGCACAGCAGGAGATCACGGTCCGGTCCAAGGAGACCGACGTGGTCGCCCAGGTCACCGAGTTCGGCACCGCGCTGACCCACGTCTTCGCCGGCTTCTTCATCGTGCTGTTCGCGACCTTCTTCTTCCTCGCCGAGGGCGACCGGATCTGGGCATGGACGGTGCGCCTGTTCCCCCGTGCTGCGCGCGAACGGGTCGACTCGTCGGGCCGGATCGCCTGGAACTCGCTGGTGCAGTTCGTCCGGGCCACTGTGATGGTCGCCTTCGTCGACGCGGTCGGCATCTGCCTGGTGGCGTGGGCGCTCGACGTGCCGTTCGTGCTGCCGATCGGCGTGATCGTCTTCCTCGGCGCGTTCGTGCCGATGATCGGCGCGACGGTGGCCGGCTCGGTGGCGGTGTTGGTCGCCCTGGTGGCCCAGGGGCCGTGGACGGCGCTGCTGATGCTGATCGGCGTGATCGTCGTCCAGCAGGTCGAGGGGCACGTGCTGCAGCCGTTCCTGATGGGCCGCTTCGTCTCGGTGCATCCGCTCGCGGTGATCGTGGCGATTGCCAGCGGCGTGATCGTCGGCGGGGTCGCCGGCGCGCTGGTCGCCGTACCTCTGGTCGCGGTGCTCAACGCCGTCGCGCAGCACCTGGCCGCCTACACGCCGGTCGGCGACGACGATCCACAGGGCCAACTGACCGAGGATCTCGCCGAAGTCGGAGACCCACCCGAGGAGACCGACCCCGAAGTCCTGGCCGACCGAGGCGACCGTGACTGATGCGTTGGCGGCGATCGAGGCCGCGGCACGCCTGCTCGACGGAGTCGCGGTCCGCACGCCGATGGAGGAGTCCCGCTGGCTCTCCGGGGTGGTGGGTGGACCGGTCCACCTGAAGTGCGAAAACCTGCAACGCACCGGATCGTTCAAGATCCGCGGCGCCTACACGCGCATCGCCCGGCTCACCGACGCCGAGCGGGCCGGCGGGGTGGTGGCGGCGTCGGCCGGCAACCACGCCCAGGGGGTGGCCCTCGCCGCCCAGTTGCTCGGCACCCGTGCCGTCGTCTTCATGCCGGAGGGCGCACCGATCCCCAAGGAGAAGGCCACCCGCGGTTACGGCGCCGAGGTGGTCTTCCACGGTCGCTCCGTCGACGAGGCCCTGGTCGCTGCCCAGGAGTACGCCGACCGCACCGGTGCGGTGCTGATCCATCCGTTCGACCACGCCGACATCGTGGCCGGTCAGGGCACGGCCGGGCTGGAGATCCTCGACCAGGTCCCCGATGTCGCAACGGTGCTGGTGCCCACCGGCGGCGGCGGTCTGGTCGCGGGGATCGCCACCGCGATCAAGGCCCGCCGGCCCGACGTCGAGGTGGTCGGGGTCCAGGCCGAGGGTGCCGCTGCCTACCCCGACTCGTTGGCGGTGGGGGCGCCGCAGGCGTTGGCGCGGATGAAGACGATGTCCGACGGCATCGCGGTCGGTCGGCCCGGCGACGTACCGTTTGCGGCGGTGCAGGCGCACTGCGACCGCATCGTCACGGTGTCGGAGGAGTCCACCTCGCGCGCGCTGCTGTCACTGCTCGAGCGGGCCAAGATGGTCGTCGAGCCGGCCGGCGCGGTCGGGGTGGCAGCACTCCTCGAGCACCCCGGTGCCTACCGCGCACCGGTCGTGGCGGTGCTCTCCGGCGGCAACATCGATGCGCTGCTGCTGGCCAAGGTGATCCGGCACGGCATGGCCGCGGCGGGACGCTATCTGGCCCTCACCGTGTGCATTCCCGACCTGCCGGGTGGGCTGGCCACGCTGCTCGGCACGCTGGCGTCCGCGCAGGCCAATGTGCTCGACGTCGTCCACGAACGCACTTCGGCGTCGCTCAACCTCGACGAGGTCGAGGTGCATCTCCAGGTCGAGACGCGCAGTGACGACCACGCACGTCGGGTGCTGGCGACGCTGCGCGACAGTGGCTACCGGGTGATCGAGTAGCCCCAGCCTGCGACAGGCGCCGTACGCGCGACGCCCGGCCCACCCATCGGGGTGGACCGGGCGTCGCGGTGGTGTCAGGTCAGGCCGTGAAGGGCTTCGTGTCGAGGATGACGACCTCCAGCATCTTGCCGTTGGGTGCGGCATAGCTGACGGTCTCACCCTTGGACCGGCCCTGGATAGCGGAGCCGAGTGGCGACTCGGGGGAGTAGACCTTGAGGTCGTCCGGTGCGATCTCGCGGGCGCCGAGCAGGAACGACTCGGCCTCGTCGTCGTCATCGCCGACGAACTTGTAGGTGACGACCATGCCCGGCTCGACGACACCGTCGTCGGGGGGCGTCTCGCCGACCTCGGCCTTGCGAAGCATGTCCTCGAGCTGACGGATGCGGCCTTCGAGCTTGCCCTGTTCCTCGCGAGCGGCGTGGTAGCCGCCGTTCTCCTTCAGGTCACCCTCGTCGCGCGCGTTGGCGATCTTCTCGATGACCTCGGCCCGCCCGGGGCCGCGCAGCTCCTCGAGCTCCGCTTGGAGCTTGTCGTAGGCGTCCTGCGTGAGCCAGACGGTCTTCTGCTCGGTCATGTG
>JBEBTI010000197.1:0-6021 GCA_040393845.1 Nocardioides daejeonensis
TCAACCGGATCTCCTCGCACCTGGTCGCGATCGCCACCGGCGGCATGGAGATCGGTGCCCTGACCGTGATGACGATCGGGTTCCGCGAGCGTGAGCTCGTGCTCGATGTCTTCGAGCTGATCACCGGACTGCGGATGAACCACGCCTTCATCCGGCCGGGCGGCGTCGCCCAGGACCTCCCGCCGGGATCGCTCGACGAGATCCGTGACTTCGTGGCGCTGATGAAGAAGCGGCTGCCGGAGTACGCCGCCCTCTGCAACGCCAACCCGATCTTCAAGGCCCGCCTCGAAGGCGTCGGTCACCTCGATCTTGCCGGCTGCCTGGCCCTCGGCATGACCGGTCCGGTGCTCCGGTCGACCGGCTACGCCTGGGACCTGCGCAAGACCGAGCCCTACTGCGGCTACGAGGACTACGACTTCGACGTGCAGACGTGGGACTCGAGCGACTCCTACGGCCGCTTCCGGATCAGGCTCAACGAGATGCACGAGTCGCTGAAGATCGTCGAACAGTGCGTGGAACGCCTCGCCGGGTTGGAAGGCGCTCCGGTGATGATCGCCGACAAGAAGATCGCCTGGCCCAGCCAGCTCGCGGTCGGCAGCGACGGCATGGGCAACAGCCTCGACCACATCAAGCACATCATGGGCGAGTCGATGGAAGCCCTGATCCACCACTTCAAGTTGGTGACCGAGGGATTCCGGGTGCCCCCGGGCCAGGCCTACGTGCCGGTCGAGTCGCCGCGCGGTGAACTCGGTGCGCACGTCGTCTCCGACGGGGGCACACGGCCCTACCGCGTGCACTTCCGCGACCCGTCCTTCACCAACCTGCAGGCGACCAGCGTGATGAGCGAGGGCGGCATGGTGGCTGACGTGATCGTCGCGATCGCTTCGATCGACCCCGTGATGGGAGGCGTGGACCGATGAACCACCCCACTCGATTCTTCGTCTCCCCCGCTGCGCTCCTCCGCCAAACAATCGATCGGGGGCCCCGGTGACTGAGACGACAGCGTCCTTGGACGCAAAGACGATCGACGAGCTCAAGCAGATCGCGGCCCGTTATCCGCAGGCGCGTTCGGGGCTGCTGCCGATGCTCCACCTGGTGCAGAGTGCCCAGGGAAGGATCACCCCCGAAGGCATCGACGCGTGCGCGGAGGTCCTGGGCCTCAGCGCTGCCGAGGTCTCCGGAGTCGCGACGTTCTACACCATGTACAAGCGGCGTCCGGTCGGCGACTTCCACGTGGGGGTGTGCACCAACACGCTGTGCGCGGTGATGGGTGGCGACCAGATCTTCGAGCGGGTCAAGCAGCATCTCGGGGTCGGCAACGACGAGACCGCGGAGCGTCGTGACGGCGACGCGGCAACCGTCTCGGTCGAGCACATCGAGTGCAACGCCGCCTGCGACTACGCCCCGGTGATGATGGTCAACTGGGAGTTCATGGACAACCAGACCCCGGAGTCCGCGGTCCAGCTGGTCGACGACCTGCGGGCCGGCACCCCGGTCTCCTCCACCCGCGGGCCCAAGCTCTGCAGTTGGCGTGAGGCCGAGCGGGTGCTTGCCGGTTTTGAAGACGGGCTCGCCGACGAAGGCCCCGCTGCTGGCCCGGCATCCCTGGTGGGGTTGGAGATCGCCCGCGAGAAGAACTGGTCTGCTCCGGCGACCGGCGAGGCCGAGGGACAGAGGAGTGAGTGACATGTTGACCCCGGTGCTCACCGAGAACTGGGACGCCGAGCGTTCCTGGACCCTGGCGTCGTACGAGCAGGGCGGTGGCTACGGCGCGTTGCGCAAGGCACTCGCCGAGCTGCAGCCCGACGACGTGATCACGATGGTCAAGGACTCCGGGCTGCGCGGTCGCGGTGGTGCAGGCTTCCCGACCGGGATGAAGTGGAGCTTCATCCCACAGGATCTGCCGAAGCCGAAGTACCTCGTGGTCAACGCAGACGAGTCGGAGCCGGGCACCTGCAAGGACATCCCGCTGATGATGGCGAGCCCCCACACACTGGTCGAGGGCGTCATCCTCAGCTCCTACGCGATCCGCGCCAACCACGCCTTCATCTACGTGCGCGGCGAGGTGCTGCACGTGGTCCGCCGGCTGCAGCAGGCGGTGCGTGAGGCGTACGCCGCCGGCCACCTGGGCAAGGGCATCCACGGATCCGGCTACGACCTCGAGTTGGTCGTCCACGCGGGCGCGGGCGCCTACATCTGCGGTGAGGAGACCGCCCTGCTCGACTCGCTCGAAGGGCGCCGCGGGCAACCCCGCCTCCGTCCCCCGTTCCCCGCCGTCGCCGGCCTCTATGCCAGCCCGACGGTGGTCAACAACGTCGAGTCGATCGCCTCGGTACCGAGCATCGTCGCCCACGGCGCCGACTGGTTCTCGTCGATGGGCACCGAGAAGTCCAAGGGCTACGTGATCTACAGCCTCTCCGGGCACGTCAAGAAGCCGGGACAGTACGAAGCCCCGCTGGGCATCACCCTGCGCGAACTCCTCGACCTCGGCGGCGGCATGCGTGAGGGTCACGAGCTCAAGTTCTGGACCCCCGGCGGATCCAGTACGCCGTTGCTCACCCACGAGCACCTCGACATGCCGCTCGACTACGAAGCGGTCGGCGCGGCGGGGTCGATGCTCGGCACCCGCGCATTGCAGATCTTCGACGAGACCACCTGCGTGGTCCGCGCGGTGCTCCGCTGGACGGAGTTCTACAAGCACGAGTCGTGCGGCAAGTGCACGCCGTGTCGCGAAGGCACGTGGTGGCTGGTGCAGAGCCTGACTCGCCTCGAGCGTGGCGACCTGACCCGGGCGGAGGGCGAGCAGATGCTCGACCTGCTGCTCGACCAGTGCGACCACATCCTCGGCCGTTCCTTCTGCGCGCTGGGAGACGGTGCGACCAGCTCGGTCACCTCGTCGATCCAGTACTTCCGCGACGAATACCTGTCCCACCTCGACGGCGGTGGGTGTCCGTTCGATCCCGCGGCCTCGACGGCCTGGGCTGGCCAGGAGGTTCACCAGTGAGCGAGGTCGACAAGGTGGAGCTGGTCAACCTGACCATCGACGGCATCGAGGTCAGCGCCCCCAAGGGTTCGTTGGTGATCCGGGCCGCCGAGCAGATCGGCATCCAGATCCCCCGGTTCTGTGACCACCCGCTGCTGGCACCGGTGGGCGCCTGCCGCCAGTGTCTCGTCGAGGTGGCGCTCCCCGGGCCGGACGGCTCGATGCGTCAGATGCAGGGTCCTCCGGGGCGGATGAAGCCGCAGGCCTCCTGCACGCTCGCGGTCTCCGAGGGCATGCAGGTCAACACCCAACTCACCTCTGACGGCGCCGACAAGGCCCAGCGCGGAGTGATGGAGTTCCTGCTGATCAACCATCCGCTCGACTGTCCCGTCTGCGACAAGGGCGGCGAGTGCCCGTTGCAGAACCAGGCAATGAGCAACGGCCGCGGTGAGTCGCGCTTCTCGGCCACCGGTGGCGTCAAGCGCACCTTCCCCAAGCCGATCAAGATCTCCGAGCAGATCCTGCTCGACCGCGAGCGCTGCATCGTGTGTCAGCGTTGCACCCGCTTTGCCGAGGAGATCCCGGGCGATCCGTTCATCGCCTTGCTCGAGCGTGGTGCCCAACAGCAGATCGGCATCGCCGAGGACGCCCCCTTCCTGTCCTACTTCTCCGGCAACGTGATCCAGATCTGCCCGGTCGGTGCGTTGACCAGCGCCGAATACCGTTTCCGCTCCCGGCCGTTCGACCTGGTCTCATCGCCGGGCATCGCCGAGCACGACGCGTGCGGTTCGGCGATCCGCACCGACCACCGGCGCGGCAAGGTGATGCGCCGCCTCTCGGGCAACGACCCGGAGGTCAACGAGGAGTGGATCACCGACAAGGACAGGTTCGCCTTCCACTACGCACGTCAGGCTGACCGGCTCAAGCACCCGTTGGTGCGCGACAGCGAGACCGGTGAGCTGCGCGCCGCGTCGTGGCCCGAGGCCTTCGTCGTCGCAGCCCGTGGTCTGGCCGCTGCGCGCGAGCAGGGCGGGGTCGGCGTACTCACCGGCGGGCGCCTGATCGCCGAGGATGCCTACGCCTACAGCAAGTTTGCCCGGGTCGTGCTCGGCACCAACGACATCGACTTCCGGGCCCGGCCGCACTCGGCGGAGGAGGCCGACTTCCTCGCGAGTGACGTCGTACTCAACCTGCCGGTGACGTACGCCGATCTTGAACGTGCCGCGGTCGTGGTGCTGGTCGGTCTCGAGACCGAGGACGAGGCCGGCGCCATCCACCTGCGGCTGCGCAAGGCGGTCCGGGCCGGGCGCACCCGTGTGGTGGCGGTGGCGCCGTACACCTCCCGTGGGCTGGGCAACCTTGGTGCCACCGTCGTGCAGACCTCACCCGGCGACGAGGCGGCTGCCCTGCCCGGGCTCGCCGCAGCCGCCGGGGTGGAGATCGGCGCCGACACGGTGATCCTGGTCGGCGAACGGGCCGCGACCTCGGTCGGTGCACTCTCCGCCGCGCGTGACCTCGCCGCGAGCACCGGCGCGCGTCTGGCCTGGGTGCCGCGCCGAGCCGGTGACCGCGGTGCAGTCGAGGCGGGCTGCCTCCCGGGCCTGCTGCCCGGTGGCCGCCCGGTTGCCGACGCCGCTGCCCGCGTCGACCTCGCCACCGCATGGGGCGTCGAGGCACTGCCTGAGGCGCCGGGTCGTGACGCCGCAGCGATCATCGCTGCCGCCGCGGCCGGTGAACTCGGTGGCCTCGTCATCGGGGGCGTCGAGCTGACCGACCTGCCCGACCCGGCCGCCGCCCGCGCTGCGGTTGCCGCGGCCGGCTTCGTGGTCAGCCTCGAACTGCGCGAGACCGAGGTGACCCGTGCAGCCGACGTGGTCTTCCCGGTCGCACCGGTCACCGACAAGGCCGGCACCTTCGTGAACTGGGAAGGACGGCCCCGCAGTTTCGAGGCGGCGCTCGCCAATCCGGGCTCGCTGCCGGACCTGCGGGTGCTCGCCGGGATCGCGGAGGAGTCGGGCACGCCGCTCGGCTTCCGCACGGTCGCTGAAACGGCGCGCCAGATTGCCGAAGTCGGGCCTTGGGACGGCGCCCGCGCGTCGGCAGGTGCCGCCGCTGCGGCGAAGCCGAGGCGTCTGGCCGACAATCGGTTCTGGCTCGCGCACTGGAAACTCATGCTCGACAACGGCGTGATGCAGGTCGGCGACAAGGCGCTGGCTGCCACCGCACGCCCCGCCGTGGCCCGGGTCTCCGACTCGACGTTTGCTGCCCTGCGCGGCGCGACCGCCGTCACCCTCACCGGTGACCGCGGCCAGATGACGCTGCCGGTCGAGGTGGCCGACGTACCCGACGACACCGTCTGGGTGCCGAGCAACAGCGCCGGCAACGGGGTCCTGGCCGACCTGGCCTCCCCGGGCTCATCGGTCACGGTGAAGGGAGCATCCTGATGGATTCGCTGGCCGCCTTCGGGCAGGACCCGTGGTGGATCATCATCGTCAAGGCCGCGCTGATCTTCGTGGTCCTGGTGGTGCTGACGCTGTTCAACATCTGGTTCGAGCGACGTGTCGTCGCGCGGATGCAGCACCGCGTCGGTCCCAACGTGCACGGCCCCTTCGGGTTGCTGCAGTCACTCGCCGACGGCGTGAAGTTGGCGCTGAAGGAGGACCTGATCCCCAAGGCCGCCGACAAGGTGGTCTTCATCCTTGCGCCGGTGATCTCCGCAATCGCCGCCTTCGTCACCTTCGCCGTTATTCCGTTCGGCCCCGAGGTGAACCTCTTCGGTGAGAAGACGCCGCTGCAGTTGACCGACATGCCGGTCGCGGTGCTCTTCGTGCTCGCGGTTGCCTCGATCGGCATCTACGGCATCGTGCTGGGCGGCTGGTCGTCCGGGTCGACGTACTCCCTGCTGGGTGGTTTGCGCTCCAGCGCGCAGATGATCTCCTACGAAGTCGCGATGGGCCTCGCCCTGATCGCGGTCTTCCTGTATGCCGGCTCGATGTCGACCTCCGAGATCGTGGCGGCCCAGGACGACGTGTGGTTCG
>JBEBTI010000198.1:0-5965 GCA_040393845.1 Nocardioides daejeonensis
CCCCTTTGGCGGCCTCAGCGCTCGCGGGCCTCCTGACAGCTGCGTCGTTCCAACCCTTTGGCCTGGGCTGGGTCGCTCCTGTCGCCTTGATCCTGCTCTGGCTCAGCCTGCGGAACATGTCCATGGGCCGCGCCGTCATCGCGAGTCTGGCCTACGGGCTCAGCTTCATGCTAGTGCTGTTGTGGTGGCTGTCCGCCTCCATCAGCCCCGCGGCGTGGCTCGCTCTCGGCGCCGCTCAGGCCGGGTTCGTCGCCGTCGGCGTCGTTGGCGTCTGGACGGTCCGGACTCTGCCTGGCGGACCGCTGTGGGCAGCTCTGGTGTGGTGCGGCGCCGAGTCATTGCGGAGCGCCTGGCCACTCGGGGGCATGCCGTGGGGACAGCTCGGGTTCTCAGCCGTGGACACCGGCTGGGCCGCTCTCCTCCCCTATGTCGGCGTTCCCGGCACCAGCCTGCTGATTGCCTCGGCGGGATTCACGTTCGCGGAGGTGCTGCGCTCCCCTACTCGCAGGACGCTCATAACGAGTTCAGTAGTCATCGCCCTTCCTGCGCTGGCAATGGGATTCCCCGCACCATCCAGCGATGCTGGTTCCGCGGACGTCGCCGTGATCCAGGGCGGCGTACCCGGTGACGGCACCAACTTGGCTGCTCACCATCGCCAGGTCACCCGCAACCATGTGGAGCGCACCCTCGAACTGGCGCAGGACCTGCGCGCGCGAGGTGAGAGCGTGGACCTGGTGGTCTGGCCGGAGAACGCCACTGCCGTCGATCCACTCGAGGATGCGCAGACCCGCGCGCTCATCGAGCAGGCCGTCGTGGCAGTGGACGCTCCCCTCCTGCTCGGCGGGATTGTCAACGCTGAGGACCCTGAGCGGGCGTACAACCAAGGAATCCTTTGGTTGCCTGATGGAACGATCGCGGGGCGCTACACCAAGACGCATCTGGTTCCGTTCGGTGAGTACATCCCTTGGCGCGAAACGATTGGCGGCTGGTCCGATCGCTTCAGCGAGATCCCCCGGGACATGATCCCCGGCAAGGATGAAGGTCCACTTGACATGAACAGCCTCAGGATCGCTGATGCGATCTGCTTCGACATCGCCTACGACGACGTCCTTCAGTCACAAGTCCGCCGCGGAGCCAACCTGGCTGTCGTGCAGACCAGCAACGCAATGTTCTACGGCACATCCCAGCCATCTCAGCAGTTCGAGATCACCCGCGCACGCGCAGCCGAGATCGGCAGGAGCATCGTGGTCGCGTCGACCAACGGCACATCCGGAGTCATCGACTCCCGGGGCAGTGTCATGCAGAAGGCAGCGACCGGTGACAGCACCCGACTTCGCGCCACCGTTTCACTGCACGCGGACCTCACCCCGGCCGTGCGTTATCAGGAAGTACGCGACGTCACGATCTTGGGCGGGGCAATGATCGGCATGCTCTGGGTGTTGGGTCGCCGAGCCAACCTGCTCAGACGCCAGCGTAGGAGTGGAGACCAGGGATCCACATGTTCACACCGACAAAGTTGAAGAGGAAGGCGGCATATCCAAGAAGACTGAACCACGCGGCTCTCCGACCTCGCCAACCAGCCGTCGATTGAGCATGCAAGTAGGCAGCGTAGAAGACCCACGTAATGAACGCCCATGTCTCCTTGGGATCCCATCCCCAGTACCTGCCCCACGCTGCCTCAGCCCACACCGCGCCAGCAATGACGGCAAAGGTCCACACGGGGAAGGCGAAGAGAATCAGTCCGTAGGAGACCCGCTCCAAGGGATCCACCTCCGAGTCAGACCGGTGACGGATCCGCAGCAGTTGGGCAAGCGATGCGACCGCCGCGACCGTGAAGGCGCCTCCTGCGAGAATCGCGGCACCGACATGGATCGCGAGCCAGTAGGAGTTGAGGACGGGAATCAGCGCATCCGTAGGTGTGTAGAGAATGGTCGCCGCGCAGCCAAGGACGACCAGCACAAGGCCGATCACCCAGATTCCGAGCTTCTCAATCGGATAGATCCGCAGCCCCACCAGATAGGCGGCCGCGATCGCCGTCGCACCGACGATCGCGAACTCATACATGTTGCCCCATGGAGCACGTCCGGCTGCTGCACCTCGCAATATGACAGCGACTAGGTTGAGGACGAATCCGAACCCGAGCAGGACCGTCCCCATGCGGCCCACCAACCCGTAGACAGAGCGGTGGGTCGCTGCTGGGGTGCTGCTGTCCGAGACACGGGAGACACCTGCGGAAGCAACCGCCAAGGTCGGGACCCTTCTCGTGCTTCGCCGTACTCGCTCTATTGCCAGGCCTGCGGCTTGGAAACAGAAGGCCAACGCATAGGTGATCACCGCTGCCGTGATGAGGTCGTCGGACAGTTGCGCCGAGTTCATGTCAGCTCCTTGCTTCGGGCTCGGTTGGCTCATTGAGTTCTCGTGCGAGATCGTCGAAGTCAGCGGCAGGCGAACCGCGGCGGGTCAGCGATTGACCAGCCATCTCCACGACCAGGCCCATTGGGGATTCTGCGCAGCGGATCCACACCCGCCGACGACGGATGACCAACGACGCGGTCAGCCCAACCATCAGCATGATCGCCGCCACCAACGAAATTTCCTTGCCCGGGTCGTAGGCGATCTGAAAGTTTGCAAAGCGGTCGACACCGTCAAAGGTGATGCTTCCTGCACCGTCGGGCAGCTTCATGGTCTCCCCGACTCGCAGGCTCTGCTGAGCGACTTCCTCGATTCCCCCGAGTTCCAAGGTGAACACCGATTGCGGCAATCCACTATCCATGCCGAGATCACCTGCGTAGGCGGTCAGGTCGAGGCGGGGCGCGAGCAGGTCAGGAAACTGCGACCGGTCGCCACCAAACCCAGCATCGGTCGGCAACAGTAGCCCCTCGAATCCCAACTGTGTCGGACTCGCGTTCGGGGCCTTGATGACGCCGTCGCTGGTGAAGTTGCCATCCATGGGCAAGAAGATCACCGGCCCAGAGAAGGCGACTTCGCCGTCGCCATCGCGCACCGTCACGCGCGGCGCATATCCGTGCCCGCTGAGGAACAACTTGGTTCCCTCGACGTCCAGCGGCTGATTCGGTCGGATGCTGGTTGACGACGTACTGCCGTCATCACGCGTGTAGCTCACCCGGGCATCGAACGCGCGCGGTTCACCCATCCGTGAGCCCACCATCGCAAACTCCGCCTCAAGACTTTCCAAGGTCATCGCGAATGAGGTGAGTCCCTCAACGTCCGTCAACGCCGACGGCGTGAAGGCGTCATACGACGATTGCACATTCGTGAACGTCTCACCTTCCGCGATCGCCGCTCGTCCCTCGAACCCGAACAGCTTGCCTAGAGCAACGCCGACAAGCAGCACCAGCAATGAGAGATGGAAGACGAGGTTGCCGACCTCTCGGAGATAGCCCTTCTCCGCACGGACTTCCTTGCCTGCGAGCACGACGCGATATCGGCGACGCCTCAGGAATTCTGCTCCATGAGCGAGCACGGCATCCGCTGATGCATCGGCGACAAACTCTCGATGATGTTCGAGGTGCGAGAGCCGTTTTGGCGACCTCGCAGGAGCCGCCCGGCACTCGCGCCACAGGCGGCGACAGCGTGGAAGGACGCAACCCATCATGGAGACCAGCAACAACAGGTAGACCGCGGCGAACCAAGGCGCGGCATACACATTGAAGAAACTGAATCGGTCCAGCCAAGGCGCAAGATCAGGGTGTTCGCCATAGAAGCGTTCCACCGCGGCAGGGTCGGAGGCCACGTTCCGCTGAGGAAGGAAGGACCCTGGCACCGCGGCCAAGGCAAGGAACATCAGCAGGACAACCGCCGTGCGCATGCTCGTCAAGGTGCGCCACGCCCACCGGGCCCAGCCCCATCCGTAGGTAGGCCTGACTGAGGTCGACCGCTTGCTCGTCACTTGAATCCACACTCTCGTTGTTCTGCCAGAACCAGTCTACTAAGTTGTTTAGTAGATGCGCTGGCGGGGCTGTCGTAGACCGCGCGAGCGCCTGCCGATGAGTTGGCCAAGTCCGGGGGGATGCCATCTGACACGAAGTCTCGCTCCAGGTTCGCGGGTCGGTACTTCGCGTTCAGTTAGACCCCCGGAGGCCTGCGATTCCGCTAGGGCCCAAGACGGAGACAGTCGTTTGGCCGTTGAGACCGCCGAGAACACCGTGAGCCAGGCGAATCTGATCGTGTTCCACACGCAGGTGAACACGATCAAGTTGAGCCAGGTAGGACCGCCGGACTCGACGGCCGCATTCAGGCCGACAACGAGCGCGAGATAGCAGACAGCTGCGAGTGCGGCCGAGATAGGGACAGCCCACCCTCGGCAGCTGCTTGTCTGCAGGTGCCGAATGAGGACATTGCTGGGCGCGTAGGAGTTGAGGTATCCATAGATTGTCGCGGCGAGCCGGATCGAGAGCGCGAGGATCATGACGATCATCCCTTCCAACGGTGAGAGCGAGGTTCGTGCACCCTTAGGCTCAACGGACTGAGGCGGATCGTGGGCTCCCATCGCCTCTCCTGTGGACGACTGCGCCGTTGGCTGAACCTGTGGAGTAGGTCAGCGTCCGATACCTGAAGGCATGGTTGGACGTCGCCCATGCGCCTGCCGCTCCGCCGTGTGCGCGATCCCGCCGGCACGCCGGATCGCTGCGCGTGCCCAAGTTCGGTCCGCTCGCTGCCCTTCGTTCTCCGTGTGTGGGCCAAGTGGGCGCGGTCCTGTGATGCCGTACCTGTCGCGGTAGGCAGCCACGATCCGAGCCTCGGTCAACCACCTACGGGCGTCGCGGCCGGCCTCGGGACGGCTTCCCAGGCTGTACAGCCACGGTTCCTGGTCTCGGGTGGCACGCTCGACGAGTTCGGTGGCCCGGCGCTCCATCTCGGCTTGCCGCTCGTCGAGCGCTTGCCGCTGTTCGGCATCGGTGACGCCGGTCGCCGGTGGGACGAGGCCAACGATCAGAGTCGGGGTTACCCGCCGTCTGCCGAACCGACGTGGTTGCGCGGTGACGTGGTGGAGGCGACTGATCAGGACGGCACCGACGTCGACCGCATCGGCGAGTCCTCGGTTTGCGACGAGTTTGGGCAGCAACGTGGCGAGGTCGTAGCCGTTTGCCTCTGCACGTCGGAACTCAGCAGTCAACGGCCCGAACGAGTCGGACGACAACAGTTGCGCAACATCGTCCTCGATGAGTCCGCAACTACCAATCAGGTCGACCCAGCGGTCGTGCTGGGCATCTGCAGCGATGGTCTCGTACTCAGCTGCAAGCTGAGCGATGGAGGACCACTGGTCCTGCTCGGCCGTGATTGTCTGGTGCGCGGAGAGTTCAATTCCGGAGCGTTGGAGGATCCCGTACAGGACCGTTCGGGCGTTGACCTCCCCTTCCTGCGGCGGGGTATGGGTGTCGTCGGGGTTGTCGAGCGCTACGTAGACGGTGTTGGACTTTCTGCCTCGGGTCATCGAGACATACAGGTTCTCTCGGTTGGTCGCGCCGGATGCAACGACGTGCGCCGTATCGACGGTGGAGCCTTGGGCTCGGTGGGCGGTGATGGCATAGCCAAGGTCGACGGACTCGCGCATGTAGGCGGCGGGGAGGACCACAGTGCCCGCGCCCGTCTGGTCGGCGCGTCGGGCGATAACGGAGCCATCAGGCATCACGTCGGTGATGCGCCACCGGTCACCGTTGTGGACCCAGCCGCCGCGCAGGGACCGCAGATGTCGTTGGTTGCGGCGGGTGATGATCAGATCGCCGGTCGAGGCGCGGTTGCCGTCGGCGAGTTCGACCTCTCGTCCGGCCTCGGTCTCACCGGCGAGGATCCGTTCCGCACGGGCACGTTCGTTGAGCTTGATGACCGTGGCCTTTGCTTCGGTGACCAGGACGCTCGATAGGCCAGCTCTGACGTCGCTGCGCCACGCGTCGAGGAAGCGCGGATCGCCGTTGAGATTCCATCTTCTCAGGTCACAGAAACG
>JBEBTI010000199.1:0-5960 GCA_040393845.1 Nocardioides daejeonensis
CTGGCGCTTCTTGTAGCCGGTCTTGTTCTTGTACTTCTGGATGACGATCTTCGGTCCCTTGGTGGCACCGAGGACCTCGACGGTGACCGACGCCTTGCCGAGCGCACCGGCATCCGAGGTCACGGTCTCGCCGTCCACCAGCAGCGTGACCGGCAACGACACCGACTCGCCGACCGGCGTGGTGACCTTGTCGATCTCAATGACGTCGCCCACGGCAACCTTCTGCTGAGTGGCGCCTGCGCGCACGATCGCGTACACCGCGGTCTCCTTCGTCGTGTCCGTCTGCATGAAGCTGTCTGTGAAACTCATGTTCTCCGGGGCTCGCCGACCGGAACCGGTTGTCGGTCGGGGCCAGCACGGAGCAAGGCGCGCTGGTGCACGCCGAGGTTCAATACTACGGAAACGCGGCCCTGCGCGCAAAACGACGACTCATTGCAGGAACCTGCGCACCGCGTCGTGGTAGCCGGGCGGCTCCAGGAGGAACGAATCATGACCGAACACCGAGTGCAGTTCGCTGAACTCCACCGGCAGACCGAGTCGCTCCAACTCCCCCACCAGACGCTGGGACTGGGCTGTGTCGAAACGCCAGTCACTGTCGAAGGAGATCACCCGGAACCGGGTGACCGCCGACCGCAGTCGCTCGTCGGTCGTCGGGTCCGCGAACGGGTCGAAGTAGTCGAGCAAGCGGGACAGGTAGAGGTAGGACAGCGCGTCGAAGCGGTCGAGGAAGACCTCGCCCTGGTGCTGGAGGTAGTGCTCGACGGCGAAGTCCGGGCCCATCGTCATCTCGCCGTGGGGCGTGTCCCGCTCATGGCCGAACTTCCGGTCCAGTGACACAGCCGAGACGTAGGTGATGTGCGCCATCATCCGCGCAACCTTCTGGCCGCGTGCGGGTACGACGCCACGCTCGGTGTAGCGGCCGTCGTGGAAGTCGGGATCGTTCATGATCGCTTCGCGACCGACGGCCGAGAAGGCGATGTTCTCGGTGGTCAGCCGCGACGACGCCGCGACCACCACGGCCCGCTCGATCTGGTCCGGTGCGTCGATCGCCCACTGCAGCACCTGCATACCACCCAGCGAGCCTCCCACTGCGGCGTACAGGCGCTCGACGCCGAGGTGGGCGACGAGGGCCCGGTGCACGCTGACCAGGTCGGACATGTGCAGCAGCGGGAATTCCATGCCGTACGCCGCACCCGTGGCCGGATCGGTCGACAACGGTCCGGTGGTGCCGGAACACCCGCCCAGCAGGTTGGCGCTGATCACGAAGAACTCGTCGGTGTCGACCGCCTTGCCGCGACCGATCAGGTTGTCCCACCAGCCCCGCTTCTTCGCCCCCAGGTGGAGGCCGGCGGCGTGGGCGTCGCCGGTCAGCGCGTGACAGACGAAGATGGCGTTGTCCCGCGCTGCGTTGAGGGTCCCGTAGGTCTCGTAGGCGACCTCGACGTGGCGCAGCTCGCCGCCACCACGCAGGCGCAGCGGGTGGTCCTCGGTGAAGAGGACAACCCGCTGCGTCTCGACGTACCCGATGTTGATGGTGCTCAGCTCACTTGCTGGCAGCCAGCGCCTGGTCAAGGTCGGCAATGATGTCGTCGATGTGCTCGATGCCGATCGACAGGCGGACCATGTCCTCCGGCACACCGGCTGCCTCGAGCTCCTCGGGAGTCAACTGGCTGTGCGTCGTGGTGGCGTTGTGGATCGCCAGCGACTTCGCGTCACCGATGTTGGCCAGGTGGCTGAACAGCTGCACCGACTCGACGAACTTCTTGCCCCCCTCGCGGCCGCCCTTCACGCCGAAGCTGACCAGACCGCCGTACCCGCCCTTGAGGGTGCGGTCGGCAACCTCCTTGTAGGGGCTGTCGGCCAGACCGGGGTAGCTCACCCACGCGACGTCGTCGTGGTTGTTGAGGTACTCGGCGACCTTGAGCGCGTTCTCGCTGTGCCGCTCCATGCGCAGGTGCAGCGTCTCGAGGCCCTGCAGGAACAGCCAGGAGTTCATCGGGGTGGTGGCGGCACCGGTGTTGCGCAGCAGCACCGTGCGGGCCCGGATGATGTAGGCGAGGTTGCCGACGGCCTCGGTCCACACCACGCCGTGGTAGGCGCCGTCGGGCTTGGTCAGCCCGGGGAACCGGTCGCTGTGAGCGGCCCAGTCGAAGTTGCCCGAGTCGACGATGATGCCGCCGATCGAGGTGCCGTGGCCGCCGATGTACTTCGTGGCCGCATGCACGACCACGTCGGCGCCGAGGTCGAACGGGCGGCACAGGATCGGCGACGGCGCGGTGTTGTCGATGATCAGCGGGAGGCCCTGCGCGTGGGCAGCGTCGGCCCAGGCGCGGATGTCGACCACGTTGATCTTCGGGTTGCCGAGGGTCTCACCGAAGACGAGGCGGGTGCGGTCGTCGACGACGGCGGCGAGCTCCTCCGGCTTCTCCGGGTCGACGAAGCGGACCTCGATGCCGAACTGCGGCAGGGTGTGCGCGAAGAGCGCGTAGGTGCCGCCGTACAGGGTCGACATGGCGACGATGTTGTCGCCGGTGCCGGCCAGGTTGAGCACGGCGTACGTCGTGGCGGTGGAGCCCGAGGCCACGGCCAGCGCGCCCACGCCACCCTCGAGCTGCGTCATCCGCTGCTCGAAGACGTCCTGCGTCGGGTTCATGATGCGGGTGTAGATGTTGCCCGGCTCAGCCAGCGAGAACAGGTTGGCGGCGTGCTCGGTGTCGTTGAACACGTAGGACGTGGTCTGGTAGATCGGCACCGCGCGGGAGTTGGTGGCCGGGTCGGCCTGCTCCTGGCCGGCATGGACCGCGAGGGTCTCGGGACGGTAGGTCATTCGCGCACTCTTCCACTCTGAAGACGACTCAATGATGACTTGCGAGGTCGACCGTATCGGCGCGACCGGGGGTCGACCACGGATCGGGACCAGTGTCCACCATGTGGCCCGGTCCGGACCCCCGGTCGCGGACCGCTCGGGTCCGCCGATCAGCGTCTCAGCGCTTGCGCGAGCCCTTCTTCTTGATCGGCACGTGCAACTCGGCAGCGTCGCCCTGGACCTCGATCGAGGCAGCCTGGCTGGTCGACTCGGCACCTGCCGCGGTCGCCGTACGGCGTCCACGGGTGCGGGTGACCACCTTCGGCGGTGCGGCCACGGGAGTCCCCTCGGGCGCCGGCGGAGGGGTCGGGGCGACCACGACCGGCTCGGCCTGCTTCGGGGTGATCACTCCCCCGCTGCGGGCTGCACGGCGGGTGCGGGTCACCACTCCGGTCGACGCTGCAGCAGGTTCCGCGACCGCGGTTGCGGCAGCAGGCGCCTCCGGCGCTGACTCCACGCGCGTCGCGCCGGTCGACCGGTCTGCAGGTGCGTCCTGCGCAGCGGGCGCGGCTGCGCTGGTCTCGGTCGGCTCCGACTTCGACTCCTGGGTCGTGTCCTGCGCCGACTGGCGGCGCGAACGCCCACGACTGCGGGTGGTGGTGCGCACGGTCGGCTCGGCAACGGCCGCGGTCGGCTGCTCCGCCTGCGGTGCGTCGGCCGTCGTCTCGTTGCCCTCGACAGCCTCTTCGGCCGTGTTCCGGGCCGACTCGGGGCGGGCCGCCGCGGCCACGTCCTTGGGCGACGGCGGAGTCACCGGGGGCATCGGCTTCGGGTTCTCGTTGCGCTGCTGCTGGTCGCCCTTGCCACGGCCGCGGCGGTTGCTGCGTCGACCGTCGTCGTCGCCACGCTTCGGTTCGATCGGCATCTCGTGCACCACGACTCCGCGACCGGCGCAGTGCTCGCAGTTCTCGCTGAACGCTTCGAGCAGGCCGGTGCCGATCCGCTTGCG
The DNA here is from genome assembly GCA_040393845.1 of Nocardioides daejeonensis. Classification (GTDB taxonomy): domain Bacteria; phylum Actinomycetota; class Actinomycetes; order Propionibacteriales; family Nocardioidaceae; genus Nocardioides; species Nocardioides daejeonensis_A. Next base: position 3,816 of record JBEBTI010000199.1, read on the forward strand.
GGTCATCTGGACCAGGCCGAGCGAGGTGACCTCGGCAACCTGGTGACGGGTGCGGTCGCGACCGAGGCACTCGACCAGCCGTCGCAGCACCAGGTCTCGGTTGGACTCGAGCACCATGTCGATGAAGTCCACGACGATGATGCCACCGATGTCGCGCAACCGGAGTTGGCGCACGATCTCCTCGGCGGCCTCGAGGTTGTTCTTGGTGACGGTCTCCTCGAGGTTGCCCCCGGATCCGGTGAACTTGCCCGTGTTGACGTCGACGACCGTCATTGCCTCGGTGCGGTCGATGATCAACGATCCGCCCGACGGCAGCCAGACCTTGCGGTCGATGCCCTTCGCGATCTGCTCGTCGATGCGGTGTGCGGCAAACGAGTCACGTCCGTCGTCGGCCGGTTCGAACCGGTGCACCCGCTCGAGCAGGTCGGGCGCCATGTGCTCCACGTAACCGTGCACGGTCTCCCACGCCTCGTCGCCCTCGACGACCAGCGACGCGAAGTCCTCGGTGAACAGGTCGCGCACCACCTTGAGGGTGAGGTCGGGCTCGCCGTAGAGCAGCTTGGGGGCGCTGCCGGTCTTCGACTTGGCCTCGATGTCCTCCCAGCGCGCCTTCAGGCGTTCGACGTCGCGGGTCAGCTCGTCCTCTGACGCGCCCTCGGCCGCCGTACGCACGATCACGCCCGCGGTCTCGGGAACGATCTCCTTGAGCAGGCTCTTCAACCGAGCACGCTCGGTGTCGGGCAACTTGCGGGAGATGCCGGAGGTGGTGCCGTCGGGCACGTAGACCAGGAAGCGGCCGGCCAGGCTGACCTGGCTGGTGAGGCGCGCGCCCTTGTGTCCGATCGGGTCCTTGGTCACCTGGACCAGCACGGCCTGACCACTGGAGAGCACCGACTCGATCTTGCGGGGCTGGCCCTCCTTGTGGCCGAGTGCCGACCAGTTGACCTCGCCGGCGTACAGCACCGCATTGCGGCCCTTGCCGATGTCGACGAAGGCTGCCTCCATCGAGGGCAGCACGTTCTGCACGCGGCCGACGTAGACGTTGCCGATCAGGGAGTTCTGCGACTCACGCGACACGTAGTGCTCGACGAGCACCTTGTCCTCGAGCACCCCGATCTGGGTGAGCTCGCCCTTCTGGCGCACCACCATCTGGCGGTCGACGGACTCGCGACGGGCGAGGAACTCCGCCTCGCTCACGATCGGCGCGCGGCGGCGTCCGGCCTCGCGGCCCTCGCGGCGGCGCTGCTTCTTCGCCTCGAGCCGGGTCGAACCCGAGACCGCGGTGATCTGGTCCTCGGCAGAGCGAGCCTGACGCACCTTGGTGACGGTGTTTGCCGGGTCGTCCCCGGACCCGTCCCCACTGCTGTCACCGGCGCGGCGACGACGACGACGACGGCGTGAACCGGTTGCCTCGTCACTGTCGGAGTTGTCTCCGTCAGCATCGGCGGCACGCTCGCCGTCGGCCTCTGCAGCGGCGTCGACGCCCGAGGAGCCCTCGTTCTCGTTGTCGTCGGACTGGTTGTCGTCACCCTGGTCGGAGCTCTTGCGGCGACGGCGTCCACCGCGACGACGGCGTCGGCGGGGCTGCCCGCTCCCGTCGTCGTCACTGGCGTCGTCGTTGTCGTCGGACTCCGCGTCGGAGCCCTCCGGCGATTCGGCGTCGGTCGACTCGGCGTCAGTTGCGTCGTCCTCGTCGGTCGGTTCCGACTCAGGCGCTGCGGCAGCCTTCTTGCGGGTACGGCGTGCCTTGGGGGCCGGCTGCTCGACCTCGTCGTCGGCGGCTGCCGGCGTGGACTCGTCAGTCGTCTCCGCGGAGGCATCGGTCGACGCACTGCTCGCCGGACGACGGCGCGAACGCGTGGTCGTGGTGGTGGTCGGAGCCTGGAAGACCGGAACCACTGCGGCGCCCGCGGTCTCTGCATCACCGGGTGTCGTGCCGGCGGCTTCGTCAGCTGCGGGAGCATCGGTCGCGGGGGCCGGATCAGCGGCGGCGGCCGTCTTGCGGGTCCGGGTGCGCTTGGCGGCTGCCTTCTTGGCGGGCGCGGCCGGCTGCTCGTCGGCCTCGACAACTGCCTCGGCCGGGGCGGCGTCGGCGACCGGGTCAGCAGCGGCAGCCTCAGCAGCCGGAGCGGCCGCCTTCTTCGC
>JBEBTI010000200.1:0-5918 GCA_040393845.1 Nocardioides daejeonensis
CCCCTCCACCTCTTCCCCGCTGCCCGCGGGGGGGTCCGCCACCGCGATCCCCCACCCAGGGTCGGAGGCGGGCGGCCACCCCCTCGACTCCCGCTCCGACGTCTACTCCACCGGCTGCCTGCTCTATGAACTGCTCACCGGCCGGCCGCCGTTCGTCGGCGAGTCGCCGGTCGCTGTCGCCTATCAGCACGTGCGGGAGCCGGCCCAGCCCCCGTCGGTGCACGACAGCGAACTGCCACCCGAGGTCGACGCGATCGTGATGAAGGCGTTGGCGAAGCGTCTCGAGGACCGCTACCAGTCCGCGGCCGCGATGCGCAGCGACATCGAGGGCTACCTGGCCGGCCGCCCGGTCTCGGCGCCCGCCGTGCCCCTGGCTCCGGTGCTACCACCGGCGCCGGCCGCCACGACGTCGTACCTCCCCCAGCAGTCGGCGGCAGTCGCGGCACCGGTCGAGGAGGACGAGCCCAACCGCACCGGCCTGTGGGTGCTGATCGGCCTCGTCATCGTTGCGCTGATCGCCGGCGGGATCTGGTTCCTCAACCAGGGCGACGACGAGCCTGCAGACATCCAGGTGCCCCGGGTGATCGGGCTCGAAGAAGCAGCCGCGGTGACCGAGCTCGAGTCGGCCGGCTTCGACGTCAAGGTGACCCGGACGCCGTACCCGGACGACGAGTACAAGGAGGGTCAGGTCTACGACGTCACGCCCGGCCAGGACCAGTGGGTCGCACCCGACACGCTGGTCGAGATCTATGTCTCAACCGGACCGGCTCCGGTCGAGGTGCCTGACGTGGTCGGCTTCAAGCGAGGCGCCGCCGCCAAGGCGCTGAAGGACGCCGGACTGCAGCCCAAGTTCGAGGATCGCGAGTCGGACGAACCGAAGAACGAGGTCCTCGACCAGAGCGTCGAACCCAACACCGAGGTCGAACCGAACTCGGTCGTCGTGCTGGGCGTCTCCACCGGCCCGAAGGAGGTGCCGTACGTCGTGGGTCTGGACATCAACGAGGCCACTCGTCTGATCGAGGACGCCGGTTTCACCGTCTATGTGGTGCCGTCGCCCGACACCACAGCTCCCAAGGACGAGGTGATCGGACAGTCCACCAAGGAGGGTGAGACCAAGCCCCAGGACACCGAGATCCGCCTCACCGTCTCCACCTACGAGGAGCCGGAGGAGACCGAGGAACCCACCCCGACAGACACCCCCACCGACGAGCCCACCGACGACCCGAGTGACGACGGCACCGACCCGGAACTCCCCCCGGTCGTCAACGATCCCTGAGCGACCGACCCCTGAGGGGTTGCTCGGTCCCTGAGGCTGAGGGCGACCACGCCCGCGGCTCGGAGGACCGAGCTCAGGTGTCGCTGAGCGGCACGGCGTGCTGCAACGTGCGCAAGCCGGAATAGGCGGGTGCGCGCACGGAGTCGGTGGTCGCCATCTCCCAGCCGATCGCGATGTCGGGGTCGACCGACTGGGTGCGGTAGAAGTCGAGGTAGGCGTCGCTGTCGATGCCGGCCTGCAACGCGGCCGGGTCGCCGACGGCCTGGATCACGAACGGCTGCGGATAGGGAATCCCCTGCAGCTCCACGGAGTTCCCGGCGCACTTGATGCCGGTGGTGGAGATCAGCCGCTGGCCCTGGATGGTGATCGCCTCGGCGCCGGCCTTCCACATCGCGTTGACCACCGCTTGGATGTCCTGCTGATGCACGATCAGCAGATTGATGTTCTCGTCGGACTCCTCGCGCACCTCCTCAGGTGCATCGGAGAGTACGACGGTCAGGCCGGCTCCGCTGACCTCGTGGAAGCCGGCCGGTCCTTCGAGGAGGTTGGCCTGCGCGCGGGCTTCCTTCACCGTGCTGTCGTTGACCAACCCGGACAGTCGGTCGACGTTGCGGGTCATCTCGGCCGCACGATCCTCCACCTCCTGCTGCTGCGCGGCCTCACTGCGCACCAGACTGGCCAGGTCGTCGTTGCGGCCCGGACGCAGATCGGTGCCGTCGCTGCTGCGTGCACTTGCGACCAGGAGGAGGCCCGCGACCGCGAAGACGGCCGGGGTCACCCAACGCCACCGGGCCCGGATCGGGTGGTTGCGGTGAGAGTTGGTGGGCATGGCGACTACGCTAACCCGGGTGCCCCAAGTGATCCGCCTGGGGGACACGGAGATCAGAGGAGAGTTTGGTGGCCAAGCCCAAGGACGAGCTGGACAGTCTCGACAAGGTGACGGGTCCGATCATTTCAGTCCGGTTCCTGCTGGCGATCGTGCTGTTCGTGGCTGGCCTCGCCTATGTCGTGCTCTGGACGACGTACGCCCGCGAGATGCGCCTCGAGGGCACGGATCCCGACACCCTGATCCCCGGGATGAAGAAGCTTGACGACTGGAACTGGCTGATCGGCTTCGGCCTCGCCTTCCTGGGCCTGATCATCTCCGCCCACCCCAAGACCCCGATGGGCCGTGGCCGTGGCGTCGTGGCCGGGATGCTCGGCTGTTTCCTGGTCGGCCTGATCTGGATCTGTCTCTTCTATGTCTTCGCCGACAACAAGCACGACCTGTGGCTGCTCACCGACCTCGGCCAGAAGAACCTGATGGTCGGGATCGGCTTGATGGCCGTCGGCTTCACCTTCGCCACTCGTTGGGAGTGAGCCGACGCCGTACGCCGTGCCAAGAGGCCCGGACCACCGCTGCCGGTGGTCCGGGCCTCATTGCTTCTGACAATGGTTCCCTGAGCGAACTCCTCGGGAAACAACGGGGGTTGGTTGGTGCCATGGACGAGCACCAATCAACCCCAATGAGCACGCGAACCCCGTGGCCGAGACACCCGCAGAAGTTGTCCCCAGCTGTGGAATCACATGTGTGTAACTTGTCCACAGGGGTTATCCACAATGTGGAAAACCCCCGCCGTCCGACGGGACGACGGGGGTCTCTGGTCACGCGGTTGCTCAGGTGAGCACCGCCGTACGCGCCACCACCAGGGCGATGGAGGCGAGCACGACCACGGCGATCCCGATCACCTGGATCGTCGTACGCTGCTTGCCCTTCGGGGCGTAGGCGATGATCGCGGTGATCAGCGCGCCACCGACGAAGCCACCGAGGTGGCCCTGCCACGAGATCGAGTCCCGCCCGAGGACCGTGATCACCACGTTGATGCCGATCCACATGCCCAACTGGGACAGGTCGGCACCGACCTTGCGCCCGACCACCAGGTGGGCGGCGAGCAGGCCGAAGATCGAACCGGACGCGCCGGCGGTCGAGGCCGCCACATCAGCGAGCAGGTAGACGAGCACTGAGCCGGTCAGGCCCGATCCCAGATAGATCGCCAGGAACCGAGCCCGGCCCACAGCGGCCTCGAGAGCCGGGCCGAGGAACCACAACGCCAACATGTTGAACGCGATGTGCCAGATCTCCACGTGCGTGAAGGTGCTGGTGACCAACTGCCACCACGCCCCGTCGGCCACCCCGGTGACCCAGTGCGCGCCGTCGGGCGCGGTGTTGCAGAACTGCGCGGAGTCGACCTGCGGGTAGTACGCGCTCGGCTGCCCGTCGGGCACACACTTGCCGCCGGAGAGCAGCGACAGCTTGTTGACCAGGCTGCTGTCACGTTGGCCGGTGGCCATGATCGCCAACCAGACCAGCGCGTTGATCGCGATCAGGACGTACGCCGTCAGGGACGGGTTGCCCGAGCGCGCGCCACCGTACGTCGCCTGACCGCTGCGGGTCTCCTTGGCGCCTCGCTGCACACACTCGGGGCACTGGAAGCCGACGGACGCGTCGCGCATGCAGTCGGGGCAGATCGAGCGATCACACCGCTGGCAGCGGATCCAGGTCTCCCGGCCCGCGTGCCGATAACACTCAGGCGCGGGAGCCTGGGACCCACTGTCGGACATGGTTCAGGCCCGGGCGATCTGCACGGACTCGATGACCACCGGCTCGACCGGGCGGTCCATCGCACCGGTGGCGGTGGTGCCGATCGCGTCGACGACGTCGCGCGACGCCTGGTCGGCAACCTCACCGAAGATGGTGTGGCGGTTGTTCAGGTGCGGTGTCGCCGCAGTGGTGATGAAGAACTGCGAGCCGTTGGTGCCCGGGCCGGCATTGGCCATCGCGAGCAGGTAGGGCTTGTTGAACTGCAGCTCGGGGTGGAACTCGTCCTTGAACTGGTAGCCCGGGCCGCCGGTGCCGGTGCCGAGCGGGCAACCGCCCTGGATCATGAAGTTGTCGATCACCCGGTGGAAGATGAGGCCGTCGTAGAACCGGCCGGTCTTGCCTTCGACCTGGTAGTCCTTGGTGCCCTCGGCCAGGCCGGTGAAATTCTCCACCGTCAGCGGGGCATGGTTGGGGAACAGATTGATGGTGATGTCACCACGGTTGGTCTTCAGGACGGCCTGCAACTCAGACATGGGTCCTCTTTCGTGACGGATTCAGTGGACCCCCCGATCTTCGCAGGCCGGGCAACCCGGACGTGCGCCGCCCATTGGGTTTGGTCGTCCAGTCGTGTTTGATCGAAGGACAACAACCGATCACCGGAGAGGCCTGACATGCTGAAGCGGAAGAAGAAGTCCGTGCTGGACCGAGCTGGAGAGACTGTCGAGGGGCTGATCCCGGTGGTGGAACAGACCTTCGAGTCGGCGATGGACACCGCCAAGGATGCGCTTGCCGAAGGACGCTCCGCTGCCGAGCGGGCCACCGACGTGGCATCCGACAAGGCCACCAAGTTGGCCACGGGCAAGAAGGCCAAGGCCGCGAAGGCCGCCTCGAAGAAGGCCGCCAAGGCCGCCTCGGGCAAGGCTGCCCAGACCGTGGCGAAGGTCAAGGAGGAGAAGCCCGCGCCCCGCAAGGGACGCAAGGTACGCCGCTTCCTGCTCGTGGGCGCGTTGGTCGCGGTGGGTGGCTTCGTCTTCAAGACGCTGCGCGACCAGGGTGCTGACCAGAGTTCCGCGCCGGCTCCGGCCAGTCGGCCGACCCCGCCCGCACCGCCGGCTGCCCCTGCCACGCCGAGTGCCGACGTACCCACCGCAGCTCCGGCTGAGCCGGTCGCGGCATCACCGGGGGAGTCCCTCGCCGACGCAGCGGCGACGCCGGTCGCCGACACCACCCCGGACAACCCGGCGGAGGTCGTCGACCTGGACGCTCCGGAGGAGTCAGACCGTCCCTGACGGCTGTGCGGCGCGCATCCGCTTCACCACCCGGTGCTCGGCCCAGAAGCTGAGCACCGGGACGGTCCCGCAGATCAAGGTGACCACGGTGAAGCCGATGTCCCAGCGCTGCTTGCGAGACAGCATGAAGGCAAAGAAGATGAAGATCATGTAGAGCCAGCCGTGCATGAAGGCGAGCGGGCCGGTCAGGAACTCTCCGATGTCCTTGGCGGTGCTGCCCTCTGTCCACACTTCGGGTGTGCTGTCGAACAGGTGCCACATGCCGGTGCCGTCGAAGTTGGCCAGCGGTACGCCGATCATGATCAGAATCAGGAGGATGCCGACCGCGGTGGCCATCACTCGGTAGCCGACGTAGAGAGGGTTCTTCACGCTGGCGAATCTACCGAGCCGTCGGTTGTCTCCGCAGGGCCGGCCTTGCGGCCGGTGATCGGGGTCTCACCGTCGACGCGGTCGGCATCGAGCTCGTCACGCGCCCAGCGCCACCAGATGAATGCTGCGAACGCGCCGAAGACCCACCACTCGATCGCATAGAGCAGGTTCTTGAGCGCCGTCGTACCCCCGGTTCGGGGCAGTTGCTCGAGGCTCGCCTGGGCGAGACCGTCGGTGCCGTCGTTGACCGCTGCTTCGCCCACCGGCCAGTCACCCTCGGCGACCCGGTCGGCCACCACGCCGTACGCCCCGTAGAGGTCGCGGTCGACATGGTTGAGCGCGTCGGCAATCCGCAGCTGCGGCAGTACGTCGTCAGTCGGGTCGTCGTCGTGGGCGCCGGTGC
>JBEBTI010000201.1:0-5904 GCA_040393845.1 Nocardioides daejeonensis
CCGGACTCGCTTCGGTGTGCGCGGATGTAGCTCAATGGTAGAGCCTCAGTCTTCCAAACTGATTACGCGGGTTCGATTCCCGTCATCCGCTCCAAGGAGCCCACTTCGGGGTTCTTGGCGGGGCGTAGCGTAGTGGCTAGCGCGCCTGCTTTGGGAGCAGGAGACCGCAGGTTCGAGTCCTGTCGCCCCGACCGTCCGGAACCACCATGAACCAGAGGAGAACACCTGTGAAGAGCGCCGTCGAGAACTTGAGCCCGACCCGGGCCAAGCTGACTGTCGAGGTGCCCTTCGAGGAGCTCAAGCCGAGCCTCGACGCGGCGTACAAGCAGATTGCGAAGCAGATCAACGTCCCAGGCTTCCGCCGTGGCAAGGTCCCGCCGCTGGTGATCGACCGTCAGGTCGGCCGCGGCGCGGTGCTCGACCAGGCGATCAACGAGGCGCTGCCGCAGAAGTACTTCGAGGCCCTGCAGGAGAACACCCTGGAGCCGCTCGGCCAGCCCGAGATCGAGGTCACCAAGCTCGAGGACAACGAGCTGCTGGAGTTCACCGCCGAGGTCGACATCAAGCCTGACTTCGAGCTGCCGGCGTACGACGGCCTCGAGGCCCAGGTCGACGACATCGAGTTGACCGACGCCGACGTCGAAGAGCAGGTCAATGCTCTGCGCGAGCGCTTCGGCACCCTGCGCACCGTCGAGCGCGCGGCAGCCGACGGCGACTTCGTGACCATCGACCTCGCAGCTCGCCAGGACGGTGAGGTCGTCGAGGGCGCTGAGGTTGCGGGCATGTCCTACAAGGTCGGTCGCGGTGGCATGCTCGACGGTCTCGATGAGGCCCTGGCCGGCCTCTCCGCCGACGAGTCCACCACCTTCTCCTCCGAGCTGGTCGGTGGCGACCTGGTCGGTCAGGCCGTGCAGGTCGAGGTGAAGGTCACGCAGGTCCAGGAGCAGGAGCTGCCCGAGTTCGACGACGAGTTCGCCCAGCTGGCCTCCGAGTTCGACACCGCCGCTGAACTCAACGACGACGTCCGCGAACGGCTCACCCGGGGCAAGCGCCTCGAGCAGGCTGCTGCAGCCCGTGACGCCGTCCTCGAGGTGCTGCTCGAGAAGGTCTCCATTCCGCTGCCGGAGACGCTGGTCACCGACGAGCTCAACGCCCGTCGCGAGAACCTCGAGCAGCAGTTGTCGTACGCCGGGATGACCTTGGAGAAGTACCTCGAAGAGGAGAAGCAGACCCAGGACGAGTTCGAGGCTGACCTCGACCGTCGGGTGCGTGACGCTGTCGCCGCGCAGTTCATCCTCGACAAGATTGCCAAGGCCGAGGAGTTGGGCGTCGACCAGCAGGACCTCTCCCAGCACATGGTGCGCCGCGCCCAGCAGTCCGGTCAGGACCCGCAGGAGTTCGCGAACCACATGTTCGAGCACAACCACATCCCCGAGCTGGTGCAGGAGATCCTGCGCGGCAAGGCGCTGGCGACGCTCGTCGAGGCAGCCGTCGTCAAGGACGCCAGCGGCAACGTGGTCGAGCTGAAGAACCTGCAGCCCGACGGCACCATCGCCGACCCCGCTGCCGAGGAGCCGGCCGAGGCCGACGACGCGTCCGCCGAGGACAGCGAAGCCAAGTGACCTGATCGAGACCGCCGGTGGGATTCGTCCCGCCGGCGGTTTCGGCATTTCGGCGCGCTGCTTTGCCTTCGCGCGGCGCACCGGCCACACTCACTCGCGTGAGTGTGGACGCGCCCGGAGCCGGGAGTCGGACCGAGGCGCCCGCCGTACTGCGGCTGGGGTGGTCGTTCGTCCGCAACACGGCCGGATTCGGCTGGCGGTTGCTGCAGCGTCGGACGCCGCTGGCGCTTGCCGTGGGACCGCTGGGTCGTGACACCGCGACGCGTCGGTCGGCGGCGGTGCGCAGCAACGGCGCCGACCTCGCGCCCGACACGGATCTGGGTGACCGCTATCCGCACGCCACCGGCCGGATGCTCGTGCTGGTGCCGGACTCCACCCACGACGAGAGTTCGTGGAACGTCGGGCACGAGAGTTGTGGCGGTACCTACGCGAGTCGCCTGTCCGCACTGCTCGACTGGACCCCGGTGCACCTGCGTGCCGCCCCGCCGTCCACCGATCCCGGCGCGGCTGCGGAGCTGAGTGCCCTGCTGCAGCGACTGGTCGACCGGTGGCCGGTGCCGGTGGAGCGGGTTGCGCTGGTCGGTGCGGGCGACGGTGGCCTGGCGCTCCGGGCCGCCGGCGCGGTGCCCGCGCTGGGTGGTGGCACGTGGCAGCAGCTGGTCAGCGACGTTGTGCTGTTGGGCACGCCGCACCTCGTCGTCGCGCCGGCGCGTGGCAGCATGCCGCTCGGACAGGGGATCGACGAGGAACTTGCCGGCATCGTCACCAGCGAGGTGGCCGCCGTGGACCTGGCGCCGATCGAGCACGCGACCTACACCGTGATCACCCGCCGCGCGCGGCTCGAGCGCAACCCCGTCGGCGCGCTGCTCGGCAACCTGCTGTGGTGGCGTGACCGCGCTCGCCTGCGGCAACGGGAGGCCCACCACCTCTTCCCGACCGCGACAGTCGTGCACGTCGACGACGCGAGTGCTCCGCTGGTCAACCATCCCGAGGTGCAGCGCTCACTGCTCGACTGGCTTGCCTGAGTACCAGGGCGGCCGCGGCCGGGTCGGTCCCGACTTGCCGCGACTGTCCGGTTCGGGTGAACATGTGTGCACCCAAACTGGAGGAGTACGTCGGTGAGCACAGTCGTCGAGCCCCGTGTCCTGGACGCGTGGCAGTTGCTTCCGCAAGTGCTCGAGGAGGTCGTGCTCGCCACGGCCCACGACACGCATCTCGGTGTCGCCGGTCGGGTCCGGTCCATGACCACGCCTCTCGGTGGCACGCCCGCGGTGGTGGGCCACGGCCTGCACGACTTGATCGCGACGACCGTGCACACGTCGGTGCGCTGGGGCCTGCGCGCCGGCCGCCTGGGGCTGCGGGGCGCGGCCGGTGCCGGACTCGGCCAGGCGCTCGACGACGGTCCGCGCGGCCGCTTCGTCAGGTCCGCGGTCAACGGGTTGATCGGTGACCGCCTCGAGGAGGAGGGGTCCCCGCTCGCGATTCGGATGGCCGTGCGCCACGGAGGGAAGGACGTCGCCCCGGACTCGTTGGCGGAAGCGTTCCCTGCCGCTTCCGACCACGTGGCCTTCTTCCTGCACGGCCTGTGCGAGAACGAGTCCTACTGGGACCTGCGCCGCGAGGTGCACGGGACGACGTACCCCGACCTGGTGCGCCAGCTCGGCTGGACTCCGGTGCTGCTGCGTGCCAACACGGGCCGCTCCGTGCGCGCCAACGGAGCCGATCTGGCCGCGTTGCTCCGCGACGTGGTCGCCGGGTGGCCGGTGCCGCCGCGTCGGATCGCGCTGGTCGGGCACTCGATGGGCGGCCTGGTGATCAGGGCGGCGTGCGGTCTGGTCTCCGAGGACGACGCATGGACCCGTCTGGTCACCGATGTGGTGTGTCTGGGCACCCCACACCGTGGCGCCCCGATCGCCGGCGGTCTGCGCCGGGGGAGCGGGGCGTTGGCGAGACTGCCCGAGACTGCAGGCTTCGGACGTGCGATCGACCACCTCTCGGTGGGGATCACCGATCTGGTCGAAGGACTCGGAGGCGAGGTGCCGTCGCTGCCCGGGGTCCGCAACCGTCTCGTCTGCGCGACGCTCGCCGCCTCGCCCCGTCATCCGGTGAGTCGGCTGGCGGGTGACATGTTGGTGGGGATGGGGTCGGCCTACGGCGAAGGGCGCGGCCCCGGCATCTTCGACGGGGCCGACCGACTGCACCTACCCGGTGCCGACCACTTCGACCTGCTCAATCATCCGGCTGTGCACCGGGCGCTGGCCGAGTGGTTGGCGCGCTGACCCGTCGGATCGTCTGTTCGCCCGCGGCGAATCTGCTGTGGGCGAACACCGGGTGGATGCCCGTGGAAATGTCGGTGTCGCCGTCTAGTGTCGTCCTCGTGAACCAGATTCCCAGCCCCCAGATGAGCGGCGGACTTCCGTCGTACGGCCTCGACGACAACGTGTACCAGCGGCTGCTGCGCGAGCGGATCGTGTTCCTCGGCTCGGAGGTCCGCGACCAGAACGCCAACGCGATCTGTGCGCAGTTGCTCCTGCTCTCGGCTGAAGACCCCGAAGCCGACATCTTCCTGCACATCAACTCGCCCGGTGGTTCGGTCGACGCCGGGATGGCGATCTACGACACGATGAACTACATCCCCAACGATGTCGCCACCGTCGCCATGGGTCTGGCGGCCTCGATGGGCCAGTTCCTGCTGTGTGCCGGCACCAAGGGCAAGCGCTACGCCCTGCCGCACGCGCGGATCATGATGCACCAGCCGTCCGGTGGGATCGGCGGCTCGGCGTCCGACATCAAGATCCAGGCGCAGCAGAGCCTGTTGCTCAAGAAGCAGTTGGGCGAGTTGATCGCCTTCCACACCGGGCGTGACGTTGCCGAGGTCGAGCGCGACTCCGACCGTGACCGCTGGTTCACTCCGGAGCAGGCGCTCGAGTACGGCTTGATCGACCAGGTCATCACCAACGCCCGCGAGACCGCAGACCAGGGTCGCCCCGCCCACCAGAACAAGGACGCCTGAGCATGAACTACTACATTCCCCAGTGGGAAGAGCGCACGTCGTACGGCGTCCGTCGCATCGACCCCTACGCGAAGCTGTTCGAGGACCGGATCATCTTCCTCGGCACGCCGATCAGCGACGACATCGCCAACGCCGTGATGGCGCAGCTGTTGTGCCTGGAGTCGATGGACGCCGACCGCGACATCTCCATCTACATCAACTCGCCGGGTGGCTCCTTCACCGCGCTGACCGCGATCTACGACACGATGCGGTTCATCAAGCCCGACGTGCAGACCGTGTGCCTGGGGCAGGCTGCCTCGGCGGCGGCGGTCCTGCTGGCAGCCGGCACTCCCGGCAAACGGCTGGCGCTGCCCAACAGTCGGATCCTGATCCACCAGCCCTACACCGAGGGCCAGGGCGGTCAGATCTCCGACCTCGAGATCCAGGCCAACGAGATCATCCGGATGCGCGAGCTGCTCGAGAAGATGATCTCCGAGCACAGCGGCCGCGACATCGAGCAGGTCAGTCGCGACATCGAGCGCGACAAGATCCTGACCGCCGACCAGGCGATCGACTACGGCTTGATCGATGCCGTGCTCGAGAGTCGCAAGGCAGCACTCGTCTGAACGTGACGTCCTCGTGTCCACCCTCCGACGGAGGGTGGCACGGGGTAACGTCAACCTGTTGGTCTTGAGGAAGGAAGACGCCGATGGCACGCATTGGTGACGGGGGCGACCTGTTGAAGTGCTCTTTCTGCGGAAAGAGTCAGAAGCAGGTCAAGAAGCTGATCGCCGGACCCGGCGTCTACATCTGCGACGAGTGCATCGACCTGTGCAACGAGATCATCGAGGAGGAGCTCTCCGAGCGCTCCGAGGTCGGCCTCGAGGAACTGCCCAAGCCGAAGGAGATCTTCGAGTTCCTGAACTCCTACGTGATCGGTCAGGAGCAGGCGAAGAAGGCACTGGCTGTCGCGGTCTACAACCACTACAAGCGGGTGCAGTCCGGTGCTGCCACGATCGGCACCGGCAAGAGCCGTGACGAGCACGTCGAGGTCGCCAAGTCCAACATCTTGGTGATCGGTCCGACCGGCTGCGGCAAGACCTACCTCGCCCAGACCTTGGCACGCATGCTCAACGTGCCGTTCGCGATCGCTGACGCCACCGCCCTCACCGAGGCGGGCTATGTCGGCGAAGACGTCGAGAACATCCTGCTCAAGCTGATCCAGGCTGCTGACTACGACGTCAAGAAGGCCGAGACCGGCATCATCTACATCGACGAGATCGACAAGGT
>JBEBTI010000202.1:0-5860 GCA_040393845.1 Nocardioides daejeonensis
AGAGGGCCTGCTCGATGGCCTCGACCAGGACGGAGAACTTGATCTCCTTCTCCTGTTCGAGCACCCGCAGCAGGCTGAGATCGATGTCCATCAGGCCGGTCCTTCGCTTCGGTTGAACTCAATCTGCACCAACGCCTTGGCAATGCCGGCGAAGGGAATGTCCTTGTGCTCGCCGTCCATCTCGAGGCTCACTGTCTCGTCGGTGTTGTCGACGATGCGGCCGCTGACCTCTCCGCCCTCGACCAAGGTGACCTTGACCAGGCGGGTGCGGTTGCGGCGCCAGTGCCGCGGCAGGGTGAGCGGTCGGTCGACACCTCGGGACGTGACCTCGAGCGTGTAGGGCTGCTCCCCCATCACGTCGGAGCCGTCGAGGACCTCGGAGACCAACTTGGTCGCTTCGGCGACGTCGTCGAGCGTCACCCCGCCGTCCTTGTCGACCGCGACACGCAGCACCCGGCGCTTGCCGGCCGGGGTCAGGTCGACGGCCTCGACATCCAACTCGAGGGTGGTCAAGGGTTCGGTGAGTTCCTGAAGGATCCGCTCCCTCGTCGCGTCAGACTTCGCGCTGGTCACGACATTGACCTCCTTGTGCTGTTGTCGGCCCCAACCATAGCCGGTTCGGCACACCTTCCGGACCACGCGAACCGGCGACGCAGGCGGTACGGCGCGTCGGCTGCGACACGCCTCACATAGAGTTCCAGTCGTGACGTTCGCGGCTCCTCCTCATGGCCCCACGACCTCCGTCGGCCGACGAGGGTTGGTGGCCCTGCTCCCCGCCGCGCTGCTGAGCGCCGGCTGCGAATGGGGACCGGACGACAGCGGTCCGACTGTGGTCTCACCTCCTGCCGGCACCCCGGCCGTCGACTCCGACGTCACCGTCGTCGAGCAGGCCGTCGCAGCGCTGTCCGCGGCCCACGCGACAGTCTCGGTCGGCCCCGGACGCAAGCGGGCTCGCGCGCAGTTCCTCGTCCTCCACGAGACGCACCTCGAGCATCTGGGTGAGGCGGTGCCCGCGCCTGCCGCCGACCTGACCACCGCCACCGACGCCACGGGGTGGCGCTCCGTCGTACGCACCGAACGCGACCTGCAGGACACCCTGGCCTCCCTGGCCGGCGCTGCTGACAGCGGCGCGCTCGCGCAGACCCTGGCTGCGATGGCTGCCGGGACCGCGCAACTGCTCGCTTCCCACACTGCAGGACCGGCCGATGTCTGACCCCCGACAGGACCTGCTGGCTGCCGAGCATGCGGCGGTGTGGCTGTTCGCCACCCTCGGCGGCAGGGTGTCCCGGAGCGCTGCGCCTGATCTCGCGGACGCGCTCACCCGAGCGCACCAGATGCATCGGGCCCGCCGCGACCAGTTGACCGCCGAGCTCAGCGCCGAAGATGCGGAGCCGGTGCCCGCGGAGGCGGGCTACGTGCTGCCGAACGAGGCCCGCACCACGGTGCAGTTGGCGGCCGCTGCGCTGGAGGTGGAGTCGCGGTGCACGGCGATCTACTCCGCCGCCGTGGCCCGCACCTCTGGGGCCGGGAGGGCGCGGGCGGTGCGCGCACTGGTCGACTCAGCGGTGCGGCAGTTGACCTTCGGCGGAGTCCCCGCACCGTTGCCCGGCGCCTGAGGGTCGGCCGGCCCGAGCACGTGGACCGGGCGTGCGGGTCGGGACGTGCACGGGCCGCAAATGTGCGAATGACGCTGGGGAAGTCCCGAGATCTGCCCCAACGTCATTCGAAGTCCGGCCCGAGTTGCGGACACTGACCATCTTGGCCGAGGTTCGGTGCAGTTCCTACTGAAAAGCGCTGCAGGTTCTTGCACTGCACAAACCTGCAAATGTCTGCGCACGCGGCGGACCCACGCGCCGGCGGAAACCGGGTGGAGGCCGAGGACGCCTCGTGATGAGATCGGTGCATGCCTCTGGTGCCCCCCACCCACGACCGTTTCCAGGAGTTCTGCGACCTGGTCACCGAGTACGGCGACGACGACCTCGCCGGTTCCGGGTTCTGGGGTGAACACCAGCCGGTCCTCACGCGCGTCGGCTACTCGCGATGGGTCGACGCGCTCCTCGCGGAGGGTGACGAGACAGCGCCGTCCGCGCCCGACCGGGTGAAGTGCTCCTACTTCTGGATCACCGATGAGGCCGGTGCGTGGGTCGGGTTCATCGCGCTGCGTCGTTCACTCAACGACTTCCTGCTCGCCGTCGGCGGGCACATCGGCTACTCCGTCCGCCCCTCGCGTCGGCGTGAGGGCCACGCGTCCGGCGCGCTGGCCATGGTCCTCCGCGAAGCCTCCGCACTCGGCATCGAGCAGGCGCTGATCACCTGCGACGACGACAACCTCGGCTCGATCCGCACCATCGAGGCAGCCGGCGGCGTGCTCGAAGACGTGCGCGGCAGCAAACGTCGCTACTGGGCGCCGACTGCCTCGTCGTGACCCGCCGACCCCGCGGCGCGTCGGTCAGGTGGCGGCGGTGGTGAGGTGCGCGACGACGTCGCCGACCGGGACGTCAGCGCGGTTGCCGGTGCGGCGGTCCTTGACCTCGACGACGCCGTCGGCGAGGCCCTTGCCGACCACCACGATGGTCGGTACGCCGATCAGTTCAGCGTCCTTGAACTTCACCCCGGGGCTGACCTTGCCGGCACGATCGTCGTAGATGACCTCGACCCCGGCTGCGGCCAACTCGGTCGCAATCTGTTCAGCCGCCTCGAAAAGGGCGGGATCCTTGCCGGCGGCAACCAGGTGCACGTCAGCCGGGCCGATCCCGCGGGGCCAGCACAGACCGAACTCGTCGTGGTTGCCCTCCGCGATCGCGGCCACCGCTCGCGAGACACCGATGCCGTAGGAGCCCATCGTCACGGTGACCAGCTTGCCGTTCTCGTCGAGCACCTTGAGATCGAGCGCCTCGGCGTACTTGCGACCCAGCTGGAAGATGTGGCCCATCTCGATGCCACGCGCCGACTCGAGCGTGCCGTCGGCACAGTCGGGGCAGGCGTCGCCGTCCTTCACCTCGGCCGCCTCGATCGTGCCGTCGGGGGTGAAGTCGCGTCCGGCGACCAGGTCGAGCACGTGCTGACCATCGACGTCGGCTCCGGTCACCCAGCGGGTGCCCTCGACGACGCGCGGGTCGACGAGGTAACGGATGCCACTGCGGCTCTCCTCCCCCAGCACACCTGGCCCGATGTAGCCCTTCACCAGCGCGGGGTGCCTGGCGAACTCGGTCTCGTCCATCGCCTCGACCTCGATCGGCTCCAACTGACCCTCGAGCCGCTTCTGGTCGACCTCGCGGTCGCCGGGCAGGCCGATCGCCAGCGGCTCACGGGTGCCGTCGGGGTGCTTGAGCACGAGCATCACGTTCTTCAACGTGTCGCCGGCGTGCCACGCACGGTCCTCACGGGGGAAGGCGGCGTCGAGGTGGTCGACCAAGGATTCGATGGTCGAGGTGCCGGGGGTCTGCTCGGCGTGCGCGGCCGGGACGTCGTCGTACGACAGCGCGGCCGGAGCCGGCACCGCAACAGCCTCCACGTTGGCGGCGTAGTCACAGCTCGTGCACTGCACGAAGGTGTCCTCGCCGACCGAGGCGCGCGCCAGGAACTCCTCCGACTTCGACCCGCCCATTGCACCCGCGGTCGCCTTGACGATCACGTAGTCGAATCCGAGCCGGTCGAAGGTGCGGATGTAGGCCGCGCGGTGGGCCGCGTAGGAGGCGTCCAGGCCCTCGTCGGTGGTGTCGAAGGAGTAGGAGTCCTTCATCACGAACTCGCGACCACGCAGCACACCGGCCCGCGGACGCGCCTCGTCGCGATACTTGTTCTGGATCTGGTAGAGCCAGACCGGCAGGTCCTTGTAGGACGAGTAGAGGTCCTTCACCGCAAGGGTGAACATCTCCTCGTGGGTGGGCCCGAGCAACATGTCGCCGCCCTTGCGGTCGACGACGCGGAAGAGGTTGTCGCCGTACTCCGTCCAGCGGTTGGTCGCCTCGTAGGGGTCGCGCGGCAGCAGTGCCGGGAACTGCAACTCCTGCGCGCCCATCGCGTCCATCTCGTCGCGCACGATGCCCTCCACGTTGCGCAGCACCCGCAGGCCGAGCGGGAGCCACGTGTAGATGCCGGGCGCAGCACGGCGCACGTAGCCGGCGCGGACCAGCAGCTTGTGGCTCGGCACCTCAGCATCCGCCGGGTCGTCGCGCAGGGTGCGCGCGAACAGCGTGGACATGCGGAGGATGCGGGTGCTCATGGGCGCAAGGCTATCGGGGTCGTGCGATCGTGCCTGCATCGGTGACGGGGCGTGCGAGGTCAACTGCTCCGAGCGGCCTTCAACGCCGAACGGATCATCGGAAGTTGCAGCGGCAGGCGGGCCAGGGAGCCGGCCTTCAGCGCCGTGTTCCGGCCCTTCTGGGCGTCGGCGGCCATCTTGAGGTTGGCCGGGTAGACCGCGAGCAGCAGCGCGGCACTCGCCCAGCCGGCTGCCCGTCGACTCCGCGGGTGCAGGAGGCCGGCGGCACACGCGAGCTCGGCCAAGCCGGAGGCCAGCACCACCTCGCGATGGGCCGGCACCGCCTTCGGCATGATCGGCTCGTAGACCTCGGGCTTGAGCAGATGGATGGTGCCCGAGACGGCGAAGATGCCGGCCAGTCCGAGGATGTCCTTTGCAATGCGCATGGCCCCATCAGAACATGACAGTGCTGAACGATTCGGTTTCCTTGAACCCGACCCGCTCGTACGCCGTGCGCGCGGCGGTGTTGAAGTCGTTGACGTAGAGCGACACCACCGGCGCGACGGAGCGGCGTACTCCCTGCACGACAGCGGCCATCCCGCGCGTGGCGAGCCCCTCGCCGCGCCGGTCGGGAACGACGTACACGCCCTGGATCTGCGCGGCGTGGGGCGAGGCACAGGCGACCTCGGCCTTGAAGACCACCCGCCCGTCGTCGACCAGGGAGTACTGCCACTTGCGCGAGATCAGTTGCTTGACGCGGGCCCGGTAGAGGTCGCCGCCGCCGTCGGCCTCGGGCGAGAGACCGACCTCCTCCTCATACATCGCCACACAGGCCGGATAGACCAGCTCGAACTCGTCCATCGAGGTGGTGCGGACTCCGGGATGCGGGCGCACCAGCGGCTCGGTGGCGATCTCTAGGTGGGGCTGGCGGGCGCGCACTTCACGGGCCTTGCCCCACTGTGGTTGCAGCACCTCCCACAGAGCACCGACCGCGCTGGCCGGTCCCACGATCGTGGCAATCGTGCGGCGGTGCTTGAGCGCTGCATCGACGTACGCCGTGACGTCGTCCGGGCCGAACCCGATCGGGACGAGATTGGCGCCCACATGGAGCGCCGAGACCAGTCGCCCCTCGACGTACCGCCCCCACACCTCACCCCCGAGCCACCGAGGATCGAGGTTGGTGAGACGGCCGCGGTGCTCGGCGAAGACGTTGACCACGGGCGCCTGCGCGGTGAGGCGAAGGAAGTCAGGAAGGTCTGCTCCCGTCAGCACGCGCACCACGTCGTCACCCACCACGCACCGGAGCCTACTGGGACGGAGCCGGGGCCGGAGACCGACTGGGACCTTGCTGCCCGACCGGCCCCGGTCAGGAGACGGTGACTGCTGCCGAGGCGCCTTCCTGGGCCTCCATGCCCTCCGCGATCCGCATCGCTTCTTCGATGAGGGTCTCGACGATCTTGGACTCGGGCACGGTCTTGATCACCTCGCCCTTGACGAAGATCTGGCCCTTGCCGTTGCCGGAGGCGACGCCGAGATCGGCCTCGCGCGCCTCGCCCGGACCGTTGACGACGCAGCCCATCACGGCGACCCGCAGTGGGACCTCGAGGCCGTCGAGACCGGCGGTGACCTGCTCGGCCAACGTGTAGACGTCGACCT
>JBEBTI010000203.1:0-5848 GCA_040393845.1 Nocardioides daejeonensis
CAATAGGTGCAATTTTTCAGGACAAAAAAGGTTTTATATGGATTGGAAATCGAGAGGGGCTTACACGATATGATGGGTACGAGTTTGTCAGCTATAGTCATAAAGAAGGGGATCATAATAGTCTCAGCCATAATCTTATTCGATCCATTACGCAGGACTCCACCGGAATGCTTTGGGTTGGAACATCTAATGGGTTAAATGTCTTTGATCCTGTTACAGAAAAATTTACTTATATAGATATTTCGCAGAGCAAAACTGTTTCGGCAGTGTTAATTGATAAGCAACAGTATGCTTGGGTAGCCTCTTACGATGGCTTAAAGCGCGTCAGACGCAAGTCTTCAGGCAAATTGGAGGTATTACATATAGAAAATGACGATCTCAGAAATGGGTTAGCGAGGGCATTGATGCAGGATCAAGAGGGAAGAATATGGATAGGCTTTACTAATGGAATAAGGTGTCTCGATCCGTCTACACTAAAGATTGTTCCCCTGCCTGATGCCATCAGAAAAGAACAGGATGATCGTGCGCTTACCATATCATCTATCAGAGAAGATAAACGAGGAGATATTTGGTTCTCTACAGAAGGAGATGGTTTTTTCTGGTATAAGAAACGACAAGGTACCTTTCATAATTTCCGGAATGTAGTTAATCTGGATACGGGTCTGCCATCAAATGTTATTAAGGATATTTTGGTATATGATAACGAAGACATTTGGTTTGGGACACGTATGGGGCTGAGTATATTTCACAAACGTACAGAGACGTTTACGAATTATCAACATGATAGCAGCGACCTGACGAGTTTAAGCCAAAATTCTATCTGGAACTTTTTGCGGGATCGGTCGGGTAATATATGGATGGGAACTTATGCGGGCGGCCTTAACATTTACTATCCAAGGTTCAGTAATTTTGAAAACATTGGAGAAAGAATAGGTAATAAAGTAGGACTAAGTCAATCTATTGTGAATAGTGTGCTCGAAGAAAATAACGGGGCGCTATGGGTTGCTACAGATGGAGGGGGTCTGAACTACATTGACCGAAAAAAAGGAATCAGCAGGTGTTTTTTTCCAATAGATAAAAATGGTAGACAGATCAGCCATATTATGACAATGGCCAAGGGAAGTAAGGGGGAGCTATATCTGGGTACGTTGGAAGGATTGGGTATATTTGACGATACCGATGGAACAATTGATTATTTACCTATAGGGACTTCCGGTGACAGCAGAACAATTAATGCCTTGTTGGCAGAAGAAAATGGTAACCTTTGGGTTGGTACACATAAGTTTGGTGTATGGATGATCGATGCAGACGGGAAGATAGAAACTTTGGGAAGTACGGCGGGTATAAGTATTCAGTCTTTGTATGCCACCGATGAACATATCTGGATGGGTACAGATGGGAGTCTATACTGTTATGATAAAAAAAATAAAAAGTTGCTTCGGTACCGCGAATTTGATAACTATACGGTTTTATCACTGTTCATCGATTCTAAAAAACGATTTTGGGTAGGTACACATAAGGGGGTCGCTTTGTTTAACCCTCGAAATAATGAAAAGCATTTTATCACACAAGAGACCGGCTTGGTCGACAATATGGTAGAAGCGATTGTAGAAGATGATTCGGGAAATATATGGGTAAGTACCCAAAACGGATTGTCTAAAATTAGCTATACCGGACAGCATGGGCACTTTTCCGATCAAAATCTAAGTGTTGACAATTATACCTCTAATAATGGTTTGTCCAGTAACCGGTTTATGCGAGGGGCTGTACTGAAATCAGAACGAGGGGAGTTGATGTTTGGTGGGGTGAATGGTCTGACTACGTTTTATCCTGAAAAAATCGTCAGAAACGCCTATCTTCCTCCGGTTGTCGTTACCGATTTCTTAATCGACAATAAATCCGTTCGGGTAGGTGTCGAAAACAGTCCTTTGGCATCTCCTATTGACGAGACAAAACAACTGACCTTAAAATACGATCAGAATGCGATCACGTTTAAGGTGGCGGCGCTAAACTACATCAATTCTTCCAATAATCAATATGCCTATAAATTAGTAGGTTTTGATAAGGAAGATGAGTGGTATTATGCCGGGAATCAGCGTACCATCAGTTATACCAACTTGCCGGAAGGAAGCTATATCCTTAAAATAAAGGTGGCTAACAACGACGGCGTTTGGAATGAGCAAGAAAAAAGTATAGCGATTAAAGTGTTGCCACCATTTTGGAAAACGTGGTGGGCATATACTATCTATATATCGGTATTCTTGGGGCTGTTATATCTTTTCTATAGCTACTCTATTAAAACCGAAAAGCTTAGACATCAGCTCGAACTTGAAAGTATCAACCACAGAATGGACCAGCAACTGGCCCAAAAGAAAATGTCCTTTTTCACCAATATATCCCATGAGATAAAAACACCATTGACCATGATTCTTGCACCAATTGAGCGTCTTCTGGATATGAGTGAAGGCAATCATGGGATCAATAATCAATTGCGGTTGATGTACCGCAATGGGGAAAGGCTATTAAAACTGATCAATCAATTACTGGATTTTAGAAGATTTGACTCTGGAAATGATCAGCTTAACACTTCAGAGGGAGATATTGTTCCATTTTTAAAAGAGCTTTTTTTAGCATTTAAAGGACTGGCAGATAGTAAGGGAATTACCTTGAAATTTCATTCGGAGTTGCCGGAATTATATTTGTGGTTTGATCAGGACAAGTTGGAAAAAGTTTTTTATAATCTGTTGTCTAATTGCATGAAATTCACACCTTATGAGGGGTCTGTATTTATTCGAATCGATAAGGTTTTGCGTGACGGCAGAGATTATGCGTCTATAACCGTAGAAGACAATGGGTGTGGCATAGCAGCTGAGCATATCGATAAAATATTTGAACAGTTCAGGTATTATAATCAAAAAGGCCTGAATGCAGAAGGCACGGGTTTAGGACTGGCATTTTCAAAAGAATTAGTGGATTTGCATCATGGCAAAATTGAAGTTAAAAGTACCGAGGCAACGGGTGAAACTCCGGGGTACACTGTTTTTACCGTACTCTTGCCGTTGGGAAAAGAACACTTGTCGGAAGCTGAGACTCGTGATTTGTTTTTAGATGAAGATAATATCTCTACATATCAGGAAGATGCTTTACTTGCAAAGCATCCCGTGGAGCGGCGTAAGCAGGAAATACGGAAACGAATGGAGAAGGAAAGACCTTTGATGCTTATTGTAGAGGATAATCCGGATGTTCGGGGGCTTATTTTTTCCAGTTTTGAAGAAGAATTTGACATTATTACCGCAGTGAACGGAGAACAGGGATTGGTAGAAGCACAGCGGGCTATTCCCGATATCATCATCAGTGATGTGATGATGCCTGTCATGGATGGTATCAGTTTATGCAGTCAGTTAAAGACAGATGTCAATACCAGCCATATTCCGGTGGTGTTGCTAACAGCAAGGAGTTCAACGGTTTTTAAGATGGAAGGATTTGAAACCGGAGCGGACGATTATATCACCAAGCCATTCTCTATCAATATGCTCAGTATAAGAGTTTGGAACCTGTTGGATTCTCGGCAGAAGCTTAGGGATGTATTCCAGAGGGAGGTGCGATTACAGCCACAGAATATAACCATAACATCAACGGATGATAAATTTCTGCATAACCTTATGCAGTTTATAGAAGAGAATATTGATAATCCCGAACTCACTGTTGAGGATCTGGGTAAGAGCGTCTCCATGTCAAGGGGTACCTTATATAAAAAGATCAAAGCCTTGACTGGACAGACAGTCAATGACTTTGTACGTACCGTTCGATTAAAACGAGCAGCCCAACTACTTGAACAAGCCAGATATAATGTTAATGAAATAGCTTATATGGCGGGGTTTTCGGATGTGAATTATTTTAGAAAATGTTTTAAAGACCAGTTTGGCTATACACCTAAGGAATATGGTAAACAATCGGGACGAGAGTCCTGAATCCCCAAAAGTAATCTCGTATACGCTCCTTTTTCTATTGTTTTGTACGGCATCCATGTATTTTCTGAACGCTAATCATGTTTTTTGTTTTCGTAGTGCATCTATCTTAGCACCAGTGAAACGGAGTGAGTATAGAAGTATGAAAATAAAACGAACATCTGTGCTCGTTTTGATAATTATGATGATGCTCTATTTACTTATTTTGACATTATAAACGTGAGGTCTACTTTAGACTACTAAATTATTGAGAAACTAAACTTAAATACAATGACGAATATCATTACCTATTTCAGGCGGAGGCCTATGTCTCGGACATTTAGGTTGTCTTTACTATTGATTGGTATCAATATATTCTTTTTGGGTGAATTAGCCTATGCTCAGTCCAGACAGGTAACAGGGCAGGTAAAAGACCAAAAGGGCGAGGTATTGCCTGGAGTTTCTGTTTCCGTGAGAGGAGAACAACAGTTTGTCGTTACGGATAACGAAGGCCGTTATCATGTGAGTAATGTAAAAAACAACTCGGTATTGATCTTCTCTCTTTTAGGCTTTGAAGTGCAAGAACGGACCGTCGGAAACCGTAAGACTGTAAACATTATCATGAGGGAGACAATTACCGGATTGGAGGAAGTGGTCGTGATCGGCTATGGAGAAGTAGATCGAAAGGATCTCACGGGGTCGGTGGGATCTGTGAACATACAACAGATGGAAAAAGCTCCGGTGATGTCCTTTGAAGAAGCGTTGGCGGGCAGAGTGGCCGGTGTGCAGGTATCCTCTTCTGAAGGACAACCTGGAGAAGAAGGCATTAGCATTGTGATTCGAGGAGCCAATTCCTTGACCCAGGACAATTCGCCCTTATTTGTCGTCGATGGCTTCCCTATGGAAGACTTTGAAGCCAGTTCTCTCAATCCGGAAGAGATTGCCTCAATGGATATCTTAAAAGATGCTTCGGCCACTGCTATTTACGGAGCGCGAGCTGCAAATGGGGTCATTATTATTGAAACAAAAAAAGGTCAGGAAGGAAGACCCACAGTTACCTTCAATACACGCACGGGAATCAACAGGATCACAAAACGGATGGAGATGATGGAGCCGTACGAATTTGTGAAGTTTGTGCAGGAGCGTTCTCCGTCTGCAGCAAATGCATTGTATCTCACAGACGGATTGGCTGTGGAGGATTACCGGAATGTAAAGGGGTTTAACTGGCAAGACCATATTTTCCAAACCGCCCCTGCCCATCTCTACAGCCTCGCTTTAAGAGGAGGTACCCGACAGACCAAGTATTCCATATCGGGATCGATTAATGATATGACCGGTGTGGTTATCAATTCCGGACAAAAGCGTTATCAGGGCAGGGTGACCATAGATCAGCAAGTCAATGATAAACTAAAGGCCTACCTGAGTGCCAGCTTCAGTAGCACCAGTAACCATGGGTCGTACGCTTCCTCTTCCTCATCGACTGTCAGTAGTAATTACATGTATGCAGTATGGGCGTACCGCCCGTTGAGAAGTGCGATCGAAGTAGATGAATTCGGTAACGTTGTCGATGACGAGGAAGATTTCCTTACTAACGAGTACGATGATGATGAGTCTACCAGTTCTTTGTTTAATCCCTTAATAAACGTCGAGAATATCCACCGTACCCGTAGGAACAATACGCTGAACGTGAATGGATCCCTGAATTACGCGTTTAACAGAGCGCTGACATTACGGATCGGTGGGGGTGTCAAACAATGGCAAAGTAAGACTGAATCTTTCTATAATTCCAGCACCATGCTCGGCAATCCCAGACGTCTGAACAATATACGGGGCCAACACGGAAGTATAGGCTTTGCGGAAAGCACCACCTGGTTGAATGAGAATACCCTGAGATGGAGAAA
>JBEBTI010000204.1:0-5842 GCA_040393845.1 Nocardioides daejeonensis
GCTCCGGAGATGTCGCCCATCCGCTCGAGCATCCCGTCCATCATCTCTGAGGCAAAGGCCCCAGGGGCGATCGCATTGACGTTGATGAAGTTGCGGGCCCATTCGACCGCGAGGGTTTCTGTCATCCGGCTCACCGCAGCCTTGGTGGTCGCGTACAACGCGGCACCTTCACCGCTGTAGTGGTAGGCGCTCATCGAGGAAATGTTGACGATCCGCCCCGGCAGTTCACGTGCGATCAGTCGGCGCGCCACCTCGGTCGACATCAACCAGGGCCCGCGAATGTTGGTGTCCAGCACCGCGTCGACGAGCTCCAACGTCATCTTGTGTGCTCGCGCAGCGTCGGGGATACCCGCGTTGTTCACGAGGATCTGCGGCGTGCCCAACTCGGCCGCCACGGTGTCCATGCAGGCGGTGATCGAGTCGGGGTCGGAGACGTCGAGAGGCACACCGTACGCCGTACCACCGGACGTGTTGATGGCGTCGACCACCGAGGCGATGCGTTCGGTACGACGTCCCGTCACCGCCACGCGGGCGCCGGCTGCGGCCAGCACGTGCGCGAACCGCTCCCCCAGACCTCCGGTGGCGCCGGTGACAATCGCGACCTGGCCGGCGAGGTCCTGTGCGCCTCGTGAGTCCGGCGGCTTCACGGGGTGAACTCGCGCGTTGCGGCCAGCTCTGTCTTGGCGATGGTGCGCAGGTGCACCTCGTCGGGGCCGTCGAAGATTCGCATGGCGCGGTGCCATCCATACATCGCAGCCAGCGGTACGTCGTCACTCACCCCCATGCCGCCGTGCACCTGGATGGCCCGGTCGATCACCTTCAGTGCGATCCGAGGAACGGAGACCTTCGCCATCGACACAAAGGGCGCAGCGGCCTTGTTGCCTTGGGCGTCGATGATCGCCGAGGCGTGCTGGCACAGCAGGCGAGCCTGCTCGATCTCCAGACGGGACTCGGCGATCTCGCGCTGCACCATCCCCTGCTCGGCAAGCGGCTTGCCGAAGGCGACTCGGGACTGCACCCGGTCGACCATCAGTTGCAGCGCCCGCTCGGCGGCACCGAGCGCTCGCATGCAGTGGTGAATGCGTCCCGGGCCGAGGCGGGCCTGGGCCAGGGCGAAGCCGGACCCCTCCTCGCCGAGCAGACTCTCGACGGGGACGCGCACGTCGGAGAAGAGCACCTCGCAGTGCCCGTGCTGGTCATGACGGCCGAAGACGGGGACGTCGCGCACGATCTCCACACCCGGGGTGTCCCGCGGGACCAGGATCATCGACTGCTGGACGTGTCGAGCAGCCTCCGGGTCGGTCTTGCCCATCACGATGAACACCTTGCAGCGCGGGTCGGCTGCGCCGCTGGTCCACCACTTGCGTCCGTTGATCACGTATTCGTCGCCGTCACGGACGATCGAGGTCTCGATGTTGGTGGCGTCGGAGGAGGCGACGTCCTTCTCGGTCATCGCGAAGGCCGACCGGATCGTGCCGTCCATCAGCGGCGCCAGCCAGTCCGACTTCTGCTGTTCGGTGCCGAAGAGGTGCAACAGCTCCATGTTGCCCGTGTCCGGGGCTTGGCAGTTGAGCGCTTCGGGGGCGAGTTCGAGGCTCCAACCGGTGATCTCCGCAAGACCGGCATAGTCGAGCTGGCTGATCCCCGATTCGGCGGGTAGGAAGAGGTTCCACAAACCTCGCGCGCGGGCCCTGGCCTTGAGCTCCTCCGTCACCGGGGGCAGCGAGTGGTCCTCGGGGCCGTGTGCCGCCCGGTGGGCGTGGTAGGCCTCCTCAGCCGGGAACACCTCGGTGTTCATGAAGTCGACAAGTTCGGCGCGCAGTTCCTGCGCCCTCGGCGACGGGGTCAGGTCGAGCCCAGTGATCTCTTGCATGTCGATGCCTCCCGGTTGTTGTTTCACAGTCCTGCACTGGCAGCGCGGTCGCGCGCCCGACCCAGCAAGGGGCCGACCATGCCGCCGATGTCGTCGAATCCTTCGCCGACCGTCGTCCCCTGCGTGTGGCGGGCATGGATCTGTTCGAGGATCACCGCGATCTTGAAGTCCGCGAACACGATGTACCACTCCAGGTCGTCGATCTCGATTCCGCGACGCTCGGCATACTTCGCCACCACCTTCGCCCCGGTGGGGAAGCCTTCGTGCGCGGTCGCACCGGCAGTGATCGGGTTGTGGAACCGTCCCACCTCGTCCCAGAAGCTGATCAAGATGCCGAGGTCCGCCAAGGTGTCGCCGAGGGTGGACATCTCCCAGTCAAGCACGCCGAGGATCCGCGTGGGATCGTCGACCGACACCATCAGGTTGTCGATCTTGTAGTCGCCGTGGACGATGCCGGGAAAACGCAGCGGCGGGAGCGAGCGTTCGAGGATGGTGACGAGCTCGTCGACCTCCGGGCGTTCCGAGGTCTTGATGGCGTGCCACTGTCGTGCCCAGCGCCGGACCTGCCGCTCGAGGTATCCGTCGGGCCTGCCCCAGTCCGCCAGGCCCACATCAGCAGGATCGATCTCGTGCAACGCGACCAGAGTGTCGAGCATCGAGTCGGTCAGCGCCGATCGCTGAACGACGCTCAGCGCACTGGTGTCATCTGCCGTGCGATAGGTGCGACCCTCGATCCGGTCCATCACATAGAAACCCGCGCCGATCACGGAGTCGTCATCGCACCGGGCGACCACCCGCGGCACCGGCACGGCGGTGCCCTCGAGCGCCGACATCACCCGCGCCTCGCGGGACATGTCATGCGCCGACTGCAGCACGTCGCCGTACGGCGGGCGTCGCAGGATCCAGTGCGACTGTCCGTCAGTGAGTTCGTACGTCGGGTTGCTGCGACCCCCGGCAATCAACCGGGCCTGCAGTCGGCCTCGGACGCCGTCCGGGAGCGTCCCGGACAGGTAGCGACCCAACGCCTCGACGTCGAGTCCAGAGGTGCCAGCAGGCTGTCCGGTCGCATCGTTCACGCCCAACTCCTATCCAAACGATCGTTCAGATCACCATAGGCTCTTGCGCTCCACCAGGCAACCGGGGTCGGCGACACGGACCGCGCGGCCGCGATCGCGCATCCCCGGGGCCCCGGCGTCACTGACCTGACACGGAGCGGCACTCCACTGCGCCGAGCGCCAACACGGCGTACCGCTCGGCCAACTCGGACGGCGTGGCCTCCCCGGTGGGGCGATACCACTCCGACAGGGCGCGGCCCATGTTGATGATCGCGCGCGTGGCCTCCTTCGGATATTTCGTGGCGAAGGCACCTTCGGCAACGCCGCGCTCGATGACGTCGGCAAACATCCGTTCCTGCTCATCGCGAAGCGTGACCACGAGCTTGCGCCCCACGGTGTCCAGAGACCTGATCTCGGAGGCACCGATCTGCGCCTCTGCTTGGCGATCGGCGTGAAACAGAACCCAGGCCCGCACCAGAGCCGAGAGCTGCCCTGCGGGGTCGCGGTCGGCTGCCAGCAGGGCGGTGCGAGTCTGCGAGATGACGTCACTGAGCACCTGCACCATGATCTCCTGCAGCACCTCCTGCTTGGACGGGAAGTGGTGATAGATCGAAGCCACGGTCACGTCTGCATCGCGGGCGATGTCACGCATCGAGGTGCCGTGATAACCGCGCTCAGTGAAGTTGCGGACCGCGGCAGCCAGCACCGGGCCCTTGCCCTGGCGCTGCTTGCCGGGCGTGCGCGACGTAGCCGCCATGTAAACCGACACCCCAACCCTTCAATTGTCCAGCAGGGACTAGTCATCCAAGTGATCGTTTGTTTAGATAGAACTCCGGAGCACCCAGCGTATGACAGCACGAGATCCACGTCGAGGAGGACCAGGTGGCACCTTCAGTCCGGACCAGCACGCCTCTGCCCGGCGTCACGGTGCTGACACTCGACCGGGCAGAGGCGCTGAACACCCTCAACGTCGACCTGGTCGCCGAACTGCATGCCGAGCTCGACCGCATCGCATCCGACCGTGAGGTGCGCGTCGTCGTACTCACCGGAGCGGGACGCGCCTTCTGCGCCGGGCTCGACCTCCATGGCTACGGTGATCCGGAGCGGATCGAGGAGATGGGCTTCACGCTTGGCACGCTCGACCGGCAGCGCGAGATCGCCCGGTTGGTGGAGAAGTTGCACACCCTCCCCCAGCCGGTGATCGCCGCCGTCAACGGGCCGGCAGCCGGCGGCGGTCTCGCGCTGGTCTGTGCCAGCGACATCCGCATTGCCGCCGAATCCTCCGTCTATGCCGTCGCCTTCATCCGTGCCGGCTTCTCGGCGTGCGACATCGGCGTCTCCTGGCTGCTCCCCCGCATCGTCGGCGCCGGCAACGCCCATGAGCTGATGCTGACCGGACGCAAGTTCGACTCCGCCGAGGCCAAGGAGATCGGCCTGGTCACCCGTGTTGTGGCCGACGATGCCCTGCTCGAGACGGCACTCGCCAAGGCCCAGGAGATCCTGAAGAACGCGCCTGCATCGGTTGCCCTGACCAAGCAGGGCATGTGGTTGGCGCTGGAGATGCCCAGCCTGCGCGCCGGCATCGAACTGGAGAACCGTCAGCAAGTGATCACGGCACTGACCGAGGACCAACCCGAGGCCGCGGCCGCCTTCCTCGAGAAGCGCGCACCCAACTACAGGCACAGGTGAGATGATGAAGACGCTGCTCTACGACGTGGCCGACGGCGTCGCCACGATCACCCTCAACCGGCCCGACCGCCTCAACGCCTTCGTCGACGAGATGGAGGCGGAGCTGATCGAGGCCTTCGACCTCGTCGACGCCGACGACGAGGTCAAGGCGGTGGTGCTCACCGGCGCCGGGCGGGGTTTCTGCGCCGGCATGGACGTCGTCGACGCCGGCAACGCCTTCCACGCGTGGCGGACGGCGGCGACCGCACCGGAGGGCACCCAGTACGACGTCCCGGGTGACGACGTTCCCCGCCGCCGCGATGGTGGCGGTCGGGTGGTGCTGCGCATGTTCGAGTGCCTCAAGCCGATCATCGCCGCGATCAACGGACCGGCCACCGGCGTGGGCGCGACGATGATCTTGGCCGCCGACATCAGACTCGCCTCTGAGACCGCCAAGTTCGGCTTCGTCTTCAACCGGCGCGGCGTGATCCCCGAGTCGTGCTCGTCGTGGTTCCTTCCCCGTCTAGTGGGCATGCAGACTGCACTCGAGTGGGTGCTGACCGGTCGGGTGTTCAAGGCACCGGAGGCTCGCGACGGTGGGCTGGTGCGCAGCCTGCACGCGCCCGAGGAGCTGTTGCCCGCGGCGTACGCCCTGGCCCACGAGATCACCGACAACACCGCACCGGTCTCGGCTGCCTTGTCGCGGCAGTTGCTCTGGCGGATGCTGGGCGCGCCTCACCCGATGGCCGCGCACCAGGTCGAGAGCCTCGGCCTCAACCTGCGGGGCGTCAGCGCCGACGGGGCGGAGGGCTTCGCCTCCTTCGTGGAGAAGCGTCCGGCCGCCTTCCCCAACCTTGTGTCGGCCGACCTGCCAGACCTGTTCAGCTTCCTACCCGTTCCCACGTTCGACCCCGCATCCCTGGAGGACCCCCGATGAAGCGTCACCTCTACACCGACGACCACGAGGCCTTCCGCGAGAGCGTTGCAGCCTTCGTCGAGCGCGAGGTCGTGCCCCACCTCGAGCGGTGGGAGGAGGAGCGGATCATCGACCGCAACGTCTGGCTGGCCGCCGGCAAGCAGGGCCTGCTCGGCCTTGCTGCGTCGGAGGAGTACGGCGGCGCCGGCGGCGACTACCGCTTCCGCAACGTGATCCTGGAGGAGTTCGCGAAGGTGCACGCCACCTCACTCGCGTCGAGCTTCTCGCTGCAGGACGACATCGCGATCCCCTACATCAACGAGATCGGCA
>JBEBTI010000205.1:0-5823 GCA_040393845.1 Nocardioides daejeonensis
AGAGGCGCCGAGCAGGTCGCCGCCGAGCATCTCGGGCAGCCACTTCTGCTTCTGCGCCGCGGTGCCGAACTCGAACAGTCCGAAACAGGAGAGCGCATGCACGCTCACGCCGACCCCGACGCTCGACCAGACGGCCGCGATCTCCTCGAGCACCTGCAGGTAGACCTCGTAGGGCTGACCGCCGCCGCCGTACTCCTCGGGGTAGGGCAGGCCGAGCACGCCGACCTCGCCGAGCAGGCGGAACATGTCGCGCGGGAAGGTCTCGGTCGCCTCGGCTTCGGCGACTCGCGGGAGCAGTTCTTTGGTGACCAGCTCGCGGACCAGCTGGAGCAGGTCGGCGGCCTCGGTGGTCGGGAGGACGCGGCGGGCAGTCATGGGGCCTCCGGGTGGCGGGCTGGCGAGCAGCGGTTGATACTCAAAGTGGTTCTACAGTACTCATCTGGGTATCATCCTGTCACGGTGACGTGGCCCGGACCACAGTCCGAGACGAGGAGACCCCGAGGGCATGACCCAGACGCCAGTTGGCACGACCCGTCGTACGGCGAGGCAGCAGGACCTGTTGCACCGGCTGGTTGAGTTGTTTGCTGCCGAGGGGTTCGTCGACTTCACTCTCGACGAGCTGGCGGCACGGCTGAAGTGCTCGAAGACCTCGCTCTACACACTCGCCGGCTCCAAGCAGGAGTTGGTCGTCGAGGTGGTCAAGCAGTACTTCCGCGACTCCGTGCCGCAGGTCGAGGCAGCGGTCGCGGCCGCCGTCGAGCCACGCGCGCGGGTGGTCGCCTACCTGAGTGCCGTCGGTGAATACCTCGCACCGCTCTCCCGCCAGTTCGTCGCCGACATGGCCGCCTTCGGTCCCGCTGCCGAGGTCTACCGCTTCCACACCGCCGCCGCCGCCGACCGGATCCGCGAGCTGATCGCCGACGGCATCGACGCCGGCACGTTTCGCGCCGTCAACGCCGCCTTCGCCGCCGAGATGGTCGCCGCCACCATGTTCGAGATCCAGCGTGGCGAGATGTTCTCCCGCCTCGAACTCACCGACGCCGATGCCTACGCCGAGCTCGCCTCCCTCATCGTGCACGCGCTGGCGCCCTGACGGCCTGCGGTCGTTTCCCCGCACAGGCGGGGGGAATTCGACACTCCGAGGGGGAAGCTTCAGTAACGAAGTGACGAATTCCCCCTCCAAGTCCGGGCGATTTCCGGCCCAGGGCCAGGGGCGGCCCGGACTGTGACGGCGTACGAGGACACTGTCCACGGCGGGGGCATCACAGATGCCGTTCGACGGAACCGCGACGAGTTCGGACGCCGAGATCACCTAACGTCGCGCTCGGTTGCCTGCGTCAGAGCGGGAGGAAGGTCCAGCGCTGTCCGCGGTGGGCGAGCTCTGCCGTCACTGCGGCCGGAAGTCTCGACTCACCCCACTTCGGACGGAGCCCCGATGAACAGACCCAACCCTCGCCTTGCCGTTGTCACCGGCGCCAGCCGCGGGATCGGCCGCGCCATCGCGCGCAGGTTCGCAGCCGATGGCATTGCTGTCGCCGCGGTCTCCCGCACTCTTCGTCCCGGCGACGGCACCCTGACCGGCTCACTGGAGGAGACCGTCAATCTTGTGCGGGCCGACGGCGGTGTGATCGAGGCGTTTGCCGTCGATCTGGGCCGGGCCGATCTCGACCGGGCCGAGTTGGTGCAGCAGATCGAGGACACGATGGGTGCACCCGTCGACGTCTTGGTCAACAACGCTGCTGCCGCGCGCCACCACGGAACGACGTTCCTGGAGACGCCGCGGGAATGGTTCATGGACGCCGTGGAGACCAACCTGTGGAACACCTGGGACCTGAGCCGGGCCGTGGTGCCGGGGATGCGGCGCCGTGGCGCGGGGTGGATCCTCAATCTCTCCTCGCGGGCAGCGGCACCGCGGGTCGGCCCGCCGTACGCTCCGCACCCCCTCGCCGGCGCCGTCCTCTACGGCGGCACCAAGGCGATGCTCGACCGGATGACCACGGGCATGGCGATGGAGCTGGCGCCCGACGCGATCGCGGTCAACACGTTGGCTCCCAACCGAGGGGTCGCCACCGAGAACGCGGCGGCGTTCGTGCCCGGGTGGCCCTCCGAGCCGGAGGAGACGATGGCAGAAGCGGCGTTGCTGCTCTGCACCGAGGATCCGTCGGTGCTCACCGGACGCGTCGCCTACAGCCTGCCGCTGCTCAAGGAGTTCAGCCGGCCGACCCGCACACTCGACGGTTCGGCACTGGTGCCGGGTTGGCAGCCCGACGACCTGGTTGTCGAGTCGTTCCTTGCCGAGCACCTGGTCTTCAACCCACCGCCGCCGTTGCCCGACGAGCTGCTCACGGTCAAGAAGAGCTGAGTCGCATCCTCGTTCCGACGTCCGGAACCTCGAGTTGTACGCCGGGCAGTCGGTCGCGCATCGCGGTGCCGAACGCTGAGGCTGGCTCGACGAAGAGACGTTGATGGGTACGCCGGGCCAAGCGCATGCCGATCGGCCACAACGTGCCGTAGTGCACCGGCACCGCAGCCTGCGCGCCGACACGTCGTACCGCCTCGACTGCTTGCACCGGATCGAGATGGTGCTCGCCAAGGGACGGCCCCCAACCGCCGATCGGGACGACGGCGAGATCGACCGGCGTGACGTCGTACAGACCATCGAAGAGCCCGGTGTCGCCGGGATACCAGAGTGAGTGGCGCGGCCCGGCGACGCGGAAGCCGAGCGCCGGCGCACGCAGGCGCGAACCCGGCAGGCGGCGGTCGTCGTGGTGGGCCGGCAGCACCTCGATCCTGAGTCCAACGAGGGAGAACGAATCACCGGGGGTGACCTCGACAAGTGGGTGGGGGAGGCCTCGGAACAGCGGTGCTGCGCCCCGGGGTACGACGAGCCTGGTCCTCGGCGCGAACCTGCGCAGGGACGGCAGGTGAAGATGGTCGGCGTGCAGATGGGAGATCAGCACCAGGTCGACGTCGAGTTCGGGCATCGACAGCGGGAGTTGCCGGCGGAGGTGGAACAACCGCTGACTCAGAACCGGATCGACAGCGATGCGGACCCCGTCGAGGTGGAGCAGACCGCTGGCGTGCCCCCACCAGGTCCAGGCCAGTTCGGCTGGCTCGGGGCGCGGCTGGGGCATCTGCGGCTCCGACTTCGTGGGGCAGTTCGTCACGTCGTTACTGAAGCTTCCCCCACAAAGTGCCGAATTCCCCGCCTGTGCGGGGAAACGGTCGCGGGGGTCAGTCAGTCGTCAGCCGGGCGGAGCACCGCCCAGTCGCCGATCGAGTGCTGGACGTCGAACCAACGGCGGGTCAGGATCCAGCGGCCGTCGCGGAGGGTGAGTTTGTCGTCGTACTCGCCGTACACCTCGAGGGTATGACCCTCCATCGGGCCGGCGCCGATGTGCATGACGCGGCCGTAGGTGAAGGCGCGGGCGGTGGTGTCGTCGAGGAAGCTGACCCGGTGGTTGCCGAGGAGGTGTTGGGTGAAGCCGACGCCGCCGAGGTGGTGGCGCATGCTGGCCACGATCTTCTCGGAGCCGGTCTCGCCGTAACCGCGGGCGTCGACGTCGAGCAGCCCGGCCAACGTCGACCAGTCACGTGCGTCGGTGGCACGGGCGAAGTCGGCCAAGGTCTCGATCACTTGCTCACGTGAGGTCATCGCCACTCCTTCTGGGGAAACCGGTCTCATCCTGCTGGAGCGTCGAGGTCGGGCGTCCAGGCCACTCCGTTGATGTGCCCGCCGCCGTCGACGAACATCGTGTTGCCCGTGACGTAACGGCAGTCCTCGCTGGCGAAGAACAGCGCGGCGGGTGCGATGTCGAGCAGCGGGTCGCCGACGCGGCCCATCGGGTTGGCGCCGTCGGCGGCCGCGACGATCTCGGGGCGGGCCGCGGCGACCCGGGCAAACGCTGCGCTCTTGGCGCCGGGGCAGATCGCGTTGACGGTCACGCCGGTGGGCGCCCATTCGCGGGCAGCCGTGCGAGTGAGCGTGCGCAGTGCTTCCTTGGCGGAGTTGTACTCCAGCGAGCCCATGTGGGCGTTGACCCCGTTGAGGCTGCACATGTTGATGATCCGGCCCCAGCCTGCGGACTTCATGTGGGGGAACGCCGCGCGCATCGCCCAGAACGGGCCGTAGTAGCCCATCGCGAAGCCGCGGTCGATCATCGCGTCGGTCTTCAACTCCACGCGGCCGATGTTGCCGGCCCCCCAGGCGTTGTTGACCAGGATGTCGATCGCGCTGAACTCCGAGACGGCCGTGGCGACCATGCCCTCGACCTGGTCGCGGTCGGTCACGTCGACCGGCACGAAGAGTCCGCCGATCTCTTCGGCGACGGCCTGTCCGGTCTCGGTGTTGATCTCGGCGACCAGGACCTTGGCACCCTCAGCGGCGAAGCGGCGGGCGACGCCGGCACCGATGCCGTCACCGCCGCCGGTGATCACCGCGACGCGGCCGGCGAGCCGGCCCTCAGCCACGACGCTCGCCCTTGCCGCCGGCGGCGTTCAGCAGCCGGGCCTCCTCGTTGCCGTCGAGTTGGCGTGAGGTGCGGCGGGTGGTCTGCCAGCCGTCGGTGGTGCGGATCAGCTCCCAGTGGTGCATGCCGGCCCGAGCCAGCAGGAACCGGTCGTTGTGGCGTACGACGAGGATCGAGTAGCAGATCGCCACTGCGGTGTCGCCGTCGACGGTGACCGCAGCCGGGCCGAGGAAGTGTGCCGAGCCGTTGTGGATCAGCTTCTGGTGCGCCTCGCCACGGACCATGTCGACGATATCGGCGCGCGAGCCCATGTAGTACTCGTCGACGTCGTAGACACCGTCCTCGGTCCAGATCGCACCGACCTCTTCGGCGCATCCGGCGTCCACCAGCGGGCCGTAGCTGGCGATCAGCCGCGTGATCGCGACCTCGTCCTCGAGCTTCTGCAGGCGCGCGGTGAGTTCGGCGAGTTGGGCAGCGGTGTCGCTCATCATGCCTCCGTGATCGAGTTGTTGATGGTCGCCAGGGCCTCGAGCTGCTCGACGTAGTGCTGGGCCGAGTCGGCGTGCACCAGCACGTTGGCGATCGTGGCGCCGGCGGCGGCGGTACGACGGAGCGCGCGTTCGGTGCGCTCGGCCTCACCGATCGGGTCGAGCGGGCGACCGGCGCTGAGCACGAGGTCGAAGCCGTCGGGGATCTCAACCGCGGACAGCATCTCCTCGAGCTTGTCGTGGGCCAACCCGAAGGGGCACCACCCGTCGCCGTACTTCACTGCGCGGCGCAGGCTGACCGGGGTGTGGCCGCCGATCCAGATCGGCACCCGCGGCTGGACCGCGTGCGGCTCGATGATGAAGTCGGCGTAGTCGTAGAACGGCCCGTGGTGCTCGACCTCGCGCTTGCCGAGCGCGTTGCGCAGGGCGTCGAGCGTGTCGTTGGCGACCTTGCCGCGCTGCTCGAACTCGGCGCCGAGCAGGTCGAACTCCTCCTGGAGCGAGCCCACGCCGAGACCGAGGATCACGCGACCGCCGCTGACCATGTCGAGGGTGCCGTAACGCTTGGCGATCTCGAGCGGGTGGTGGTAGCCGATCACCAGGATCTGCGTCGCGAGCCGGAGGTTCGTCGTACGCGCGGCCAGGTAGGAGAGGGTGACCAGCGGGTCCCAGTAGGTGCCACCGCGGACCTCGGCAATGTGGGCGGGCACCGCCACGTGCTCGGAGCACGTCATGTGGTCGAAGCCGAAGCGGTCGGCCGCCTCCGCGATGGTCGCGAGTTCGGCGATGCCGGCACTGCTCTCCCAGTCGGCGTGCGAGCCGGGGAAGGCGGTGACCAGCGGGCTGTTGAGGCCCAGGCGCATGGG
>JBEBTI010000206.1:0-5807 GCA_040393845.1 Nocardioides daejeonensis
CGCAAGTACGGCCGGGCCCAGATGCCGATGCTCGACCTGATCCAGGAGGGCAACACCGGCCTGATCCGGGCGGTCGAGAAGTTCGACTACGCCAAGGGCTACAAATTCTCCACCTATGCCACCTGGTGGGTGCGCCAGGCGATCACCCGCGGCATCGCACAACAGGCCCGCGTCGTACGCCTGCCGGTGCATGTCGTCGAGGAACTCAACCAGGTCGGCGGCGCGCGCCGCACCCTCGAGCGGCAGTTGGGCCGCGAGGCGGATCCGGCAGAGATCGCCGAAGAGCTGGGGATGACACTCGAGAGAGTGCTCGACCTGATCCGCTGGGGGCGCGACCACGTGAGCCTCGACACCCCGGTCGACGAGGACGGTGACACCTCACTGGGTGACCTGATGGCTCAGCAGACCACACCGAGCCCCGACCTCGAGATGCTCGACACCGAGAGCCGCGAGCGGTTGAACGCTCTGGTCTCGCAGCTCGACGACCGCGCAGCCGACATCATCCGCTCGCGCTACGGGCTCACCGACGGGCGCCAGCACAAGCTGGCCGACATCGGCGCCAAGCACGGAATCTCCGCCGAACGGGTGCGGCAGTTGGAGCGGGAAGCACTGCAGAAGCTGCGTCGCTTTGCCGACCCTGACTTGGCGGCCTGAGACAGTTCACCGCCGCACTTGGAGGGGGAATTCGCCACTTTGTGGGTGAAGCTTTCCCCTCGAAGTGTCGAATTCCCCGCCTGTGCGGGGAATCAACCAGATGCAGAGCGCAGCTTTTCGACGACCTCCGCCACCCGCTGGCGGAGGTCGTCGAGCGTTCCGGTGTTGTCGATGACGTGGGTGGCGATGGCGAGGCGCTGGTCGCGGGTGGCCTGGGCGGCGATGCGGGAGCGGGCGTCGGTCTCGGTCCAGCCGCGGTCGCGGAGCATGCGCTCCATCTGGGTCTCGGTGGGCACGTCGACCACCAGCACCGCGTCGAAGGTGTCGGCCCGGCCGGACTCGGCCAACAGGGGCGTGTCGTGGACGACCAGGTCGTCGGCGGACGCCGTTGCCTCGAGCTCGACCATCCGGGCGAACACCAGCGGATGCACGATCGCTTCGAGTCGCTTGCGGGCTGCGTCGTCACCGAAGACCAACTCGCCCATCTTGGGGCGGTCGAGTTCTCCTGCCGGGGTGAGCAGGTCGGTTCCGAACTCGGCCACCACGGCGTCCAGTCCGGGCGTGCCCTTCGCCACCACCTCGCGGGCCAGGGCGTCGGCGTCGATGACCACCGCTCCGTGCTCGCGCAGCAGGCCGGCAACGGTGCTCTTGCCCGAGGCGACGCCTCCGGTCAGTCCGATTCGCATGGCGTGATCATCCCTCCAGGAGGCGGCCGACGTGGACCAGGGTCGACTGCAGCCGCTCGGTGAGCGGTTCGTGCACGATGGTCCCGCCGCCGGGCACCTCGGCGTCCTCGGGTGAGTGCAGCATCTCATCGACCGCCGTCACGAACCCGACATGGCTGATCCGGTCGGCGCTCTCGCCGAAGAAGTAGAGGTCCCCCGCCAGCTCGTCGCCCTTGGTCACGGTGACGGTCGCCAGCGCCTGGTCCCCTGCATCACGGGGCACCACCACGCCGGCACGCCGGTGGCTCCAGTGCACCAGGCCCGAGCAGTCCAGACCCGCCGGCGACGTGCCACCCCACAGGTAGGGCAGCCCGAGGTGACGGAACGCCTCGTCGAGCACGGCTCCCCGAGTTGCCGCGATCTGCGCCGCCGGGGCATCACGATCGGCGGGCGTCTCAGGACGCAGATGGGAGCGGCGGACCCAGCAGCGGTAGCCGTTGGCGCTGCCGCGCTCCGGTTGCCAAGCGGCCGCCACCCGCACCCAGTCGTCGGCTTCCTCGAGCACCTCCACCGGTTCACCGTCGAGCAACTGGGTCAGGGTGCGGTCGTGCAGTCCGAGTCGGGTCGCTGGCTCGAGGCCGGTCAGCCACGCAGCCACGTCGGGGACGTCGCCAGTCGCCGCCCGGTCGAGCTCGCGCGGCGCGTCCGGCGCGGTCCAACCGGTCGCCACCGGCACGGCCACCCGCATCCTCGTCAGTTCCGTCATGCCAGTGCCTCGATCCCGAGTCCAGGTGTGTCCGGGAGGACGATGTCGCCCCCCTCGTAGCGAGCCCCACCGCGCACCGGCGAGCGCTCGGCCCACCAGGCGGCATCGAGATCGCTGACGTACGTCGTCCCGTGTGCAGCCACGAGCGCGGCGGCGGCGCCGACGCCGATCGGGCCCTCCATCATCGACCCGACGATGGTGCCGACGCCGTGCGCCCTGGCCAGCGCGAGCAAGGTCTGCGCAACATGCAGACCGCCGCACTTGGCCAGCTTGACGTTGACCAGGTCGGCGGCGTTGTGTCCGATCACCTCGCTCAGGTCACGCACGCCGAAGACCGACTCGTCGGCCATCACCGCGGTGTCGACCGCAGCGGTCACCCGTGCCAGCCCGGCCAGGTCGGCCGCGGCGACGGGTTGTTCCACGAACTCGAGGTCGGTGCCTGCATCCTCCAGCATCCGGATCACCCGGATCGCCTCCTTGGGCGTCCACCCCTGGTTGGCGTCAACCCTCAGGCGTACGCCGGGGCCCACGGCTCGTCGTACCGCCATGATCCGCTCGACGTCGGTGGTCGCATCGGTGCCGACCTTCAGCTTGAGCACCCTGAACCCATCGGCGACCCGGTGTGTCGCGGACTCGCCCAGTTCGGCGATCTCACCGGCCGACACCGTGACGTCGGTCGGGACCCTGTGGGTCGTCGTCCCGAGCAGTCGCGGCAGCGAGAGCCCCGCGCGTCGCGCTGCCAGGTCGTGCAGCGCCACGTCCATCGCGGCCTTCGCGCCCTGGTTGCCGACCACGGCGTCCTGCACCTGCTGCAGCAGCGGCACCAGGTCGTCGGGGTCGCGACCGCGGACGACATCGGCCAGCGGGCCACCCAGACACGCATCAGTGCTGGCGAGCGACTCGCCGGTGACCCGCCAGACCTGCGGCGCCTCGCCGTACCCGCTGCGCCCGTCGGTGTCGATGACCTCGACCACCGTGGTGGTCAGCGTGGTGGTCCGCCGTAGTGCCGTGACGAACGGGGTGTGCAACGGCACCTCGAGCCGGTGACACCTGATCTCGCCGATCATCGACCTGCCCTCCAGTCCTGCCAGGCCGCGCGGGCGACCTGCGCGACATACGACCGGCCGGCGTGCTGGTCAAGGTCGGTGGTGGTGCACACGACCAGCACGCAGCGCCCACCGTCGTCGGCCTCGATGATGCCAGCGTCATGGGTGAGACCGTCGACCCAACCGTTCTTGTGGGCCACCTTCACGCCGGCCGGCAGCCCGGCCGGCATGGTGTCGCGGTGTTCCTGCGCGACGAGGTCGGCGATCAGCGCCGCACACCCACGTGGCGACGCGGCCCGCCCGTGAGCGATCGCCTGCAGCAGGACCGCGAGGTCGTGGGCGGTGACCAGGTTGTCGAGGCCAGCCGCGCCCGCCGGAGTGTCCTCGATCCCCCGCGCGACGACGCTGCCGGTGGCACCGAGGGTGCGCCAGGCAGTGCTCACCTCGGCGGCCGAGATCTGCTCGAGGAGCAGGTTGGTGGCGAGGTTGGACGAGCGCACGATCGCGCGTGAGGCGAGCCAGCGCAGCGGCACCCGCTCGCCCAGGCGATCCCACGGCGCGTCGTCGTTGTCGTAGGACCGGTGGGTGGTGAACTGCTCACCCTGCACGGCTGAGGCGAACTCGTCGTGCACCAGCACGCTGGTGTCCGGGTCGAGTCCGGCGTCGATGAGCTGCTCGAGGCGCACCACCAGTGGCACCTTCATTGTGCTGGCGGCACGGTGGACCGCGTCCACCTCACGGGCGAGCCAGGGCGGGCCGTCGAGCGGGCCGAACCAGACCGAGACCACTCCGGCCGGCGCTTCACCCAGAAGTGCGTCGAGTGCGGGAGTCAGCACCTGTCGTCGTCCTCCAGGAGTACGGCGAGCAGCCGCGCGAGGTCGTCCTGCTGGGCCCCGGTGAGGCGTCCGAACCAGGCGTCGGCCTCCCTGCGTCGGGCTGCGCCGATCTCGCCCATCACCTGCTCACCCTCGGGCGTGAGCCGGACGCAGACCGCGCGGCGGTCGCTCGGGTCGGGCTCCCGTGCGACGAGGCTGCGCTCTTCGAGGGCGTCGACCACGTCGGTCGCCGAGCGGGGCGCGATCCGCAGACCCTCGGCGACCACCGACAGTCGTGGCGACCCGAGTTCCGCGATCCGGCGCAACGCCCGGATGTGGTGGGGCGACAGGTCCCACGGCGCGAGGGCGGCGAGCCAACGTCGGCGCAGGGACCGGGCTGCGTCGGGCAGCAGTTCGCCGAGGGAGTCACTCACGACACGACCCTACTCATTGACCGGCCGTCGGTGGCCTGCCGAGGCAGCGCAGTGCGACGAACGTCATGTCGCCCTCCCATGACCTTCACCTCATTGTGAGGTAACCTCAGCATAGTACGCAGTGGCCCACACCCCGGGCCCCGACCACAGAGAGGTGGTCACATGGATGACACCCTTCACTCCGACGGCCGCCGCGGGCCGCGCCGCACCCAGCGCGACCAGGCAGACCGCACCCAACTCGTCGAGCACCCCGTCGACGTACGCCGCATCCTGGCGTTGTTCCACCCGTGGCGAGCTCGTATCGCCCTCGTGATCGCCCTGATCACCACCGCATCCGTCGTCGGTCTGGCCCAGCCCTTCCTGGTCAGACACGTCATCGACGAGGCGCTCCCCCACCAAGATGTGCAACTTCTGGTCTGGTGCGTCGCAGCCATGGTCGGCGTGGCCGTGCTCGGCGCGGTGCTCGGCGTCCTGCAGACCTGGCTCGCCACCGTGATGGGCCAACGGATCATGCACACGCTGCGCACCGATCTCTTCAACCACCTGCAACGCCAGTCGGTCGGCTTCTTCACCCGCACCCGCAGCGGCGAGGTGCAGAGCCGACTCACCAGCGACATCGGCGGCATCCAGAGCGTGGTGACCTCGACTGCGACCTCGCTGGCCTCCAACGTCACAGTGGTGGTCGGTACCGCGATCGCCATGGTCGCGCTCAGTTGGCGGCTCGCGCTGATCTCCCTGGTGGTGCTGCCACCGGCCATCTGGCTGACCCGACAGGTGGCCCGGATGCGCCACCAGGTGACCGCGGCCCGGCAACGCCGGATGGCCGAGATGCATGCCCAGATCGAGGAAGGTCTCTCCGTCAGCGGCGCGCTGCTGACCAAGACGCTCGGCACCGCACCCACGATGACCGAGCGGTTCACGCGGACCTCCGACGACCTGGTCGACCTTGCCGTGCGCGCCCAGCTCGCCGGTCGCTGGCGAATGGCGACGATGAACGTGCTGTTCGCCACCGTGCCTGCGGTGATCTACCTCGCTGCCGGACTACCGGCCACCTCGGGCGGCATGACGATCGGCACCCTGGTCGCCTTCGTCGGCCTCCAGGCGACCCTGTTCCGTCCCCTGATGTCGCTGCTCAACGTCGGCGTCGACCTGACCGCCTCGATGGCACTGTTCAGCCGGATCTTCGAATACCAGGACCTTCCCATCGAGATCGACGACCCCGAGCACCCGGTCCGCCTCGCCCAGCCGAGCGGACAGGTGGAGCTGAACGGAGTGACCTTCGGCTACGACGAACACCTCGTGCTGCACGGCATCGACCTCACCGTGCCGGCTGGGACCAGCCTCGCCCTGGTCGGAGAGACCGGTTCGGGCAAGAGCACCCTGGCCGGCCTCGTGCCGCGTCTGCACGACGTACGCGCCGGCTCGGT
>JBEBTI010000207.1:0-5728 GCA_040393845.1 Nocardioides daejeonensis
TGGTGCTGCTGTCACCAGCACCGGGCCACGTCGCGGTCAGTTGACCACCGACAACCAGCGTGCCGGACCTGGCTGGTCCGGCGAGAACGTCGTCGGGTCGTCGTGCTGGGCACGACTTCCTGTTGGGGAGTATCGCACACGGCCCGGGCGATCCGGTCATCGTCGGCCGTGAGTCGCTCGCCGGGATTCAGGAGGCGAGTGGGTCCCCGACGGTGCCGTCGTCACTGAGCGGACCCTGCGCAACCCGGGTCAGCAGAGGCTGCCCGGGAAGCTCGACGCCGCTCACGAGACGCAGTCCGGTGAGTACGTCGTCGGGCCGGACACTCGGCGTACCGTGCTTCAGCACGACCGTCAGGCGGGTGCCCCGCTCGGTCACGGAGGGCGCGCACGAGAGCACCGCGGCGCGGCAGTCGAAGGTGCGCAGGCCCTTCTTCGTCATCCGCCCCACCTCGACCGTTTCCGCGGCGAGGAACTGCCCGACCGCCGGTTCGACCGCGGCCGGTGGGTGTTCGAGGTCGATCCACCACTGGCTTGCTTCCAACAGGTCGGCCAGCGAGCTTCCGGCTGCCTCCACGACCGCCATCACGTCGAGACCGTCCGGCAACGCCTCGGCAAGCGCCTCGGCCACCATTTGTGGTTGCACGATCTCGGCCAGCGCGAGCTCGAGGAACTCTGCCTCGCTGGCGGAGCCGGTCGGCGCAGCACCGGCGTAGGAGATCCGCGGATGCGGGTTGAAGCCCGAGGAGTAGGCCATCGGGATCTGGGCCCGGAACACCGCCCGCTCGAAGGCTCGGCTGAAGTCGCGATGACTGGTGAAGCGGAGTCGGCCACGCTTCGCGTAGCGGACCCGCAGTCGCTGGACGGGCGGGGCTTGCTGCTCAGGCTGTTCGCGCACCCCCGCACGATATCGGCGGCATCGCCTGCAGCCCGAAACGCCGAGCAGGTCAGATCGCCGCTGCCGCCTCCTTCATCGCGTGCGAGACCCAGATCTGGTTGACGGGTACGCCGTCACACCATGCGGTGATCCGCTCCGCCTCGACCTCCAGCGCCCTTCGGGCCCGTGCTGGGACGTCGACCGAGGGCGCCACCACCACTCGTCCGCCCGGGTCCTGCACCCAGCAACCGACCGGGCGGCCGTCCACCCACGCCGTACTGCCGGCATTGCCGGTCCGGTCGAAGAGCACCTGAGCGAGGTCACCGAGCAGGAACCGTCGATCCCTCCAACCCATCACGCTCGGGTCGAGCACCGGCAGCAACGCCACCCACTCGCCCTCTGCGGGAGTGGGTTCGAGGTCGTCGGGCAGCACCCAACCGGTGCCGCCACCGTCCAGGGAGACCGCGACCGCGCCGACGTCGCCCAGCGCCCGACGCACCGCGCCCTTGGTGGCGCCGAGCCACCACACCACGTCGTCCTCGGTGCCGGGGCC
The DNA here is from genome assembly GCA_040393845.1 of Nocardioides daejeonensis. Classification (GTDB taxonomy): domain Bacteria; phylum Actinomycetota; class Actinomycetes; order Propionibacteriales; family Nocardioidaceae; genus Nocardioides; species Nocardioides daejeonensis_A. The sequence continues at coordinate 1,428 of JBEBTI010000207.1, forward strand.
GAAGGAGCGCAACCACCGGCTGACCAGCTCGGCGTACCCCGTGCGCTCGTCGACAGTCGGCACGGGCGCGCCGACCCAGTGGTTCATGTCGGACCACATCGGTCGGTTCAGCCGCCAGTGGTGCGTCTGCCGGCCACGCACGACCGCACCGGCGGCACTGAGCACGGTCAGGACGCGCGGCGCCACCGGCGTGGCACCACCGTAAGTCGTGCCGGGGTTGAGGTTCAGCGCACCGGAGATCTCGGGCACCTCGGCGCGGAGTTGGGGCGCAGAGAGGGACTCTCCACCGGCGAGACGGTCACGGACCGCCTGTTCGGCCCGCGCCAGCCACGTCACGCCGTCGCGGGTCAGGCCGCCCCGCTCGACATCGCGGACCAGACCACGGCGCTGCTGTGCTGCCAGCCGGGCACCGGCACTGCCGAGCACCGCTGGCAACAGGTCACGTGGCGTGGCGAACAGCGTGCGGCGCATCGCAAGCTGCCGCACCAGACTCCGGTCGTCATACAGGGCACGGTCGACGTCGGCCACGGTCAGGGCGTCGACGCGGGCCAGCAGGGACAGGTAGACGGTGGCGGTGTCGGTGGCATGCAGGACAGTCATCGCCGCCACTGCGGCAGCGATGTCGGGGTGGCGTCCGTCGGGCGCGACGCCGTGACGGACCCGGAACCGGCGGCGGCGTTCTGCATCGTCGATGTGGCGCACCAGCCCATTGTCGGTCCCCAACGCATCACGGACCGACGTGACACCCCGCGCAGCGAACCGCACCGACCGGCCACGCGCGGTCGGCCGTCGACCCTTCGCGGCCTGTGTAGCCTGCTGGCTGCAGCGACACCTGAGGGAAGGACAGTGCGCTTCGTGGATCCCAGCGACCCCGACGGGCACGCCCGCCAACCGCTCTGGCGCGGGCAGACGGCCCCCGTCGAGGGGGTCGCGACCACGAAGGTCGCCGCTCCACGCCGCCAGGTCCACCCGGCCACCCTGACCGTGCTCGGGGTGGCACTGCTCGTCGTACTGGCGGTGACGATCACGATGGTGGTGCAGCACCTGACGCCGAAACGCCTGGAGTTGACCGACCTGGCCGCAGGCGACTGCCTGACCAGCGATGCGTTGGCCAGCTCACCCCGGGAGTTCGACGAGGCGGACCTGAACCTCGACGACCTGACGCGGGTGGACTGCACCGAGCGGCACGCTGCCGAGGTCTTCGCGATCGTGTCCGCAGCGGTCTCCGCCGACACATTCGAGCCTGCCGGAGAACAGTGCGCCGGCGTTGCTCCCCTGCCGCTGGAGGAGATCTCTGAACTCGACCTCGAGGTGCGCCCGCTCGCCGTCGACGTACCGATCGCCGCCGGAGACGACGTGGTGTGCCTCGTTCGCGACGTGACTGGTCGCGGGCTGACCGGACCGACCATGATGGGATCACTGGACACCGACGCAGAGGACTGAGATGACGCAACCTCCTTCGTACCCCGGCTCCGGGGACGACCGAGACCCCAACCAACCGCCGTCCTACGGATCGGACCAACCGCCGTCCTACGGGTCGAACCAACCCCCGTCGTACGGCCAGCCTGACCCGAGCGCCTCCGGTCAGCAGTACGGCGACCCGAGCCAGCAGTACGGCCAGCCCGGCGCCTACGGCGGCTACGGACAGCCCGAGGGTCAGTACGGCCAGCCCGGACAGTTCGGCCAGCCGGGGCAGTACGGCGCGTGGCAGGGCGGCAATGACGCGGCCAAGCCGAACGACGGCGTCTCGATCGCCGCCTTCGTGCTGAGCCTCACCTGCTGTCTCTCGCTGGTCGGCGTGGTGATGGCCTTCTTCGGCCTGGCCCGGACCAAGGGCGGTCAGCGCCGCGGCCGATGGGCCGCGATCGCCGCCATCCCGGTCGGTCTGGTGCTGACTCTCGTCGCCGGTGCGGTGGTCGCGCTCGGCATCTGGGGCTGGAACCAGATCGTCACGCCCGACAACGCCGAGGTCGGCCAGTGCGTGAACATCGAAGAGTCCGACGACGACGACAACACGATCGGGATGATGAAGGCCGACTGCGACGACTCGCACGACGCGCAGATCGTCGCGGTCACGGACCTCTCGTCGCCCGAGCAGGCACTGTCCGTGCCGATGTTCTGCCAGGAGGCGATGTCTGCAGACCTACGTGCGGCGGTCGAGTCCGAGGGCAACCTGGTGACGCGGGGCGTCATGGAGGATCCGCCGGGAGAGGTGGGCGACACCGTGGTCTGCTACGTCGAGCGAGCTGACGGCGGCAACCTCAAGAGCAAGATCGGCTGAACCTGCGGGCCGGCACGGACCCGGTTCGTGCCGACGTACGGGGCGGGGAGAGCATGGACGACGTGTCCGCCTCCCCGCCTCGTCCCGCTCTGGGGCGTCAGCACCTGCTGATCCTGATCGGGATCGTCGTGCTCGCCTTCAACCTGCGCCCGGCTGCGGTCAGCGTCGGGCCGGTGCTGGAAGAGGTCACCGACAGCCTCGGCATGTCGCACTCGACGGCCGGACTGCTCACGTCACTGCCGGTGCTGGCGTTTGCGCTCTTCGGTGCGGCTGCGCCGTGGGCCGCCCGACGGTTGGGCGTGCACCGGGTGACGTTGGCCTCCTTGCTGGCTGTCGTCGGCGGGCTGGCCAGTCGGGCCAACGTCGACAGCCCGGCTGCCTTCCTCCTCCTGTCGATGGTGGCGCTGGCCGGCATGGCCGCAGCCAACGTGTTGCTGCCCTCGTTGGTGAAGCTGCACTTCCCCGACCGGGTCGGGATGATGACCGCGGCCTACACCACGTCCTTGGCGGTCGGACTCACCTGCGCGTTGACGCTGACGGTCCCGATCGCGGAGAACTTCGGTGGCTGGCGCGTCGGTCTGGGCGTGTGGGCGGTGGTGGCTGTCGTGGCGGCACTGCCGTGGCTCGGGCTGGTCGCCCATGACCGCACGCCGGCTTCGGAACCGCACGACGTCACGCTCGGGCAGGTCGCTCGGACCAGACTCGGCCTGGCGATGGCTGCCTTTTTCGGACTGCAGTCGATGCAGGCCTACGCGATCTTCGGCTGGTTCGCACAACTGTGGCGCGACTCAGGGTGGTCACCCACGGCAGCCGGCGCTCTCGTCGGACTCCTCGCGGCGGTCAGCATCCCGCTGTCGCTGTGGATCCCGGCCGCTGCGGCCCGCCGTACCGACCAACGCGGGCTGCTCTTGGCGGTGATGGCCTGTTATCCGGTGGGTTATGTGGGACTGCTGGTGGCGCCGTACTCGTTGGCGGTGGTCTGGGCCGTCGTCGTCGGGATCGGCGCCTGCACCTTCCCGTTGATCCTCACCATGATCGGACTCCGTTCACGCACCCCGTCCGGAACCGCAGCGCTGTCGGGCTTCACCCAGTCCGCGGGCTACCTGCTGGCTGCGGCGGGTCCGTTTGCGGTCGGCGCGTTGTACGACGCGTCGGGTGGCTGGACGGTGCCGTTGTGGTTCCTGCTGGCGATGGCGGTGCCGCAGGCACTGACGGGCCTGTATGCCGCCAAACCGCACTTCATCGAGGACCAGCTCAGGAAGGCGACACGATGAGCGAGCTGACCCATCGAACCGCGACACCCGACGACGCCGATGCCGTCGTGGCGCTGGTCGAGTCTGCCTATCGCGGCGAGTCGAGTCGTGTCGGCTGGACCACCGAGGCGGATCTCCTGCAGGGCCAACGCACCGATCGCGACGAGGTGCTCAGCATCTTGGCCGCCCCCGGAAGCGTGGTGCTCCTCGCCCACCACGGCACGACCCTGGTCGCCTGCTGCAACCTGCAGCGCCGAGGCCCGACCGCCTACTTCGGGATGTTCGCCGTGACGCCCACGACGCAGGGCGGCGGGATCGGCAAGCAGGTGCTCGCCCGCGCCGAGGCCTTCGCCCGTGACACCTGGTCGAGCAGCCACCTCGAGATGACCGTGATCCGACAGCGCACCGACCTGATCGCCTACTACACCCGCCGCGGCTACACCGACACCGGGCAGCGCTCCCCGTTTCCCTACGGCGACGACCGCTTCGGCATTCCCCAACGCGACGACCTCGAGTTCACGCTCCTCACCAAGCCCCTCCTCCCCTGACCCCGAACTGCAAGTTGCGTACGCCGAACTGCAAGTTGCGTACGCCGAACTGGGGGTTGCGTACGCCGATGTTGCGCGAGCGTGGAACGACTTTGTGGGGACAGTCGTCACTTTGATACTGAAACCTCAGTATCAAAGTGACGACGTACCCACCTGTGCGGGGAATCACGCACGCACACGGGCAGGTGGCGCTCAGACCACGCTGAGTGGCAGCAGCTT
>JBEBTI010000208.1:0-5660 GCA_040393845.1 Nocardioides daejeonensis
GTCGAGTACGCACTTCTGGCCCGTCGAGTACGCACTTCTGGCCGCTCGAGTACGCGCGAATGGCCCGTCGGGTGGGCGCAAACGTCACGAACCTGCAGCAGTCAGTCTCGACCACTGCAGGTTCGCGCGGGTTTTCTGTCAGCTCGCGTGGGTCTTGTGAAGGTTCGTCAGGCGGCGACGGCTTCGCGAGCTTGACGTTCGGCGCGACGCTGCCCAGCGTCGTACGCCCGTCGCACCTTGGGGCCGCCGGTGGTGAGCTTGTGCAGCAGGCCCACCTGCTGGGGCAGGTTTGTGAGATTGGTGTTGGCCAACCAGCCGTTGGGCAGCGAGAGCCGGAAGACCTTGTGCCACGCGCTGGCGACCTGGGCCGGGAGCGACGCCTCGTGGTAGTTGAGGTCGTATTTCTCGAACAGCGCCTTCACCTTCGGGGCGACCTCGGCGTAACGGTTGGAGGGCAGGTCAGGGAAGAGGTGGTGTTCGATCTGGAAGCTCAGGTTGCCGGTGGCCATGTGCATCGCCTTCGAGCCGGTGATGTTCGCCGAACCGAGCATCTGGCGGACGTACCACTCGCCGCGGGTCTCCTTCTCGGGAATCGCGGCACGCTCGAACGTCTCGACACCTTCGGGGAAGTGACCGCACATGATCACCGAGTGCGTCCACAGGTTGCGGACCAGGTTGGCGGTGAAGTTGGCCGCCAGGGTCGGCAGGAAGGAGCCGGTCGGGATCGACAGCGCCGGGTGCACGACATAGTCCTTCGTTACCTGGCCGCGGATCTTCTTCAGGGTCTGCTTGACGCCACGCTTGAACTCGGCGGAACGCTTCTCCTTCGGGATCTTCAGGTTCTTGCCCAGCTCGAGGTCATAGGCCGCGATGCCGTATTCGAAGAAGCAGGCGTTGATGAAGTTCCAGGCCGGCTGGCCGAGGTAGAACGGCTGCCACCGCTGGTCCTCGTCAACGCGCATGATGCCGTAGCCGAGGTCGTTGTCCTTGCCCACGATGTTCGTGTAGGTGTGGTGCACCTGGTTGTGCGAGTGCTTCCATGCCTCGGAGGTCGAGGCGTTGTCCCACTCCCACGTCGTCGAGTGGATCTTGGGGTCACGCATCCAGTCCCACTGGCCGTGCATGATGTTGTGCCCGATCTCCATGTTTTCAAGGATCTTGGCTGCGCTGAGCCCAGCGGTGCCGAGGATCCAGGCCGGCGGGAAGGCGCTGAACAACAGCACCGCCCGGCTGGCCAGTTCCAGCTTGCGCTGGCTGTCGACCACCTTGCGGATGTAGGCCGCGTCCCTGGCACCGCGTGAGTCGATGATGTCCTGACGGATCGCGTCGAGCTCGAAGCCGATCTGCTCGATGTCCTCGGGGGTGAGGTGATCGGTCGGGTTCACGGGCTTCCTGGTGATCGTGGTCATGGGTTTCCCTCCAGCAGTGTGGGTCGGCGGGCGGTCAGTGGTCGATGTGGCACGCGCCGGCGGGGGCGCTGATGCAGGTCTGGATCGAGACGCCGCCGGGGTCGGTCTCACCCGGCGTGGCAGTGGTGATCTCACCGTTGCGCAGGTCGCGCACGGAGCCCTCGCGCATCGGCAGCACGCAGCCCATGCAGATGCCCATCCGGCATCCGCTGGGCATCAGCACGCCAGCCTCTTCGGCAGCGTCGAGGATGGTGGTCGCGCCGTCGAGCTCGATCTCCACGCCCGACTTCTCCAGGGTGACGGTGCCGCCGTCGCCGGCGACGATGGTCACCGGACGGAACTGCTCGACGTACAAGGGGAGTCCGAGTGCCTCGTGGTGGCGGGCCAGCGCGTCGAGCAGGCCACCGGGACCGCAGGCGTACGTCGTCCGCTCGCCCAGGTCGGGCACCATCGACTCGAGGTCGTTGACGTCGAGGAGGCCGTGCACGTCGTCGTAGCGGGCAACCAGGTTGATCGCGCCGGCGTCGTGCAGCGCCCGCAGGTTGTCGATGAAGATCGAGTCGGGCTCACTCGGTGCGACGTGTACGACGGTGATGTCGAGCTGTCGGTCGGCCCGGTCGAGACCGATCACACCGCTGTCGGTGGCCGGGAAGAGGTTGCGCAGCATGCCGACGACCGGGGTCACGCCGGAGCCGGCGGTGACGAAGAGGAACTTCGGTGGCGTAATGGTGAGGTCGGGCAGCACGAAGTCGCCGGTGGCCTGCTCGAGGTGGACCAGCGTGCCGGGGCGTACGGCGTGCACCAGGTGGTTGCTGACCACGCCGTCCGGCACGGCCTTCACGGTGATGGTGATGTGCCGGTCGGCCCGCGGGCCGTGGGTGAGCGAGTAGGCGCGCCACTGGCGCACGCCGTCGACGTCGACGCCGATCCGGAGGTACTGCCCCGGGACGTGACCGGCCCAGTCGGCACCGGCCTGGATCTCGATCGTCGCGGCATCGGCGGTCTCAGGGGTCACGGAGACGATCCGACCCCGCAGGTCGGCACCCGAGCGCAGGGGTGCGAACAGGTCGAGGTAGTCGGCCGGGAGCAACGGCGTGGTCGCCGACTCGACAGCCCGGACTACGGCGTCACGCAGTCGTCCGGAACGCCGGAGCGTGGGACGTGGAGCGTCAAGGGTGGCCATGACTCAATCCTGCGCGGTTGCCCGCGAAAACTCATGACCTCGTCTGCGTGAATCCGCGGTACTCTTTTGTTCGTGGAGAGTGAAGAAGGCCGATGAGCGACCGGAGCCACGGCAGCAACCTACGCCTGCCAGACGATGTCGTCGCCGCCATGCGGGCCGAGTTGCCGGTTGCCGCGCAGCGCGTCATCGACACCGTGATCCGCGAGGTGCCGTCGTACTCCGAGCCGTTCCGCGGCCGGATGGGCCGGAACATCGAGAGCGCGGTGATGATCGCGCTCGGCGGCTTCCTCGACATGGTCTCCACCGACAAGGACGGTGCCCGCGGCATCGAGCCGGTCGTCGAGGCGGCCTATGCATTGGGCCGCGGCGAAGCACGCAGCGGTCGCACGATGGATGCCCTCGCGGCGGCGTACCGGGTCGGGGCCCGCACTGCATGGCACGAACTCAGCCTCAACGCCGTCGACGCCGGTCTCGCCCCGGGCCAGCTGGCGGCGTTTGCCGAGGTGGTCTTCGACTACATCGACCAGCTCTCCTCGACCAGCGTGTCAGGCCATGCCGACGAGCTGTCCACCTCGGGCCGGGTCCGCGAACGGCACCTCGAGCGGCTCGCCGACAGTTTGCTGGCCGGCGCCGACGACGCCACCTTGACCACCCTCGTCGAGCGCGCCGGCTGGTCCCCGCCGACCACGCTGACCGCGGTGGTGCTCCCCGAGTCGATGGTGGGCGCGGTCCGCTCCCAGCTCGACGCCCGTACCCTGCTGGCGAGTTCGGACGACCCCGGGCTCGGAGAGCATCTCCATCTGGCCGTCCTGCTCGCCGCCGACCTCTCCGATCCTGCGCGGCACGAACTCCTGACCGCTCTGGCCGACCGGGAGGCGATGGTCGGTCCCAGCTCGCGGTGGCAGGACGCCCGTACGTCGTACCTCCACACGCTGCGCGCGGTGAACCTGGGCCTCGAACCGACCGCCTCGGCCGACGTGCACGACCACCTCGTGCCGCTGGTGCTGACCGCCGACCGCGATGCTCTCGAGGCACTCCGTACTCGTGTCCTCGCTCCGATGGTCGGCCTGCGTCCCTCGACCGTCGACAAGCTCACCGAGACCCTGCGCGCCTGGCTGCTCCATCAGGGCCGACGTGACGACATCGCCGCGGCGCTGTTCGTGCACCCGCAGACGGTCCGCTATCGCGTCGGCCGGCTCCGGGAACTCTTCGGCGACCGGTTGGCCGACCCCCAGTTCGTGCTGGAGGCGACGATCGCCCTCGGCTGAGCGGGCGAGCAGCTGGTCGGCGGTCAGCGCTATCTGGGCCGACACGCTCGAGGCCGATGCCCCGAGAGGCTCGATGTGCAGCCGTGGTGCTGATCTCGGCCATACCGAGCCACCAGTGCACATCGAAGCTGGCCCAAGGGACGTCGTACGGCGTGGCTCTCAGTCGTCGGCCGGGTCGAACTCGTCGTTGCCGGCCAGGGGCAGGAAGACCGACTGCTGACGTCTGCGGGGCGGAGCGACCGACTCTTCGCCGAGGAGCCGGCGGCGGAGCGGAGAGGTGAGCGCGCCGAGGGGTGCGGTGAGGAGATAGGTGTAGGCGGCCACGAAGAGGGTCGCAGCCGGGGCGAGAACCAGACCGATGATGACCGCGAGCACCACCACGCCGGTGGTGAGGCGGGCCTGACGGGTGCGGGGTGAGACGAGGTCGCGGAACGAACGGAACCGCACTGTGCTCACCATCAACCAGGCCGGCACCAGACTGATCAGCACCGGAGCCAACATCGACGGACCGACCCCGAGGCCGGCCGCGTCGGGACGTTCGAGGGCCAGCACCGTCGACATCACGATCGCGGCACCGGCCGGTGAGGGCAGACCGATGAAGTAACGCTTGTCGTCGGTGGGATCGATCGTGAAGTTGAACCGGGCCAGTCGGAACGCCGCACACGCCAACCACAGGAACGCCGCGACCCAGGCCACCACCGGCCACTCCGGCAGCACCCACGCATAGACCAGGAACGCCGGCGCGAGCCCGAAGGAGACCAGATCGGCCAGCGAGTCGAGCTGGATGCCGAACGGCGATGTGGCGCCAACCAGCCGGGCGACCGCTCCGTCGGCGATGTCGAAGACCACGGCCACCGCGATCAGCACCGCGGCCAAGGTGAAATGCTCCTTGGTGGCGAGCAGCACCGACGAGAACCCGCAGGCCATGTTGAGAGTCGTGATCAGAGACGGTGCCGTCACGCGCAACTGCTCGCGTGCGCCGAGTTGGCGCAGCGAGACCACGTCAGCGCCGGAGTGCGACTCCAGACGCCACCGGGCAAACCTGCGCTTGCGCGACGGCCCCATGCTCACGCGCGATCCGTGGGTCCGGGCCACCGACCGAGCACCGTCTCCCCCGCGACCACGCGGTCGCCGGTGGCGACCTGGAGCGCCACCTCGGGCGGCAGGAAGACATCCATGCGCGAGCCGAACTTCATCAGCCCGATCCGGCCGCCCGTGGCCACCTCGTCACCGGCCTGGATCCGGGTCACCACACGACGCGCGACCAGACCGACGATCTGACGGAAGACATAGCGGCGCCGCTCACCGCGGACGGTGCGGGTCATCACGATGTCGGCCCGCTCGTTCTCGAAGGCACTCTCGAACTTGTAGGCCGCCAACCACTTGCCGGGCCGATAGCTCACCGACTCGACGGTGCCGCCGTACGGCGCTCGGTTGATGTGCACGTCGAAGACCGACAGGAAGATGCTCACCTGCTGCCACTCGCCGTCGGGCGCCACCTCCGGCTGACCGGGTCCGGCGTGCATCACCCGGCCGTCCGCGGGCGAGACGACCGTGTCCTCATCGACGGGAGTGGTGTCACAGGTGCGCTCCGGGTCGCGGAAGAACGCCACCAGACCAGCGGGCAGGGCGAGCAGAGCAGCGGCGGTACGACGACGACCTGCGGCCAACGCGACCGCTGCCGGCACGGCTCCGATCACCGCCGGGACGATCGCCTCACGGTCAACGGTCATGCGGGGGCCGGGCACGGGAACTCCTGGGGGACGGCGAGCAACTCGGGGGACAACCTACCTGCCGCGG
>JBEBTI010000209.1:0-5653 GCA_040393845.1 Nocardioides daejeonensis
GCCGAACTGTGAGTTGCGGTCAGCCGCCGGTGGTCGTCCCGACCAGACGCTCGACGAGCGAGACGCAGCCCCCACATCCGGTGGTGGCGCGGGTGCGTTCGCGGGCCTCGGCGAGCGAAGTGCAGACCCGCAGGCGACCAGCAGTGACCCCGGCGCACGCACAGACCTCGGCGTCGTCCGGCAGCATGGTCATCTCGTCCACCGGACGTTCTGCCAGCAGAAGTTCTCCGGGCTCATGGGCGCCCAGCACCGTGCCCCGGTCATGGAACTGGGTGATCAGGCCGATCCGGCTGAGGTCGCCGACCAGGACGCCCGCAGTGATCACTCCGCCGTGCACGACCAACTTGCGGTGGCTCCCCGCAATCGGGTTGGTCACCTCGACCACGTCGCCTTCGGCCCGCTCCGGATCCCCGAGCACCGCCACGTCGAGACCAGTCGCTCGCAGACGAGCAACGGTGCGGGCACCGACGTACGACGGCAGTGGGCTCCCGGAGTCGGATGCGGTGAGCACCTCGGCAAGGAGCGACGCCTGTTCCCACGCCGGAGCGACAAACCCGTGGGTGCGACCACCGAACTCGGCACAGTCGCCGATCGCGTGCACGCACGGGTCGGTGACCGACCTGAGGTGGCGGTCGACAACGATCCCGTGACGGACGAACACGCCCGCACCACGAGCGAGAGCAGTCGACGGCCGACCGCCCGCGGTGAGCACGACCAGGTCGGTATCCAACTCGTGGCCGTTGTCCAGCCGCACCCCGTCGGGAGTCAGTCGGACAACCCGAGCACCGGTGTAGACCTCCGTGCCGAGTCGCTCCAGCCTGCGTCGCAGCACCGCAGCTCCCTGCGCATCGACCTGACGCGCGAGCAGGTGTTCGGCACCTTCGACCACCTCGGTGGCGATGCCTCGCACGCTCAGCGCCCGCGCCACCTGCAGCCCGAGGAGACCGCCGCCCACGACCACTGCCCGACTGGCACCGGGCAGTGCACCCATCAGCCGGAGGCAGTCTGCGAGTGACCGGAACGCGTGCACCTTGGGGTGCAACTGCCCGTCCAGTTGCACGACGCCACGGATCGGCGGCAGTGTCGGGATCGAACCGGTCGCCAGCACCACCTTGTCGAACCCGATCCGGGTCCCATCGACCAACATCACTTCACGGCGCTCGAGGTCGAGGTCGAGCACCCGCGCGCCCGCACGCAGGTCGATGCCGTGGGTCGCGTGCCACGAGGGGTCCCGCAACGTCAGTGTGTCGAGAGCATGGGTGCCCTCGAGCACCGCGGACAACAGGATCCGGTTGTACGACGGTCCCGGCTCGTCGCCCAGCACGGTCACGGTGCCGTCGTACCCACGCGCCACCAGCTCCTCACACAACCGGGTCGCCGCCATTCCGTTGCCGATCACCACGAGGCGTTCGCGACCCGTCGCCGGGATCACGACGCAGTCCGGTCGCCGGATGCAGTCACGCGGACCGCGCACACTTTGAACTCCGGCATCCGCGAGATCGGGTCCAACACATTGTTGGTGAGCAGGTTCGCGCCGACCCAGTGGAACGGCACGAAGACGGTGTCGGGTCGGATCGCGGATCCCAACCGCGCAGGCACCTGCAGGTCTCCCCGTCGTGTACTCAGCAGGACGACGTCCCCCTCGTTGATCGCCAACCGTCGTGCGAGCTGCGGATGCAGTTCGACGAACGGCCCCGTGTCGGGCAGGTCGCGGATGCGGCGCGTCTGGGCACCCGTCTGGTATTGACCGAGCACCCGGCCGGTGGTGAGGTGGATCGGATACTCCGCATCCGGCGGCTCGGCCGGTCCACGGTGGTCGACGACGTGGAACCGAGCCCTGCCGTCGTCGTGGTCGAAGGCGTCGAGAAACATCCGCGGCGTGCCGGGGTGGTCTTCGGTGGGGCAGGGCCAGAAGACCCCGCCTTCGTCGGCGATCCGCTGCCACGTGATGCCCGCATAGTCGGCGCGCCCGCCTGCAGATGCGCGCCGCAACTCGTCGAAGACCACCTCGGGGTCGGTGGGGAAAGCGGCCATCGAGCCGAGGCGGGACGCCAACCCAGCAAGGAGATCGAGGTCGCTGCGAACCCCCGGCGGAGGGTCGATTGCCTTCACCCTGCGGATCACCCGGCCCTCCAGGTTCGTCATCGTGCCGGACTCCTCGGCCCACTGCGTCACGGGAAGAACGACATCGGCGCGTGCCGCTGTCTCCGACATCACGAAGTCGGCAACCACCAACAGGTCAAGGGCATCGAGTCGCTCCGACACCGACGAAGCGTTGGGCGCCGAGACGACGATGTTGGAGCCGAAGACCAGCAGCGCCTTCGGTCCGTCGTCGGCGCCGAGCGCATCGAGCAGTTCCGTCGCCGAGCGCCCCTTGCCCGGGAGCGAACTCGGCTCGACTCCCCACACTCCGGCCACGTGCTTGCGCGCTGCCGGGTCGTCGATCATCCGACTGCCCGGCAACTGATCCGCCTTCTGCCCGTGCTCCCGTCCACCCTGACCGTTGCCCTGTCCGGTCAGGCAGCCGTAGCCGGCGTACGGCGTGCCCGGCGCCCCCAACGCAAGCGCCAGGTTGATCCATGCCAGAACGGTGTCGGTGCCCGTGGCGTGCTGTTCTGCGCCCCGGGCGGTCAACACCATCACGCGTCCGGCGTCGACGAGCAGGTCGGCGAGTTCGCGCAGTTGCTCGGCCGCGACGCCGCTGACACGTTCGACCCGCTCCGGCCACCAAGCCGCCACCGAGTCCCGCACCGCGTCGTAACCGACGGTCCGTGACTCGACGTACGCCGCATCGACACCTCCGGCGGCGACCACCAGGTGCAACAGCCCGAGGGCCACGGCGAGATCACCACCGGGCACCGGCTGGACGAAGTGGTCGGCCAGGTCGGCGGTCGGCGTACGACGGGGGTCGACCACCACGAGGGAGCCGCCGCGCTCGCGCAGCGCAGCCAGGTGTCGGGCGGCAGGCGGCATCGTCTCGGCCAGGTTTGACCCAACCAGAAGGACCACGTCTGCCTGTTCGAGGTCGGCCAGTGGGAACGGCAGGCCCCGGTCGGTCCCGAATGCACGGGTCCCGGCAGCGGCCGCCGACGACATGCACCACCGGCCGTTGTAATCGATCTGGCTCGTGCCGAGGGCGACCCGCGCAAACTTTCCGAGCAGGTAGGCCTTCTCGTTGGTGAGCCCGCCGCCACCGAAGACGGCGACTCCGTCCGGGCCTGCCTCAGCCTGCACCTGCAGGAGTCGGTCGGCGACCAGGTCGAGCGCCTCCTCCCACGCGACCGGCGTCAGTTCCCCGGTGGCGCGGTCACGCACCAGCGGCACGGTGAGCCGTTCCCGATGACGGAGGAGGCCGGCAGCACTCCATCCCTTGCGACACAGGGATCCACCGTTGACCGGGAACTCCTCCCACACTCCGACCTCCGGCCGGCGGGTGCCGATGAGCCGCAGGCCGCACTGCAGCGAGCAGTAGGGGCAGTGCGTCGCTGTGCTCATCAGATCCCGGCCCCGGCCAAGCTGGGCACGCGCGCGACCAGGAAGCGACGCCGCAGGTAGACGAACCACGTCACGACCAGGCACACCCCGTAGAAGCCGAGGAAGACCACGAAGGCGGACCGGATCGAGGCGGCCGGGTCGTCGACCCACGGCGCACCGAAGGACATCGGGATCAGGAACCCTCCCAGCGCTCCGATCGCCCCGGCGATGCCGATCACCGCCGACGCATTGCGGGTCGCCTGCTCCAGCGCGCGGGCCTGCTCAGCACTGCCATCAGGACCCGCGGCCCGCGCCCGCCGTGCCCAGATCGGCGGGATCATCCGATAAGTCGACCCGTTGCCGATGCCGCTGGAGGCAAAGATGAACAGGAAGGCGAGCAGGAAGATCGGGAACCACTCCTGGTTCGTCTGCGCGATCGCCGGCGTCTGCTCCGGATTGGGCGTCAACCGGTTTTGCGTCCAGAGCACCCCAGCGGTGCCGATCCCCATGCCGACGAAGCTCCAGGCCGTGACCCGCGCGCCGCCGTACCGGTCTGCCAACCAGCCCCCGAGCGGCCGTGCGACCGAGCCGACCAGCGCTCCGAGGAACGCGTAGTGGGCAAACAGGATGCCGGTACCGGACGGTCCGCCACCCGGCACCCAGAAGTTGATCTTGATCAGCAACGGCATTGCCGCCGAATAGCCGATGAACGAGCCGAAGGTGCCGATGTACAGGAACGACACCACCCACGTGTGCTTGTGCCGCAGCACCGCCAACGACTGGCGCGGACTGGCGCTGGCCACCGCCAGGTTGTTCATCCCCCACCACGCGCCGGCTGCCGCGACGAGTGCGAGCCCCGCATAGAGGTACGCCGCCCGCTCGAGGTGGATGCCACCGTCGCTGGCCTGCACCACACCGAAGATGCCCGCGCCCCCGACCAGCACCGGGACGAAGAACTGGATGATCGCGACCCCGAGGTTGCCGCCAGCTGCGTTGAGTCCGAGGGCCGTGCCCTTGCGCGCCGCGGGATAGAAGAAGTTGATGTTGGCCATCGAGGAGGCGAAGTTGCCGCCACCCAGACCCGCAGTGGCGGCGATCGCGACGAAGACCCACAGCGGGGTGTCCGGGCGCTGCACGAAGAAGGCGAAGAGCAGCGTCGGCACGAGGAGCAGCAGGGCGCTCACCGTCGTCCAGTTGCGGCCACCGAACCTCGGCACCGCAAAGGTGTAGGGCAGCCGCACCAGGGAGCCGACCAGGTTGGGTGCCGCGACGACGAGGAACAGTTCCTGCGCGGTGAAGTCGAAGCCCATCGAGAGCAGATAGGCCGAACTGACGCTCCAGATCAGCCAGACCGAGAAGCCGAGGTGCTCGGCGAAGATCGACCAGGCCAGGTTGCGGCGGGCCACGCGGGCGCCGCCGGCTGCCCAGAACTGCGGGTCCTCCGGACGCCAGTCGGCGACGGTCGTGCCGCCGGGCGAGTACGCCGTCCCGTGGCGGAGTCTCGGGTGCAGGGTGGTCATGGGGGGCTCCTGTCGGCCGGCGCCCGATCGGGCGGGGGCATCGTCTGAGTGACGCTAGGAACCCGATGTGAACCACCCGCGTCAGGCGGTGGTGCCTGCCGATCAACTCCTGCTCACGACCTCACGACGACGTCAGGAGCGGCAGCAGCGCTGGGGAGACAGAGCACGAGGCCCTCCGTCCGGGTGGACGGAGGGCCTCGCGTGGTTGTTGTGGGTGGCCCCGGTCAGGAGGCGAGCACCTCGTCGAGGATGATCTCTGCCTTGTCCTCGTTGGTGTGCTCGGCCAGTGCCAGCTCGGAGACGAGAATCTGCCGGGCCTTCGCCAGCATCCGCTTCTCGCCTGCGGACAGGCCGCGGTCACGCTCACGGCGCCACAGGTCACGGACGACCTCTGCCACCTTCATCACGTCACCCGAGTGCAACTTCTCGAGGTTCGCCTTGTAACGACGCGACCAGTTGGTCGGTTCCTCGACCTGAGCCGCCCTCAGGACGTCGAACACACGCTCCAGGCCAGCCTTGTCCACGACGTCGCGGACTCCGACCAGATCCAGGTTGCAGGCTGGAACTCGAACCACCAGATCCTGCTGGGCAACGATGCGGAGAACCAGGTATTCCCTGTCTTCTCCCTTGATGGTGCGCATCTCGATGTCCTCGATGAC
>JBEBTI010000210.1:0-5630 GCA_040393845.1 Nocardioides daejeonensis
GCCCGAGCCTTCGGCCCGAGCACCGTGCTCCGTGCCGCTTCGCCGCCGTGCGACACGCTGTCGGCCCGGCTTGGAGCCAACATGCGTGACGTTGCCGTCGTCGGGTTCGCCCAGCGACAGATGCAGGACTACGACGGGTCGCCGACCTGTGCCGAGCTGCTCGTGCCGATCTTCGGCGAGTGCTACGAGCAGACCGGGTGGACGAAGAAGGACATCGGCTTCTGGTGCTCCGGGTCCTCCGACTACCTCGCCGGCCGGTCGTTCTCGTTCGTCAGCGCGATCGACGCGATCGGAGTGCTGCCTCCGGTCAACGAGTCGCACGTCGAGATGGACGCGGCCTGGGCGCTCTACGAGGCGTGGCTGAAGATCCAGACCGGCGAGGTCGACACCGCGCTCGTCTACGGGTTCGGCAAGAGCTCAGCAGGGACACTCCGGCGTGTCCTCGCCCTGCAGTTCGACCCGCTCACCATGACCCCGCTGTGGCCCGACACCGTGTCGATCGCCGGACTCCAGGCCCGGCAGGGCCTCGACGCCGGTCTGTGGACCGAACGGGAGATGGCCGAGGTGGTCAACCGCTCCCTCACCGCTGCCGAGAAGAACGAGTACGCCGTACGCAAGGGTGGGTCGTCGGTCGACGAACTCCTCGCGCGGCCGATGTATGCCGACCCGCTGCGCAAGCACGACTGCGCACCGGTCACCGACGGCGCGGCCGGCATCGTGCTCGCTGCCGGTGACGTGGCACGACGCGTCCAGGACCGTCCGGCATGGATCACCGGCCTCCAGCACCGCATCGACCCGATGCACCTGGGTGCCCGCAAGCTCACCGAGTCACCGTCGGCCCGCGCCGCCGCCGCGGCGTTGGACCTCGACGGCGTCCAGGTCGCCGAACTGCACGCGCCGTTCAGCCACCAGGAACTGATCCTGCGCCGGGAGGCCGGACTCGGCGACGACGTCACGATCAACCCCTCGGGTGGCGCGCTCGCGTCGAACCCGATGTTCACCGCCGGCCTCAACCGGATCGGCGAGGCCGCTCGCCGCGTCTGGGACGGCTCGGCCGACAAGGTCCTCGCGCACGCCACCTCGGGGCCGGCACTGCAGCAGAACCTCTTCTGCGTCATGGATGGGAGCAACTGATGGCCAAGCAGCTCGCAGCGGTGGTCGGCGTCGGCCAGACCCACCACCGGTCGGTCCGCGCCGACGTGTCGATCGCCGGCCTCTGTCGCGAAGCGATCGACCGTGCGCTCCTCGATGCCAACATGAGTTTCGACGACATCGACGCGGTCGTCGTCGGCAAGGCCCCCGACCTGTTCGAGGGCGTGATGATGCCGGAGCTCTTCCTCGCCGAGGCTCTCGGCGCGGCCGGCAAGCCCCTGCTCCGCGTGCACACGGCGGGTTCGGTCGGCGGCTCGACCGCCATCGTCGCGGCGTCGCTGGTGCAGGCGGGCGTGCACAAGCGGGTGCTGACGGTCTCCTTCGAGAAGCAGTCGGAGTCGAACGCCATGTGGGCCCTCTCGGTCCCGGTGCCGTTCGTGATGCCGGTGCACGCCGGCGCGGGTGGCTACTTCGCCCCGCACGTCCGCTCCTACATCCGTCGCTCCGGAGCGCCAACCCACATCGGCGCCATTGTGGCCGCCAAGGACCGCACCAATGCCTTGAAGAACCCCTACGCGCACCTGCACAACGAGGGCACCACGGTGGACACCGTGCTCGCGTCGCAGATGCTCTGGGACCCGATCCGCTATGACGAGACCTGCCCGTCCTCCGACGGCGCCTGTGCGCTGGTCATCGCGGACGAGGACACCGCGCGCGGGTCGGACTCCCCTGCCTGGATCCACGGCACCGTGATGCGCTCGGAGATGACCACCGCCGCAGAACGTGACCAGGTCAATCCGCTGGCCGGCCGCGAAGCTGCTGCCGCCCTGTGGAAGCAGGCGGGAATCACCAACCCCCTCGAGGAGATCGACGCGGCCGAGATCTACGTGCCGTTCTCGTGGTTCGAGCCGATGTGGATGGAGAACCTCGGCTTCGCTGCAGAGGGCGAGGGCTGGAAGCTCACCGAGTCCGGCGCCACCGCCATGACCGGCAAGTTGCCGGTGAACTCCTCGGGCGGCGTCCTCTCCTCCAACCCGATCGGCGCCTCCGGCATGCTGCGGTTCGCCGAGGCGGCCCTGCAGGTCCGCGGTCGCGCGGGGGAACACCAGATCGACGGCGTACGACGGACCCTCGGGCATGCGTACGGCGGCGGGTCCCAGTTCTTCGCGATGTGGGTGGTCGGCGCACAGCCGCCCGGCAACTGAGTCGCTGCATCCTGACGTCCCGCACTCCGGCCGCCCTCACGGTCGGGGTGCGGGACGTCCTACGTCGTCACCTGTTCTAGGCTCGCTGCATGATCGAGCTCTTGTCCCCCGCCCAGGTCCAGCAGATGCGACCCGCGGGCCAGTTCGTCGGCGAAGTCCTGACCGCGCTGGCCGCGAAGGCTGATGTCGGGGTGAACCTGCTCGAGCTCGATGCCCTGGCACACCAGATGATCCGTGACCGCGGTGCGGAGTCGTGCTACATCGACTACCACCCGTCGTTCGGCGCATCGCCGTTCGGCAAGGTGCTGTGCACATCTGTCAACGACGCGGTCCTGCACGGTCTTCCGCACGACTACGTGCTTGCCGACGGCGACCTGGTCAGCCTCGACTTCGCGTGCAACGTCGAGGGATGGGTCGCCGACTCCGCGATCACGGTCGCGGTCGGCACTGCCCGCCCCGAGGACCTCGCGCTGATCGCGACCACCGAGCAGGCACTGGCCGCGGCCATTGCCGCGGCCCAGCCCGGCAACCGGCTCGGAGACATCGGCCATGCGATCGGCTCGGTGGCGCGCGCGGCCGGCCTGAAGATCAACCTGCAGTTCGGCGGCCACGGCGTCGGCCGGACGATGCACGGAGACCCCCACGTGCCCAACGACGGACGCCCCGGTCGGGGCTTCAAGCTGGAGCCGGGGCTGGTGATCGCGATCGAGCCGTGGTTCCTGCACACCACCGACGAGATCTACACCGACCAGGACGGCTGGACCCTCCGCTCCGCCGACGGCTCCCGTGGAGCCCACGCCGAACACACCGTCGCCATCACTCCCGACGGCCCGCTGGTCCTGACCGCCCGCGGAACCTGAACCGTCCACAACGCGTCCCACTGCAACATGCCTCACGGCTTGCTCGGAATCCAAGGGGAAAAGCATGCAGGTACCAGTACGCCGCACCCTTCAAATCGTCGCGCTCGGAGTGGTCGCGACGTGCCTTTCGGTCGGCGCGGTCGCCGCCGTCGAGGCTGATGACACTCCGGAAGGAGGCGGCGCCACTGCTGGCGCTCCGCAGCCCAGCGCCTCCTCGGGTCCTCGCGTCGCCGGTGTCCGCATCGCCCCCGCCGAGCGCTCGGTCCGGCTGGGCAAGAAGCAGGGAGGCAAATGGCCGATCCTCAGACGGACCGCGCACCCCGACCTGCGGTTCAACCCGGTCCGTGGCGAGCCGGCCCAGCAACTCGCCTCCGCAACGATGGTCCAGAACGTGGCCGCGGGGACCATCAGCGCGACGGTCAAGTTGAAGGCTGCACCAACGCTCGAGACCGATGCGGAGATCTACATCGCCTTCGGCAAGCTCGACGCAGCCCAGGAGTGGTGCATCGCGCCGACCGACGCCACAGTGGTCTGGAACTCGTTCGGACTCAGCGTCGAGGGTCTGGAACGCAACGGCGCCACGATGGTGCTCCACCCGTTCCCGTCTCCCAGTTCACGCTCCGGTGAGTTCGACTGCGCCTTCGCCGAGACCTGGCGCCGGGAGGAGGTCGACGCAGAGCCCTACCAACACCTCTTCGACGCGTTGATCACCAACCGGCTCACCCCGACGTACGACGTCCCGAGGTTGGCCGTCAAGGCTCCGAAGACGACTCGCGTGACGCCCGGGCGACGGACTGTCGTGAAGGTGAAGGTACGCAACAAGAATCCGCGCGTTGCCGCTCCCGGTGTCAAGGTGATGGTGAAGGGCAAGGGGATCCACGCGCGCAAGGTCAAGGTCGGGAAGATCAAGCCCGGCCGGTCGGAGGTCGCCAGGGTTCGGATCCGCGCCACTCGCGGGCACGCCTCGACGGCAACGATCACCGTCACCACCAAGAACGTCACCCGCACCGCGAAGCTCCGCCTCCGCTGAGAACGAAGCCCGGTCCGACGCATCACGTGTGGTTCTGGCCCGCTCGCTCCGTCAAACGGCTCGACCACCACACCGGCGAACGGGTGTGGTGGTCGAGCAGTGAGCGGAGCGAGCAGCGACCGAAGCCGCCGTACCGACTCGTCAGGTGTAGGACGCGTCGAGTTCCTTGATGCCATTGATCCACGCGCTGCGAAGGCGACGGGCGTGGCCGGTTGCGGACAGGTTGGGAATCTTGTCGGCGATCGCGTTGAACATGATGTCGATCTCCTTGCGCGCCAGGTTGGCGCCGATGCAGTAGTGCGCACCGTGTCCACCGAACCCGAGGTGGGCGTTGTTCTCCCGCATGATGTTGAACGTGAACGGATCCTCGAAGACGTCCTCGTCGAAGTTCCCGCTGGTGTAGAACATCAGCACCCGGTCGCCGGCCTTGACCAACTGCTCGCCGACCATCACGTCGTTGATCGCGGTGCGCTGGAACACGCTCACCGGAGTGGCCCAACGGACCACCTCATCGACCATCGTGGCCGGGCGCTCCTTCTTGTAGAGCTCCCACTGCTCCGGGTGCTCGAGGAACGCCATCATCCCGTGGGTGATCGCGTTGCGGGTCGTCTCGTTGCCGGCAACCGCCAGCAGGATCACGAAGAACCCGAACTCGTCGTCGGTCAGGGCATGGCCGTCGACGTCCGCCGTGACGAGCTTGGTCACGATGTCGTCCTGCGGGTTCTTGCGGCGGTCGTCGGCGAGCATCATCGCGTAACCGAGGATCTCGGCAGCCGCGACCGCCTCGTCGCCCTCAACCTCCGGGTCGTCGTACGCAAGCATCTGGTTGGACCAGTCGAAGAGCTTGCTGCGGTCCTCCTGCGGCACACCGAGCAACTCGGCGATGGCCTGCAACGGCAACTCGGCGGCGAGGTCCTCGACGAAGTTGCCGGAGCCCTTCGCGAGCGCTGCATCGACGATCGTCTCTGCGCGCTGCTGGAGGGCGTCTTCGATCGCGGCGATCGCACGTGGGGTGAAACCTCGCGAGATCACCTGCCGCATGGCCGTGTGCGACGGCGGGTCGTGGTGGATCAGCATCGCGCCCTGCAGTTCGACCTGGTCGCGCGTCATCTCCGGGGAGAACCGCACAATCACCCCGTTGCGCGCGGTGGAGAAGTCCTTGCTGTTCTTCGAGATGGCCGCGATGTCCGCATGTTTGGTCACCGCCCAGTAGCCGGTGTCAAGGAAGCCGGCGCGTGCCTCAGGCTCCTGCTCGACCCAGACCACCGGCGATTCCCGGCGCAGCTTCTCGAAGACCTCGTGCGGGACAGCTTGCTCCATCTGACTCGGATCGGTCAGATCGAGGCCGTCGTACGTCGGGCGAGTGATCGTCACAGTGCTTCCTCCACTTTCTGCAACACGTTCTAGTGAGGATCGTTACATACCGACGGAATGTTTGGAAGG
>JBEBTI010000211.1:0-5585 GCA_040393845.1 Nocardioides daejeonensis
CACGCGATCGCGACGTCGTCGAGGGCGCGAGCCACGTCGTCGGCGTCGCTCACCGGGCCGAGGCCGATCCGGTGCAGGTGGTCGAGCACCACGACGGCGGTGGCAAGCTGGTCGCCCGAGCCGGTCGGCAGCACGGTCGTCCAGCGTCCGGCGGCATGGTCGGCGACCATCGACGTCGGGTCACACGCGACAACGACCTGACATCCACGGCGTACCGCTTCGGCGACCGCCGAGGCCGACGCCACGTCGGACCCTTCGGGTGCCAGCATCACGACGAGGTCGAGGCTGCCGGCCCAACCGGGCAGGCCCGGACCGGGCCAGGCCACGAACGGCACCGGGCACCAGGGTTCGAGTACCGCGCGCAACAGCCGTGAATCAGGGCCGGCCGCGATCACGGCGCGCGGGCGGGAGTCCTGGGCGCGGGCAGTCGCCTCCGCGATCGCCGACGCCGACTCCCCCGCAGCCACCCGCACCCGGGCACCGGACTCGGCCAGTTTGCGCAGCACGTGGTCACCCAGCGCGAGTGCCTCCTCGTCGTCGAGGCGGGCTTCGTCGAACCAGAGCGCCATCAGCTCGGCCTGCGGGCCTCGTCGACGAGGAGGACCGGGATGTCGTCGCGCACGGGATAGGCCAGTCCACAGCCGGTGCAGACCAGCTCTTCGGCGACAGCCTCGAGCTTGGCGTGGCAGTCGGGGCAGACGATGATGTCGAGCAGGGTCGGGTCGATGTTCACGGCTGGTCAGCTCCTGATCTGAGTGAGTACGGCGTCGCGGACGGAGGCCATCGTGGCGTCGTCCCTGCCCTCGGCGTTGAGCCGCAACAACGGTTCGGTGTTGGAGGCACGCACGTTGAACCACCAGTCTGCGTGGGTCACCGTCAGACCGTCGAGGTGGTCCACCGTGACCCCGTCGCGGCCACCCCACGCGGCCTCGAGCGCGGCGAGCACGGCCTGCTGGTCGGCCACCGTGGAGTTGATCTCACCCGACGACGCGAACCGCACGTAGTCGGTGAAGAGCTCCGACAGGGGGCGGTCGGTCTCGGAGAGCGCAGCCAGGGCGTGCAGCGCGGCGAGCATGCCGGAGTCGGCGCGCCAGAAGTCGCGGAAGTAGAAGTGGCCGCTGTGCTCGCCGCCGAAGATCGCCCCGGTCTCGGCCATCGTGGCCTTGATGTAGGAGTGCCCGACCCGGGTGCGCACCGGCGTACCGCCGAGTTCGGTGACCACCTGCGGGACCGACTGCGAGGTGATCAGGTTGTGGATGATCGTCGCGCCCGGCTCCCGCTCGAGCTCCCGGGCAGCGATCAGTGCGGTCAGCGTTGAGGGCGAGACGAGTTCGCCCCGCTCGTCGACCAGGAAGCATCGGTCGGCGTCGCCGTCGAAGGCCAGCCCGATGTCAGCGTCCTCGGCCAGGACCGCCTTCTGCAGATCGACCAGGTTGGCGGGCTCGATCGGGTTGGCCTCGTGGTTGGGGAAGGTGCCGTCGAGCTCGTAGTAGAGCTCGGTCACCGTGCAGCTGGGCAGCGCGGCGAAGACCGCGGGCGCGGTCAGTCCGGCCATGCCGTTGCCGGCGTCGACGACCACCTTGAGCGGACGGTCGGCGAGCGGCGCGAGCCCACGCAGGTGGGCGGCGTACGCCTCGAGCACGTCGTGCTCGGTGATCACGCCCGTGCGGGCGCCGACGTGCGTGGCGGCGACGGCGTCGCGGATCTCGGCAAGACCGGTGTCGAGGCCGATCGGGGCAGCACCGGCGCGGCACATCTTGATCCCGTTGTACTGCGCAGGATTGTGGCTGGCAGTGAACATCACGCCCGCATGCCCGAGGCGCCCGGAGGCGAAGTAGAGCTGGTCGGTCGAGGCCAGACCGATCATCACCACGTCCGCGCCCGCGGCGGCGGCACCGCGCGCGAAGGCTGCCGCCAGGCCCGGCGACGACGGCCGCATGTCGTGGCCGACCACGACGGTCGGCGCTTCGGTGACGCTGACGAACGCGCCGCCGACGCGCTCGGCGAGCACCTCGTCGATCTGGTCGCCGACCGTGCCGCGCACGTCGTAGGCCTTGAAGATGGCAGCGAGGTTGGCGGGCTCGAGCGTCACGTGGGCGGACATGGGACGCAGCCTATCGGCGCCCGCACGCGGGTGGTGCGTCAGTCGGTGGTCAACACGCGCAGGTGTCCGCGCCGAACTGCAACCCGACCGGGTTCGTCGAGCGGATCGGTGCGGACCGGCTGCACCGGGCGGGCCGCTTCACGCACCGCATCGGCGAGGGCGAGCAGGTCGTCGGTGGTCGGCTCGGCAGCACTCGGATCAGGCGCCAACCGCATCACTTCCCAGCCGCGCGGCGCGCTGAGTCGCTCACTGTGCGGTTCGCACAGGTCGTAGGCATGTGGCTCCGCGAAGGTCGCAAGCGGACCGAGGACCGCGATCTGGTCGGCGTACACGTAGGTCAGCGTGTGCATGGCCGGGCGGCCACACGCCGTACGCGAGCAACGACGAGCAGGATTCACGCCTGCGAGGCTACTCTGCCGCGCTGCCGAGGACGATTAGGCTCGCTGTCGTGAGTCCGGTGCGAAGGGATCGACGAGGTCGCGGCCTGCGAGGCCCCGAGGTGTTGCCGCCGCTGCGCGCGGGTGGCCGGCGCGCGCCGGCCCGGCCCACCCCACGTGAGCGGTTCGACCGCACCGCCCTGGGCATCATCACCGCGCTCGACCAGCGGTGGCAGGACCAACTCGGACTGGTCGAGTACGCCGTCGAGGACACTCCGCTGGTGCCGGACGACTGGGACGACCACACCGTGCCGCTGTCGTCGTTGGTGCGAGGCTCCGGTGGACGTCCCGCGCGGCTTGTGCTCTTCCGGCGACCGATCGAACACCGCTGCCAAGGACGCGACGAACTCGAGGCGCTGGTGTTGACCGTGG
This sequence comes from Nocardioides daejeonensis, assembly GCA_040393845.1. Classification (GTDB taxonomy): domain Bacteria; phylum Actinomycetota; class Actinomycetes; order Propionibacteriales; family Nocardioidaceae; genus Nocardioides; species Nocardioides daejeonensis_A. The sequence goes on from JBEBTI010000211.1 coordinate 2,914, forward strand.
TCGTCGAGCAGTTCGCGGAACTGTTGGGGATCGACGCCGAGGACGTCGACCCCCGCTACCGCTCGGACTGAGGATGTGTCTGGAAGGTTCGGCCGGAACGAGCAGCGCAGCCAGTGCGTGCCCGGCAAAGCGGACGAGGGAGGCATGGCGCAGCCACGACGATTGAGGACAACGCAGACTCCGGGTGCGTGCTGGGGCGTCGCGCAGCAGGCCACGACCTCCCCGCACACATCCTGAACCTCAGCCGACCTGGGAGTCGAGTGTGACCGGGAGGTCGAGCTCCTTGCCGTCGCGCTCGACGGTCAACTTCACCGTGTCGCCGGGCACGTGGGAGCGGATCGCCACGATCAGGCTCGGACTGTCGGTCACGACCTGGTCGTCGATGCGACGCACGATGTCGTCGGTCTTCAGGCCGGCGTCCGCGGCAGCGCTGCCCTTGTTGACCTCGGCGATGCGGATGCCGTCGCGGTCCTCGGTGGTGATCACCTGCGCACCGATCACGGGGTACTGCGCCTCGCCGTCACGAAGGATCTGGTCAGCGGTGATCCGCACCTGCTCGACCGGGATCGCGAACCCAACGCCGATGTTGCCCGCCTCGCCACCGTTGGTGGCAATCGCCGAGTTCACCCCGACCACCTCACCTTGGAGGTTGACCAGCGGACCACCGGAGTTGCCGGGGTTGATCGCGGCGTCGGTCTGGACGGCATTGATGTAGGAGTTCAGGTCGTCGGCGTCGCCGCCGGTGGTGACCGGACGGTTGAGCGCACTGACGATGCCAGCGGTGACGGTGCTGGTCAGGCCCAGCGGCGACCCGATCGCCACGACCGTCTCACCGACGTAGAGGTCGTTGGCCGAGCCGAGCGCGGCCGGGTCGAGCTCGCCCGCCACCTCCTCGACGTACAGCACGGCCAGGTCGTAGACGGTGCTGCGGCCGACCACCTCGGCCGGGTAGCGCTTGCCGTCGGTGTCGACGATGCGGATCCGGCCGTCGGACTTGGCGGCGTCCTCGATCACGTGGTTGTTGGTGACCACGTGACCCTGCTCGTCGAGGATGAAGCCGGAGCCGGTGGCACCGCCCTCCTCGCCCTCGAAGTCGGCGATGATCTGCACGGTGCTCGGCAGCAACTGCTGCGCCACCGACGCGATCGAGTCGTTGTCGGCCGGCAGCGGCGCCGCGGTGCGGGTGGTGACACCGGCCAGACCAGAGCTGTTGCGCCCCGGGCCGTCGTTGCGGTCCTGCCACTCGCCGTACAGCGCACCGCCGATGCCGCCGCCGACCAGACCGAGCACCAGGGCGACCGCAGCGACGGCGGGCCAGACCCCGCGGGAGACCTTGCGGGTCGGCGGCACGCCCCAGGCGTACGCCGGGTCCGCGACGTGGCGTCCACCCGGCTGGACCGGCGGCATCCCGAACTGCGGGTGCGGCGGCAGCTGGTTGAACTGGGATGCAGCTGGACCGGGGATGCGGTCGGCCGCGTCGGGCGGCGGGAAGTTGGCGAACTGAGCCGTCGGCGTGGGCTGCTCCGGTTGCGTTGTTCCGGCGGTCGGCCCCTCCGACGCCCCCGAGCCGGGAGTCTCCGTGGGCGCCACTGAGGGCTCCTGCTCGTCGGCGCCCGTTTCCACGGGTGCGCCCTCGGGCTGCGGGGACTCAACCGGCGGCTCCGGCGGCAACGCTCCCAAAGGCATGGTGTCGTCGAAGTTGTCGCGGTTCTGCTCGTCGCTCACTTGCTGATTGTCACCCATTCATTGGCCAGTGCGGTGCCGAAGAAGAACCTCGCGGCAATCGCTGTCGCCGGGAGCAGCAGATTCTCACTGTTCGACGGGCTCGGAGTGACTGACGAGATCGGCTCGACCGGCGCCGACGGGCCACTGAAGTCCGCGACCGGAGTGCGGTGCTCCTCGGAGGGCGCCGCGGCCGGGCCGGTCACGGCAAGCACGCCGAGCACCGCGGCACCGACCGAGCCGGCGCCGACCAGCACCGCCGCGGCTCGGCGACGCGTCGATGCATGCCCCGGGCGGTCCTGGATCGAATCGACCTCGATCGGCCCGAGAGCCAAGAGGCTGGTCAGGTAGTCGGGGGTCGGGCGGCGCTGATGGGACAGCGCCGCGACCTGCGTCTTCACCCAACCTTCGCGTTCGACCTGGTCACGGCACATCGGGCAGCAGTGCACGTGGGTCCACAGTCGGTCGGCAACCTCAGTCGGCAACTGGCCGTCAACCAGCGCGCTGACCCTGGTGCCGATGTGACCGACCACGGGCCCGATCAACGCACACCTCTCGGCGTGGCCGGGGTCCCGAGCGTCGGGCCTGAATATCGCGAGCGTCCTTCGGTCGGTGCCCGGTGCGACAGGGCGTCACGCAGCATGGCGCGTCCGCGGTGGATCCGCGAGCGCACGGTGCCGAGCTTGGCACCGAGGATCTCGGCGATCTCCTCGTAGGACAGGCCCTCGATGTCACAGAGCACCACGGCCGCACGGAAGTCGGGGGGAAGTGCGGCCAGCGCACTTTCGATGTCGTCGTCGAAGGTCTGCTCGGCGTACGCCTCGTGTGGACCGACGTGGGTGCTGCGCAACCGCGCGGCGCGTTCGTCGCTCAGCGCGTCAAAGCGGATCTTCTGGCGGCGACGGGCGCCGTCGAGGAAGAGGTTGGTGGTGATCCGGTGCAGCCAGCCG
>JBEBTI010000212.1:0-5576 GCA_040393845.1 Nocardioides daejeonensis
TACTACTACGCCGAGGACGTGCACCAGCAGTACCTCGCGAAGAACCCCAACGGCTACCGCTGCCACGCCAACACCGGAGTTGCCTTCCCCGCGAGCTGACACTCCCCGGCGAATCTCTCAGGGATCCGCCCGGCCGGCATCTGCCGGGTCCGTGGAATCTCTCAGAGGTTCCGCGGACTGGGGCTGTCGGGGCGGGCGTTGTCCCGGTGCGTGGAATCTCTCAGGTCGTCGCGCGGACTGCCGATCCAACGAGTGCTGGCCACGGACGGCTGGCAGTCTCAGCCAAGGACGGTGCGTGATGATCTCGTTGACCCGGATTTCGGGGTCCAGCTTCGTGCTGAACTCTGACCTCATCGAGCGCGTCGACGCCACCCCGGACACCGTGGTGACGCTGGTCGACGGCAAGAAGTACGTCGTCTCCGAGCGGCCGGCAGAGATCATCGCCGCCGTCCGCGAACACCGCGGGCAGGTGATCGCGATCAGCCATGCCCTGCCGTACGACGACCTGCTCAGTCCGCCGGTGGACGAGTCCGCACACCTCGCGCCGGTCTCCTCCTTGCGCCGCCACCAGGACCGGGAGGCGTGATGGATCCGGCAACGCTGCTCGGGATGGGGCTTGCCTTCGCGGTGATCATCGTCGCGAACCTCCTCGAGGGCGGCAACCCGATGCACATGCTGTTGCTGCCGCCGATCCTGTTGGTGTTCGGCGCCACCATCGGCGTCACCGTCGCCGGTGGCACGATGGCCGATGCCAAGAACGCGGTGAAGTCGCTCAAGCGCGCCTTCACCGGCAAGGCCGAGACCGGGGCGGACGTCGTACCCACGATCGTCGCCCTGGCCGACACCGCCCGCAAGGAAGGGCTGCTGGCCCTCGAGGACAAGCTGCGCACCATCGACGACCCCTTCCTGGTCAAGGGAGTGACGCTGGCCGTCGACGGCACCGACCCAGACGAGCTGCGTGAGATCCTCGAAGGCGAGGTGCACGCCAAGCGGGTCCAGGACAAGCAGTCCGCGAAGTTCTACACCGACGCCGGTGGCTATGCGCCGACGATCGGCATCGTCGGCACCGTGATGAGCCTCGTGCACGTGCTCGGCAACCTCTCGAAGCCGGACGAACTCGGTCACATGATCGCCGCCGCCTTCCTCGCCACCCTGTGGGGGGTGCTGTCCGCCAACGCACTGTGGCTGCCGATCGCCGCCCGACTGAAGCGCCTCAGCGACCTCGAGGCCAATCGGATGGAGGTCGCCATCGAAGGCGTCGCCGCCATCCAGGCCGGCTCCAACCCGCGGGTGGTGGCCCAGAAGCTGCGTGCCCTCCTCCCCGACGAGACCGACGCCGAGGCAGCCTGACATGGCCCGCCGCCGCAAGCGGGTGATCGAGGAGGAGCATGAGAACCACGAACGCTGGTTGGTCTCCTACGCCGACATGATCACCGTGTTGATGGCCCTGTTCATCGTGCTCTTCGCGATGAGTCAGGTCGACGACACCAAGTACAACGAACTCAAGCAGAGTCTGCGCGACGGCTTCGGCCAGTCCGGGGCGATGATGCACGAGCAGAAGAGCGTGCTCAGCGGGCAGGGCACCACCGCGATCTCCGCGGTCAACCCCGACCCCGAGCTCGCCTCCCTCACCCCGGAGCAGATCCGCATCATCGACGACGAGATGACCCGGCGCGAGCAGCTCGAGCAGCAGCGCAAGGCGGCCGAGGTCGACAGGGAGGTCGACCGCCTCGCACAGGTGCTGAAGCGGTTGCGTGCCGCGCTGGCCGAGCACGGCCTGAGTGACGACGTACGCACCGGTATCGACGACCGCGGTCTGGTGATCAGCCTGGTCTCGCGCCACGTCGTGTTCGATGCCAACCTGGCCAGCCTCACCGCCCGTGGCCGCGCCGTCGTCGACACCTTGGCACCGGTCCTGCGCGACCTGCCGGACAGTCTGCAGATCGACGGACACACCAACCAGGTGAAGGTGAAGCCGAAGTACTTCGATAGCGACTGGGACCTGTCTGCGGCCCGCGCGATCACCGTGCTGCGTCACCTCAACGAGTCGGGCGGCGTCCCGACCGACCGGCTCTCGGCCACGGCGTACGGCATGGAACGGCCGCTGATGGACCCCGAGGCGCCCGGTTCGCAACGGATCAACAAGCGTGTCGACATCGTCGTGTTGACCTCGCTGCCGCCGGAGTCGCGGGAGCTGCTGGCCAGCCACGGATTCGACGACGCCCGCCGAGGGGAGAGGTCATGACGATGACGGCAGTGCCGGTCACAGCCGAGCAGGAGGAGCCGCCGGCGAAGTCCCGCCGCAAGGTCCTGATCATCATTGCGGTGCTGCTGGTGGCTGCGCTCGGCGCGGCCTACCAGTTCGTCCTCAAGCCGACCGACAGCGAACCGGTCGCCGGCGAGGTGGTGCCACTCGAAGCGATCCAGATCAACCTCGCCGGTGGTCACTACCTCCGTCTGGGCATCGCGTTGCAGGCGACCGAGGGCGCCGAGGAGATCGAGGGCAGCAAGGCGCTGGACGCCGCGATCGAGCTGTTCAGCGGCCAGAAGGTCTCCCGCGTCAGCAGTCCGCAGGGGCGCCGCAACTTGAAGGACGAACTCTCCGCACAGGTCAGGCTGTTGTACGAGGACGACGTGATGGAGGTGTACTTCACCGATTTCGTGACTCAGTGAGCGCCCTGGGCGGCGAACTTGGAGGGGGAATTCGTCACTTCGTGACTGAAGTTTCAGTGACGAAGTGAGCAATTCCCCGCTCAGGCGGGGAATTGGCACACGGGCTATGCCGTGCTGACCGATCGGCCATTTGAGCGCCGGACGACCGGGTTCGGGTCAGGTGGCGTCGGCAGGAGCCGATCGGCGGGATGTGAGCCACCCAGTCGCCCAGCCAGTGTCCGGCCGCGCACGCCGGCGCGCCCGCACGACTGAAGCAGTCCCCTACGACTTCCGGCGACCGATCCAGCTCTCCCGCGAGCACGCCCGGATCCTGCAGATGGGCATGGACAGCTTCGCCCGTCAGGCGACCACGCTCTTCACCTCGTCCCTGCGCACGGTGTGCCAGGTCGGACTGTCTGCCGTGGAGCAGAAGTCGTACGCCGAGTACATCCAGTCGTTGGGCAACACGACCTACATGACGAAGTTCTCCGCCGACCCCGTCCCGGGAGTCGGTGTGTTGGAGTTTCCGCTGCTCGCGACCATGGCGTGTGTCGACCACATGCTCGGTGGCCCCGGCACCACCGACCAGCCCGATCGGCCGTTGACCGACATCGAGGCCGGTGTGATCAGCGGCCTGATCGAGCGCCTGCTCGGCGAGATGCGCTATGCGCTCGCGGGGATCCTGCCCCTCGACCCGCAGGTGCTCGGACACGAGTACAGCCCTCAGTTCGCCCAGGTCGCCGCCGGGTCGGACGTGATGGCGGTGGCCTCCTTCGACCTCACCATCGGCGAGATCATCCACCGCCTCACCGTGTGCCTGCCCTTCGGCGGTCTGGTCCCCCACCTGGCCCAGGCCGCAGCGCCGGCGCCGGTCTCGGAGCGCGAGCGTGCCCAGCGGGTCCGCTCCGCAGCGCTGCTGCGCGAGCAGTTCGACACCGTGCCGCTCAACGTCTCCGTGCGGCTGCGGCCGACCGCCGTTTCTCCGGCAGTGCTGGCGGGACTCGTCCCCGGCGACGTGCTCCGCCTGACCCACCCTGCCGCTGCACCGCTCGACGTGAGCGTCGACGACACCATCTTCGCGCACGCCACTCCCGGCGCTCGCGGCCCACGCATGGCGGCCCTGATCGTGGGCACGCCCGAGGAGGACTCATGAGTGACCTGACCGGGACCGACCTGGCCGTCTCCGCCGCAACTGCCGTCGCAGACCTGCTGCCCTCCGCCGTGCCGCTGACCGTGGGACCTGCACAGGTCGGCTCCGAGCACGCCGCCGCCGCGTTTGCCGGTGCGGTGCGCGCCGACCTCACCGGACACACCACCGGTCGGGTCGCCGTGCTGGTCGGGGCCGACCTCGTCGGCGCCCTCGCGAACAGCCCGATCGGCGGACTGGACCTCGCTGCTGCGGCCCAGCCGGCCATCGACGCCCTGGCCGAGACCCTCGCGCTCTCCGCCGATGCCGCACTCCAGGTCGACCTGAGCCTGGCGGTCAGCGACCTCGGCGAGCCGTTTGTCGTCGTACCCCTGATCGGCGCCGGAATCGACGCTGCCGTGCTCGTGCCGGACCGTCTCCTGCAGCCGCGCCTGGCCGTCGTCCCCACCTTCACACCCGAGGCTTCCGACGCACCGGTGCAGGACGACGCGGTTCCGACCGGCGGCGGTCGGCGGGCAGCGATCGCCACGGCAGAGCCGTCGTACGGCGGTGGCGAGCAGGTCACCAGCACCCGGTCGCGACGCGTCGCCGACGGACCGGTGCGCGGCATCGAGATGCTGCACGGCGTCGATCTCGAAGTCACCGTCGAACTCGGCCGGACCCGGATGACCGTGCGCGACCTGCTCGCGCTCTCGCCGGGCGCAGTGCTCGAGCTCGACCGCGCCGCCGGCAGCCCGGCCGACCTGCTCGTCAACGGTCGCCTGATCGCGCGCGGCGAGGTGGTCGTGGTCGACGAGGACTTCGGACTGCGGATCACCGAGGTCGTCGACGAGTCCGCGGTGGGGTGAACTGAATGCTCGAGTTGACCATTCGCCTGATCGCCTCGCTGGCGGTCGTGCTCGGTCTGCTGCTGCTGCTCGCCAAGCTGGCCGGGCGCAAGTTCCGCAGCGGCCCGGGAGCCACCGTCCGAGTGCTGCACCGTCAGCCGCTGACCCGCTCCTCAGCCGTCTCCGTGGTCGGGATCGGATCGCGGGTGCTGGTGATCGGCAGCACCGACAGCCAGGTCAACCTGATCACCGAACTCGATCCCGACGAACTCGACTGGGTTCCCGACGTCGAACTCGCCGGAGTGCACGAACTCTCGCCCGACGCCCCGATGCTCCCGACGCACACCTGGCTCGAGGCTGCCGCGAACGTTTCTGCGGACTCAACCGACCAGATGCGCTCACTCGACGGGCAAGATGTGCGAAGTCGACCGGGCCGGCGGAGGGCAGCGACGCACCGCGCAGCACCCGTCCGGAACCGGACCGCGGGCAACCGCACCGCGACCACCGGCGACACCGGGAAGGGCGGCACCGGGAACGGCGGGACCGGCGCGTTGGCCGGTTCGTTGTTGTCGGTTCACACGTGGCGGCAGGCGTTTGCTGCCGCGACCCGGCGGGCATCGTGACCGGGGGCGTCCGCATGGGGTGGCGGGCGCTGGGGCAGTCGCGGTTGGTCCGTGGGTCCCTGATCATCCTCTTCGTCTGCGGCCTCGTGCTGCTCGGCCAGGGTGCGGCGTACGCCGTGCCGGACGGCCCCGACGGACCGACCGGTCCGGACGGGCCCGGCGGGTCCAGCAGCGTCACCGTGAATCTCGACGGCCTGACCGAGAAGCCGGGCACGTCGATCACGCTGATCCTGACGCTGACGCTGCTGTCGTTGGCGCCGGCGATCCTGCTGACCTGCACCAGCTTCACCAAGATCCTCGTGGTGCTCAGCCTGACCCGCAACGCGC
>JBEBTI010000213.1:0-5548 GCA_040393845.1 Nocardioides daejeonensis
CCGCCGACGGTGGTCATGTCGAGCGTCGCGTCGACGTCGAGGATCGGCGCCACCTCACCCGGCGACAGGGTGACGGTCGAGGTGCCGGGTGCGGCACCGCCGTTGCTGCTTGCGGTGAGCGTGCAGGTTGCCGGCTCGCCGGCCGCAGTTGCCGGGGCGATGGTCGCGGCCCCCAGCGCGACCAGGCCCGCCGCAGCGGTCAACAACGAGGCGGTCGCAGCGGTTGCTGCGCGGACACGAGTACGCATGGATTCCCCTCCATCGGCGTCCGACGCCGTCCCAGTCCACCGTCGGATCAGCGTCAACCCTAAGCGCAAAGGGGTGGGTCGCGCAGGTCGACCGGGAACCTACCCTCAGGCGCCGCTCCACGCCTGCCACAGTTCGGCGTACCGGCCACCCGCGCTGACCAGCTCGTCGTGACTGCCCTGCTCGACCACCCGTCCGGCGTCGAGCACCACCACCCGGTCGGCACTCGCCGACTGGGTGAGCCGGTGGGCGATCACGAGCGCGCCCCGACCTGCGGTGACGGCCAGAGCGGCTGCCTCGAGCTCGTGGGCGCCCGCCGAACCGGCCTCGGCCGTCGCCTCGTCGAGGACGACGAACCACGGGTCGGCCAGGTCGATGCGGGCGAGCGCGACCTGTTGCGCCCGGGCCGGGGTCAGACGGTGCCCGCCTTCACCGAGCACGGTGTCGAGTCCGTCGGACAGGGCAGCGGCCCAGGCCGTGGCCCCGACGCGGTCGAGCGCCGCCCACAAGCTGGTGTCGGTGGCGTCCGGGCGGGCCAGCGAGAGGTTGTCGCGCAGGCTGGCGGCGAAGACGTGTCCCTCCTGGCTGAGCAGTGCCACCCGCGAGCGCACCGCGCGCACGCCGAGCTCGCCGTACGACGTGCCGGCCAGGCTGACCGTGCCGCTCACCGGCCGGAGCAGGCCCGCCGCGATCCTGCCGAGGGTGGTCTTGCCGGCCCCGGTCGCACCGACGAGCGCCACCCGCTCGCCGGGTTGCACGACCAGATCGGTCGGGTGCAGCACCGGTCGGTCGCTCACGTAGGCGTGCGCGACGGAGTGCAGGACCAACGGACCGCGGTGGGTCGGCGGGGTGCCGGGAGCGGTCGGCGGCAACACCGCCACCCCGACCAGCCTGGAGAGGGAGGCGCCGGCCGACTGGAGCTGGTCGAGCACCATCAGCAGCCCGCCGATCGGGTCGAAGAGCCGATGGAAGTAGAGCGCCGCCGCAGTCACTGCGCCGACCGTGACGAGGTCGGCGCGGACCAGCCAGAAGCCGACGCCCAGCACGCTTGCCAGACCGATCAACTCGGCCCGGTTGTTGCGGGCGAAGAAGCGGGTGAGGAGGTGGAACACCGAGATGGCGATGTCTCGAGCCCGGCCCGACGCGCGGTCGACCTGGGCCAGTTGGCCCTTCTCGAGGGCGAAGGCGCGCACCGTGCGGGCACCTGACAGCGCGCCGAGCAGGGCCTGGGCACGTTCACCCTGGGCGATCCGTTCCTCGCGGTAGCGCGGTGCGGAGCGGGGGAGATACCAACGCAGTCCGGCCGCATAGAAGGGCGCCGCGACCAGGCCGGCGAGGGCGAGACGCCAGTCGAGGGCGACCAGCCCGATCACGGTGAATCCGACCAGCACCACCGAGTTGACCAAGGTGGGCAGGAAGTCGTCGACGGAGTCGGCGACCAGTCGTGCGTCGTCGCCGACCCGCGACATGAGATCGCCGGTGCCGGCCGCCTCGATCCGGGCGCCGTCCAGGTGCAGTGCGCGCTCGAGCACCTCCTCCCGCAGGGTCGCCACCGCTGGTTCGCCGGCACGCGCGAGCAGGCTGACCGACACGGCGTTGAAGACTGCGCCGGTGACGGCAGCGACTGCGATCGCCACGACATACCGGGTGATCGACGACTCGCCGCGCTCGACCGCGTCGACGATCTCACCCAGCATCCGGGGCGCGACCAGGGCGCTGGCGCCGACCAGCAGGAACGAGACGATCGCGCCGACCAAGGGCCACCGATGGGCTGCGACCAGGCGTACGGCGACCCGGGTGGTGGTGCGTCGATCAGCGATCGGGAGGAGGTCACGTCCGGGTGTCACGGTGCTCACCGGTGCACCGCCGCGCGGTAGTCCGGTCGGTTGCTCAGATCGCGGTGCGTGCCTTCGGCCAGCACGTCACCGGCATCGATCAGGAGCACACGGTCGGCCACGCTGAGCAGGGTGGGAGAGGTCGTCACCAACCAGGTGAGGTGGGTCGAGGTCGCGGCGTGCCGGTGCGCGCGCAGGCCCCGGGCGATGCGGTGCTCGGTGACCGGGTCGACCGCGGTGGTCGGGTCGTGCAACACCAGCAGTGGGGGCGCACTGGCCAACGCCCGGGCCAGCCCGATCCGTTGTCGTTGCCCGCCGGAGTGGGTGGTGGCGTCGGCTGCGATGCGTTGGTCGACACCGTCGGGTGACAGTTCGACGACGTCGGTGGTCGCGGAGGCGTCGATCGCCCGCTCGAGCCGGCCCGGGTCGATGTCCGCGCCACCGGCGACCGTCTCACGGAGGGTGGCCTCGAAGAGGTCGACGTGGTGCGGGTCCACCACCAGGTGGGCGCGCCGGGCGGCCAGGCTGAGCGTCGACAAGGGGGAGCCGGCGACGGTGATCCCCGGGTCGCCGACCTCGAGTCGACTGAGCAGGTCGTCGGCGTCGGCGGCGTCGGTGAAGACCAGGCCCAGCAGTTCACCCGGGCCTGAGGTGAAGGACGGTCTGCGACTGCGCCAGGTCGCCGGCGCCGCAGGAGCCTCGGTGCCGACCTGCACCTCCGGCGCGGCGTTGAGGTGCTCCGCGATCCGGTCGGCCGAGGTGAGTGCCTGCGCGATCTGGGCACTGATCGCGCCGATCACCTGGATCGGATCGGTGAGGTAGCTGCTCAGCCCGACCACGATCACGAGTTGCCCGATGCTGATCTCGCCGTCGAGGGCCAGGTTGCCGGCCCAGAGTGCCACCCCGGCGAGGAACAGGTTGCCGGCCAGAGCGGTGGCGCCGAGCATGCCGGCGCGCGCATCGGCCTGTCGGATGCCGGCGATCCGGGCGTGCCGGCTGACCCGGCGGTAGCGCTGCGTGGCCTCGTCCTCGGCAGCCAGGCCCTGGACCACGCGCAGGCCGCGGACCAGATCGGTTGCCACACCGGTGGCCGAGGCGACCGCGCCCTCCTGGGCCGCCGTACGACGGGCGATCACCGGGGTGAGCGCCTGCAGGCCCAGCAGCACCAGTGGTACGCCGAGCAGCACCGTCAGGCCCAGGCCGAGGTGGATGTCGAGCAGCACCCAGGCGCTGATCGCCAACGACCCCGCCGCGGCGACGCTGTAGCCGAGTGAACGCAGCGCAAAGCCGACGTTGGCGGTGTCGGAGGTGGCCAGAGAGAGGGTCTCTCCCGACAACTTCGTGGTCATCACGCCCAGCGGCCGCAACGAGGTCTCCGCGATCTCCATCCGCAAGTGGTGCATCTCGTGCTGGAGGGTGCCGAAGCCGAGGCGGGAGCCGAAGCGGTAGGAGTAGGAGAGCATCCCGAACAGTGCGACCAGACCCACTCCCGACCACACCAGGGCCGTGGTGTCCGACGGTGCGATCGCCTTGTCGATGACCAGACCGATCGCGACCGGCACCAGGGTCTCGCACACCTGCCACAGCGTCAGCAGACTGATGAAACCGGCGATCCGGGCAGGGTGGCGACGGAGACCGCGCCGCAACAGCGCCCGGCCGTCGGCGGGGACGGACGGAGCGGCCCGAGAGGTGAACACGGGGGCAAGTCTGTCCCATGCCCGCTCCCGGTGTGGGGCCGGATCTGCGGTGACTCAGGGAGCGATGCGTCGACCGCGGTACGTCGGTGGCGAGGTGCCGTCGAGTCCCTCGGCGGTCGGGGCAGCCGGCACGTCCACGGTCGCGGGGGGCGGCGGGGGCGCGGTGATGCCCAGGCGTCGGAGCAGGCGGCTGCCCAGGATCAGGCCGACGAACAGGCATGCTGCCGCACCGACGCAGGCGAGGGCAAGGAACAGCCAGGCGGGGGACTCGCCCTCGCGGGCCGAGGTGCCGAAGTCGATGGCAGCGCGCACCAGATAGCCCCAGGCCACCACACACAGGGTGATCCCGAGGCAGTAGACCAGTGTCCGTGGCTGCGGCAGTCCCCGTTGACGCGGAGCGCGCCGCGAGCCAGCTCTCTTGCCCCTGCTCATCGGATCAGATTGTGGCAGGTCGGTGCGAAAACTTCCCGGCAACGATGTCCCGATCCGTTCCGACGCGCCGTACGCCGGGGATGTCGGACCGGCAAAGCCGCCGTGACCTGCGGTTTTGTCGGAGGCTCGCGAGACACTCATTTTCATCGCGCAGGGGACTTGCACGCCCCGGTCCACCCGCGTACGGTCTACCACTAGATCTAGTAGTTACACCGTTGTGGTTTTCCACATCTAGTTCACAGAACTGGGTGCTGAACTCCACAGATGACGCTTCGTCGTCCACAGGTTGCGGGCCGGTCATCCACAGGTTGGACCGGCTTCCACCACCATTCGCACCCACCGTCGCACCGACTTCCGCCAGCCGAGAGGAGCCCCGAGATGCACTGCCCCTACTGCCGCAGCACCGACACCCGGGTGCTCGATTCGCGGGTTGCCGACGACGGCGGCGCGATCCGACGGCGTCGTTCCTGCCCCTCGTGCGAGAAGCGTTTCACCACGGTCGAGCAGATGCAGTTGACCGTGCTCAAGCGCTCCGGTGCGACCGAGCCGTTCGCCCGCGAGAAGGCCGTGCGCGGCGTCCGCAAGGCGTGCAAGGGCCGTCCGGTCACCGAGGACCAGCTGGCCTGTCTCGGTCAGGCGGTCGAGGACGCGCTCCGCTCGTCGGGGTGGGCCGAGGTCCCGGCCAACGAGGTCGGCCTGGCCATCCTCGGTCCGCTGCGCGAACTCGACGAGGTGGCCTACCTCCGTTTCGCCAGCGTCTATCGGGCCTTCGAGTCGGCCGACGACTTCGAGTCCGAGATCGCGATGCTCCGCATGGAGCGCGTCAACCAGCCCGCTTCGACGGGCTGACACAGACCACCCGGCACGTAGTGGGGAAGCTGCGTGCCGGGTGCACATTCGTTCGGCGGTCGGGTCGAGGACCGTCACGAGCAGCACCAGCACCACCCATTTGAGGGCACACCGGGATGAAGGGGATTGGACAGAAGATGACGGAGACCGTGAACAACGGCCAGCAGGCCGACGGACGGACCACGGGCGGATTGACCATCAATCGGGTCTTCAGCACCGAGGGCGTGCACCCGTACGACGAGCTCACCTGGGAGCGCCGCGACGTCGTACAGACCAACTGGAAGACCGGTGAGACGGTCTTCGAGCAGCGCGGCGTGGAATACCCCGACTTCTGGTCGGTCAACGCCTCCACCATCGTCACCACCAAGTACTTCCGCGGCGCGGTCGGCACCGACGCCCGTGAGTGGAGCCTCAAGCAGCTCATCGACCGGGTCGTGAAGACCTACACCGACGCGGGCCAGGAGCACGGCTACTTCGCCACCGACGCCG
>JBEBTI010000214.1:0-5465 GCA_040393845.1 Nocardioides daejeonensis
GGGTTGCCACCAGGACCGCACGGCCCTCCTCGGCCAGGCCGACCAGCATCTCGGCGAGCGCCGCCTTCGCGGGATAGTCCAGACCGCGGGTCGGCTCGTCGAGCAGGAGCACGGGAGGCCGGGCCGTCAGCACGATCGCGACCGCCAACGCCAGCCGCTGGCCCTCAGACAGGTCCCGCGGATGGGTGAGGTCACGGATCGCCGGCGCCATCCGGTTCAACAGTGCCCGGCAGGTGCCCGGCTCAGCGCCAGCGGCCTGGTCGGCGGCTGCACACTCCTCGGCCACGGTCTCCAGATAGAGCAGGTCGACCGCGCTCTGCGGCACCATCCCGGCCAACCCGCGGCGTTGCTGACGCTTTGCCTCGTGCGGGTCGGCGCCGCTCACCGTCAGACGTCCGGAGTCACGCGCGAGCCGTCCCTGCAGGGTCCACAGCAAGGTGGACTTGCCTGCGCCGTTGCGTCCCATCAGAGCCGTGATCCGGCCAGCGTGCAACTGCGTCGAAACGCCTCGCAGCACGACCCGCTTGCCGTGCGCCACCACAAGTTCGGAGGCAGTCACCCGCGCCTCGCCGACCGGTCGATCGGCGACCGATGGCGGGCCGGCGTCGAGCGCGACTCCGAGTGACGACGTACGACGTCGCGCGTCGCGCACGCTCAGCGGCAACGGCTGCCACCCGGCCAGTCGACCGAGTTCGACCAGCGGTGGCGCGATCGGGGAGTCGGCCAACACGACCGAGGGCTCATCGACCAGCACCGATCCGCCCGCACGCAGCAGGCACATCCGGTCGGCGAACGGCACCACGCGTTCGAGCCGGTGCTCGGCCATCAGCACCGACATGCCGAGGTCGTGCACGAGCCGAGTGATGGTCGCGAGCACGTCCTCGGCCGCAGTCGGGTCGAGCGCCGAGGTCGGTTCGTCGAGCACCAGCAGACGTGGATGCATCGGGAGCACCGAACCGATTGCCACCCGCTGCTGCTGACCACCCGACAGGGTGCGCAGGTCGCGGTGTCGGAGGTCGGCAATGCCGAGCAGGTCGAGGGTCTCCTCCACCCGTCGGCGCATTGTCTCGGCCGGCAACCCGAGTTGCTCCATGCCGTAGGCGAGTTCCTCCTCGACCGTGTCGGTGACGAACCAGGCTGCGGGGTTCTGACCGACGTACCCGATCACGTGGGCTCGCTCCCGGGCCGGTCGTTCGATGATGCTCGTGCCGTCGAGCAGCACGTCACCGCTGAGAGTGCCGCCGGTGTAGCCGGGCACCAAGCCAGCGACGACACCGAGCAGCGTCGACTTGCCGACGCCGGTGGAACCGGCGAGCAGCATCAACTCACCTTCCTCGACCGTCAGGTCGATGTTGTCGAGCACGGTCCGGTCGTCGTAGCCGAAGTGAATGTCTCGCAACTCGATCATGACCCGACCAGCTCCCCTTCACGTGCCTGACTGGTGACCGGCGGCGGAGCGATGAACAACGGGACCACCACCAGCAGTACGCCGACCAATGCGACCGCGCTCACCTGCGGCACCTCGCTCACCGAAGGCATGGCCACCGCCCACTGCTCGGCGTTGACCCACCACAGCACCACGCCCGCGGCAACACCCGACAGGGCAACCACGACCTCTGCAGAACGCCAGCGGTCGGGGCGGTAGCGACTGCGCTGGACCCGGCGTCCGGCGAGCACGAAGCCGACCAGCGCCACAGCGATGCCGGCCACCATCAACGGGGTGCCGAGCCACCACGCGGTGGTGCCGTCGAGGAATCCGTAGACTCCGACACACACCCCCATCAGCCCGACGAGCATCACTGTGCCGGTCAGGCGTCGCTGACCTGCGGGCACGTCTCCCGGCCGACCATAGCCCCGCGAATCCATGCCGGCAGCCAATGACAGTGACCGCTCGAATGCGTCCTCGAGGACCGGCACGATCAGCCGACGCAGCCCTCGGACCCGCCCCGGTGGACCACCACGCAAGTCCTGGGCCTGCTTGACTCGTGAAGCACTGTCGGCCAGTTGTGGCAGCACGGTCACGGCCACGACCAACGCAGTGCCGATCTCGTAGAGGGCCGGCGGCAGCGACTTCATCAGACGCTTCGGGTTGGCCAGTGCGTTGGCCGCACCGACCGCCACGACGATGGCGCCCAGCCGCAGACCGTCGTACAGCCCGGCCAACACCGCTTCCTGCGTGACCGGCCCCAGCAGGGTGATGCCGGCTGCCCATTCGGGCAGAGGGACCTCAGGAAGGTCGAGCCACACGTTGCCGTTCGTGCCGCTGCCCAGCACGACCCGGAAGAGGACGCGCGTCACCACGATGAGGCAGCCAAGCATGACGTAGAGCTTGAAGGCACGGGCCCAGATCCCGTCACCGCGGCACGCAACCACCACGGTCGCGACGACCGCGACCAGCAATCCGATGACGAACGGGTTGGTCGTGAAGGTTGCTGCGGCCGCCGCCCCGATCGCCCACGCCCACCAAGCAGCGGGGTGCAATTCTCGGGCCGGCCGCACCCGGGCGACGCCGCCGGTCACCCTGCCCGACGCCGTACGACGACCACACCACCGGCAGCCGCGACCGACAACGCAGCCATGATCGGGATCCAGAGAGGCAGACCACCGTCGGCGCCGCCCTGATCAGCACCTTCGACGGTGCCTGACTCGGGTGGTCCCTCGGTGATCTCGTCGGCCATCGGTGCGGCGTCACTGGCGCCCGCGCTAGGACTGGGCTCGTCGCTCGGTGCCTCCGCCGCCGATGGACTCGGTGACTCGGTCGGCGAACTGCTGGGCTCGGTGGGCGCCGAATCGGTCGCCTCGGTCGAAGGCACGCTCGACGTGGCACGTGACTGGGGCGCCGACGGCCTCGTCGGCCTGCTCGACGGCTTGTCGTCGGGTCGCGCGCTCGGCCTGTCGGTGGGCCTGGGCTCCTTCGTCGGCTGCGGCGTGCTGCGCAGCGGTGTGACGTCCGGCGGCTGGGCGCGCCCGTCGCCCTGGTACCAGGCGAAGGCGACGAAGCTGCCGTCCGGCACTCGGAGCTGGTTGACACCGCGGGTGGCATAGGTCCAGGTGCCGCTGGTGCCGTCTGAGTACCAGAGGGCCCAGTAGGCGTCGGCCGGCGGGGTGGTGCCGCACACCGACCCGCTCGGCAGGCCGGCGACGCGGCAGACGAAGCCCCCAGCGGGGTCATTGCGCACGTAGGAGATCGCGAAGCCAGCGTCGGTGAAGGCTTGGTTGGCCTGCTTGCCTCCCGTGCCGGCGGCGCAGCCGACCTGGATGCTGCCGAGCTCGTTGTAGTCGACCACGACAGTCACGCCCGTGTCGGCGGCGCAGGCAGCGGCGGCAGCCGGCTGGGCGAGGCTGCCGGGCAGCACGACCCAGGCCGCCGCGGCGAAAAACACCGCAGCGGCCTGGGCGATGATGGGACGCACGTGTGTCATCGCACCCGGAAGCTGGTCGTGCCCTTGCGGTTCTTGAACGCGCCGGTCGCCTTGACCTTGGCCTTGCCCGTCTTCTTGCCGACCTTGATCTTGACGGTGAACCTGCCCTTGGCATTGGCCTTGCCGGCAGCGACCTTCTTGCCGCGCAACTTCAGCTTGACCTTCTCGCCGGCCACCAGTCCGGCCACCTTGATGGTGTTCTTCTTGCCCTTCTTGACCTTCGCCTTCTTGGCCTTGATCGTCAGCTTGGTCTTGCCGAGCACCGACACGGTGGTGGAGGTGTCGTGATCGGCGGTGGCCAAGGTCAGGGTGCGCACACCCGTGCCGGCGGGCAGGGTGACCGCGGCGGTGCCGTCGCCGGTCACCGTCACAGCCTGCTTGCCGCCCACCACACACGCGCGCTCGCCCGGCGCCAGGCCTGCCACGGTCACCTCGGTGACAGACCCCGCCGCGACGTGCTTGGACGGCCCGGTCAACGCGAGATCTGCCTCGGCTCCCGGGGCGATCGCCAGCAGCGGGAGCGCCTGGGCCGCCGCGCGGACGAAGACACCTCGCTCGAACTCACCGATGCCGTCGGCTGCTGCGGTGGACAGGTCGGTGTCGTTGTAGGCGATCGCACCTGCGTCTGCACCACTGCCGGGTTCGCAGGCGTCGACGCCGCTGAGTTGGTGGCTGCGCACCCACACCGCAGCGGCGGTCGCCGCCTCGCCCTCACCGACCTTGCCCAGCGCGAGGCCGGCCAGACCGGTGGAGTTGGCGTTGGCGCCCTCGGTGCTGGTGCCGCCGCCGAAGGAGCCGTCGACGTGCTGGATGCTGAGCAGGTAGGCAACCCCCGACGCGAGCGCCTCGAGCACGTCGGCGGAGGGCGCATCGAGGCTGTTCAGGGCACTCAGGGCATGCGAGGTTGCGTCGGGGTCGGCCTGGCCGCCGTCGGTGCAGGCGGTGTCCTTGCCGGGAGCACTCGGAAAGTCACGATCGAAGTCGAGTCGGAAGCCACCGTTGTCGCACTGCTGGGTCAACAGGAAGTCGGTCACTGCGTCGGCCGCGGTCGAGTCGGTCTGGTTGAGCCCGCGCACCGCAAAGCTCTGACCGATCACGTTGGCGTAGTCACCGAAGAAACTGTCGTCCTGGAGTCGACCTGACGTGGTGACCCGCTCCTCGAGTCGGTCGACGAGATCCACGCCACCGAAGGCGGTCGGCGCCCCGCCGAGCTCGACCGCGGCCGCCAGTGTCTTCGCGGTGGCACCGGAGTAGTGGCCGACCTGCTTGAACTCGTAGGGCGCCTCCCAGTCGAACTCATCGCCCTGGATGTAGCGACCGGCAGCCACCTCCGCGGCCACCGCGTCACGGATCTGGGTCACCACGGCGTCGTGGCCGCCCACGGCGTCCAGCGCAAAGGCCACGTCGAGCGAGAGGCCTTGATCGGTGAACTCGGAGACGGTCCCTTCCCAGTCGCTCTTGACGGTGACCAGCCCGTCGACCGGCTGCGCGGCGAGCCACGCGGCGCCGAGGGCGGCAGGGCGCTCGTCGATCGCTGCGTGGGCAGAGGTTGCGGGCAGGGCAACGGTGAGCCCCGCCGCCAGGACTCCGACGCTGGCCAGACCGACGGCCCGGCGTACGCGCATCTTGTTCATGGTTTCCTTCCCGCTGCGATGAGCGGGAAGCCCCGTGCCCGGTGCCTGCCCGCTGTTTTCCACGACAGCGTTGGTGTCAGGACGCGTCACAGGGGGTGCTCCGGCTGGCTCCCACCCGGTTGGGAGCTTCACGGTTGCGGGTCAGCGCCGGAATTCCACCGGCTTCCCCCGCCTGCTGGCGTGATGGTGTCAATGCGAGTTCACCGTACACCGGGTGCGTCGGCTGGCGGAAAGCCAGCCACGAAGCGGACTGTGCCGAGGATCGGTGCCAGATGTGAGCACCAATCCTCGGCACAGCCGGCTTCGACACGGTCGCTGGGCGACCTGCTCAACCGACAAGACTGACCTGCTCAACGAACTATCGTCAGGCGAGCTTCTCCAAGACCAACTCGCGCACCCGGCCGGCGTC
>JBEBTI010000215.1:0-5426 GCA_040393845.1 Nocardioides daejeonensis
GTGCCGCTGACCCTCGTTGCAGCAGAAGCGAGAAGATAGCCGGCGTCGACATAGAGCGCACACGTGGACCTCATGGCACGAGCATGTCAGGCCCGGCCCAAACCGTCGGTATGGAACACGCAGCGTCCGCCGATCATCACTGCCGGCCGGTGTGCACCGCCTCCACGATGTCGCCGACCGAGGGGCGGTCCGGAGTGCACAACCCGATGAACGCCCCGAGCTCCAGGAGCCCGTGTGCATGGGAGGGGAGGTACGACGTCAGTGCAGCCGACCGGATCAGCACCGCGCGCCACTGGGCCCGCGAGATCGCCACGTTGACGCGGTTGCGTTGCAGCAGGAAACCCATCCCACGCGGGACCTCGCGTGGCGACGATGCCGTCATCGACATGATCGCGATCGGTGCCTCCTTGCCCTGGAACCGGTCGACCGTGCCGACCTCGACGCCGCGGAAGCCGGCGACATCCAACGCCCGCCTGATCATCGCAACCTGGGCGTTGTAGGGAGCGACGACCAGGAAGTCACCGTCGTCCAACGGTCGTGGTGCGGCGTCAGCCGACGCCTGCCAGGGCGTGCCGTGCAGCGCACGCACCTGACGCACCACCTCGGCAGCTTCTTCGGGTGACTCGGTGCGGTTGCCGACGTGGTGCATGGTGACGACCTCCAACCCTGGCGCGATGCCATCGAGCCGTCGGGCAGCGGCAGGCGCCGCCGACACCAGCCGCCCCTCGTAGGAGAGGTCGGAGACCTTGCGGCACAGGTCGGGGTGCATCCGGAAGGAGTCAGCGAGGAAGTAGCCGTGCTCGGCATCGATGGTGTCGTGCTCACCCATCAGCCAGCCGAGTGCGGAGGCGTCGACCGGCTCCGCGTGACTGCCCTGGCTGACCTGTGGCAGCTGTTGCGGGTCGCCGAGGAGCAGCAGCCGCTTGGCCGAGGTGGCCGCGCCGATGGTGTTGGCGAGCGCGAACTGCCCGGCCTCGTCGATCACCAGCAGGTCGAGCGGCCCCGACTCGACCAGGGCCTCGGCAGAGAACGTCCACGAGGTGCCACCGAGCACGCATCCCGTCTCGGCATGCGACTCGAGGAACGCGCAGCGTCCCTTCAGGCTGTTGGGTACGTCGGTCCACGGCGGCTGCTTGCGGTCGTTGTTGCTCTTGCCGACCAGTTCGGGGTCGAGCCCGGCGTCCTCGACGACGGCCTTGAGCATGTTTTCCACCACCGCGTGCGACTGCCCGACGACGCCGACGCGCCAGTGGTGCTTCTCCACGAGCTCACGGATCACCCGCGAGCCGACGTACGTCTTTCCGGTGCCGGGCGGTCCTTGGATCGCGAGGTAGGAGTCGTCCATGCTGGTCAGCGCGGCGACCACGTCGGCGACCCGGTCGCTGCTGGACGGCAGCGCCGCTCCCCCACGCAGGCGCGGTGACCGCCGGGCCAGCACGTCGTACGCCGGCCCGTGCGGCAGGCCCGGCGCCCCGGCGGCGGTGGTGGCGGCGCGCATGATCGCGTCGGCGATGATCCCGGCGTTGGGCGGTCCGTCGGGTGCGAGCGCGACCGGGAGCGCGTCGTACGTCTCCTCGGGCGGGCGACTCTCGGTGAGCAGTACGACGCGGGCGTCGCTGGCGTCATAGTCGATGCGATCGCTGAAGCCGGCGCCGTAGGGCGCGGAGGCGGGGCCGGTCACCTTGGGTGGGCAGGGCGACTCGTAGAGCACCGTGGCGGACTTATCCTGTTTGCTGCCGGGCGCGAGGTCACCGACCAGCCGGACGGTGCGCCGCGCGTTCTTGCTCTTGCCCTCGGGCACGGCCCAGTCGCTGACCACCTCGGCGGACTCGACGCAGAAGACGCCGCGGCGGTGCGCCCACTCGTCGATCGGGTGGTGCAACCGGGAGAAGTGCTCCCACCAGAACTGCTTGTGCTCACGACGGAAGTAGTCGATCGCGGTGGCGAGCATGGCGTGCGCCTGCTGCTCGGGGGTGCGCGCGGAGCGTGGCGCCGTGCCGGCCTTCTCCATCAGGGCCAGGAACACCGGGTCGGAGGTGGAGAGCTCGGTGCCGGCCTCCTCGAGCGCGCGGGGCGCGATGGCGTCGGAGACTCCGGCATCGCGGGCCCGGTCGAGCAGCCAGTCGCGCAGCCGCAGCGTGGAGACGCAGTCGTAGTTGTTGTAGTCCTCGAGCGCCGCGAGTCGAGCTGCGGCGCGGTCGGGCGCGAACGTCCGCCAGCTGCGGTACTCGTGGTAGGCGACCACGGACGCACCGCCGTCGCCGACCGCGTCCTCGTCGTCGGAGCGGAGCTCGTCGCCCATGTAGAGCGGTTCAAGCTTTTTGATGCTGTACGACGGGCTGGCCACCCGCACCGAGCCACGCACCACGGCGTACAGGTCGACGAAGACCTCGGAGCGGAGCAGGTCGTCGAGCTCCTTCTCGCAGGTCTGGTAGCGCATCGCAAGACGCTTGAGCGCGGACGTCTCGTAGGGCGCGTAGTGGTAGATGTGCAGGTCGGGGTGGACACGTCGGCGGGCGGCGACGTCGTCCATGAAGGCGACGAACGCCGCGCGCTCTTCCGCGGCACTGTGCGCCCAGAGCGGGGTGTAGGTGCCGGCGGTGTCGAGAACACCCCAGAGGTACTCCAGCCCGGTCTGCGCGCGGTCGCCCTCGTCGTACATCGGGTCGCCCTCGAAGTCGAAGAACAGGTCGCCGGGCGACGGCGCGGGCAGCAGCGCGAGGGTGCGGGTCGCGGTGTCGGTGAGCTCGTGGGCGAGCGGGGCGTCATCGCCGGCTTCGGACTGCTGCCACTGGAGACGGGCCTGCGCGCGCAGCTTGTCGAAGGTGGCCGCGGTCATGTCCGCCGGTGCGCCGTCGGCGTGGGCGAGGTCGGCAACCGTGTGGATCCCGGTGGTGTTGAGGCGGCGCCGCTGCTCCATCCGCAACCCCGCGACGAGGGAGACGTCGGCGGCGTCGAGCGCGGCCTGCTGGCACTCCGCGCAGCGGCCGCAGGCGGTCACCGCGTCCTGTCCCCAGGCGACGGGCCGGTCGCCGGCGCGGTGGTCGGCAAGCAGTTGGCGCAGTCGGTCGCGGCGCTCCCGGAAGACGGGCAGCAAATCGGCGACGGGGAAGTCGGCGCGTTGCCCGTTGCCGAGCAAGAGTGACGCGGTGCCGGACAGCGGGACGCCGAGGCCGAGCAATTGGTCGGCGTACGCCCCGAGTTGCAGCAGCGCCTTGGGCTTGGCGGAGCGGGCGAGCTTGGCGTCGCAGACGACCCAGCCGTCGGGGCTGAGCTCGAGGAAGTCGGCGTAGCCGAAGAACTCACCGTCGTGGAAGGCGGCCTGGAAGATCACCGGCGACTCGGCCTTGAGCGCGTGCAGGGTCGCGTCGCGGGCCGTCTCGAGCGCGGCCGCGGTGTATGGCGCCCCGACGTGTGGCAGCTCGACGACGGGTCCCGAGGCCTGGAGCTCGGAGAGGAGCTCGGCCTCGTGCCGGTCGCCCAGCGCCGCAATGTGCGTCATCAGCGGGTCCTCGACGGCCTCGACCAACGTCCCCCGGCCGAGCTTGTGGTCGAGGGTGCGGAGCAGCGCGTATTCGCACTCGGCCGCGGCAGTCAGGTCCGAGGCGCTCCAGTGCAAGGCGTCGTCGACGAGGAACATGCCCCCGAGTATCCCCGCACCCTCCGACACTCACTTGATGATCCATGGCGATAGCGCTGTGGTCGCCTCAGGACAGCGGTAGTTTGCTGTCTCTCCCATGACAGCAGAGCGCCGCTGTCTTCACCCATGTCAACGAGGAGCACGGGAGCCGCCCGACCTGGCTACCGACCCAACGCCCGCTTCGCCACCAACCGGTGCGCATCCGTGATCCGCTCACGCTGCTGGAGCGCTTGGTCGCGATAACCCTCGAGCACCGCGCGATCGAGCTCGTCGTACTCGTCGACGACGGCGAGCATCGAGTCCCAGCCGGCGAGCTTTCCGGAGAGCGCGATGCGCATGGCCTCCAGGTCGGCGAGATCTGTCGTCTCGGTGCGCCGGAACAGATCGGTCGGCTTGAGCCGACTCACCTTCTCCCCCAGCGCGGCGAGCGTCGAGAAGATCGGGTTTTCGCCCGGCCCCAGCCGATCGGCGAGGTCGCACAAGTAATCGCGCTCCTCGAACAACTGCTCGGCGATCTCAAGAACGATGGCGCCGACCTCCCGGTCGAGCTGGTGTCGTCCGCTGTGCTCAAACAGCCGTACGCCGGCAGTTGAGCCCGCGATGTGGGTGCGGACGTAGGCGGCGATGCTGTTGCGGTCGCCGTGGAAGATCGCGAGTGGAAGCTTCACGGGGCGGATCCTTTGTTCCGGCGGTCGGGCAGGAGGCGGGTCGACAAACCCGGTACCCACTCCCCGCCCTCCCACCAGCCATCCCGGTGGTTGAGGAACGAGCGTGTCGACCCCTCCACCCATCGAGGACAATGTCCCCATGCCCGACGAACTCAGCTCCGACGACGTACTGGTCCTGGCTGACCTCAGTGACGAGGACGGCACCCTGTGGCGCGCGATCACCGTCGACGAGGGCTCATTCATCCTCTCCGGTCACGACACCGGCCCGGGCGTCGAGCGGATCCTCGGCTGCCGCGAGTACGAGTTCGAGCGGACCCTCTCGCCCGAGGAGACCACCCAGCTGCGCAACCTCCTCGGCGTGCCCGAGGGCGCACCCGACGTCGACCTGCTCACCTCCGTCGCGGACCGGTTCGACTCGACCGACGAGCTCGACGCGTTCCTCGAGGAGCACGGGATCGACGGCTCCTTCTGGAGCCAGCTGGGCGAGTGACGGCGGTCGTACGACGAGCCGTGCGTTGCGCTCAGGACGCGTCGAGACCGGCCTGCAATCGGTCCACGCTGATCTTCGTGTAGCCGGCGAGCTCGTCGGCGGCGATCGGCGCACCCATTGAGAACGCGGTCGTCATCACCTGACCCCGGCCGAGGCGCACGACCACGAAGTCGAGCACGAACGTGAACTCGGTCTCCGCCTCGGTAACTGGCACGACGACGCGAAAGACGGACGTGTCGTCACCGAGCCCGTCGATCTGGAGCCCTTCGGTCACGACTTCGCCGACCTCCGCGGCGTCGAAGGCGTCGCCACTCATGTCCGCCGTCACGGCCTCGACCGCGCAGTCACGAAACTCCTGGCTGGCCGACACCTCGAAGGCGCCGGTCATCCAATCCTCATCCGCTGCCACCTTGACGGAGCTCGTCAGCTCGACCTCGTCCGATGACGTGAAGTTGTCGGAGTCGGCCGTCGCGTTGCTGTCGTCGTACAGCTGCGAATAGTCGACGCCGACGCAGTCGGCCACGGCCTGCCGCGAAGCCCTGTCCTCGACCACGGTGTTCGACACCTGCGCGCGCCACACCCGCCGGGCAGGTCGTTGATGGTCAGCACCGCATCGTCCGCGATCGCC
>JBEBTI010000216.1:0-5403 GCA_040393845.1 Nocardioides daejeonensis
CCGCGCGGCCTACCTCGGAACTTCGTCCACCACCATTCCCGGAGGCAAACATGCTTGAGACCCGACAGTTGGCGTGCGGCTACGCCGGACGCGCCGTCGTCAGCGGCATCGACCTCTTGATCGGGGTCGGCCGGCTGCAGGCCGTCCTTGGCCCCAACGGGGCGGGCAAGACGACCGTGATAGAGACGTTGATGGGCGTGCGCCCGCCGGTCTCCGGCACCGTGCACGTCGCCGGCGAGGACGTCACGGGCCGCGACGCCGTGGGCCGCAGCGCCGTCGGCGTCTGCTGGGTGCCCGAGGGTCGTCGCCTCTTTCGGGGCATGACCGTCGGAGAGAACATCCACCTGGGCTGTCGACGCGTGCCGAAGGCCGACCGCGCCGACCGGGTGGCCGAGGCCTACGAGTTGTTCCCGCGCCTGGGCGAGTTCCGCCACCGCTCGGTCGACTCCCTCTCGGGCGGCGAGCAGCAGATGGTGGCGATCGCCCGGGCCACCGTGTCCCGACCGCGCGTGCTGCTGCTCGACGAGCCGTCCCTCGGCCTGGCCCCCCAAGTCGTCGACAGCATCTTCGAGGTGCTGCGCACCCGGCTGGACGACGTTGCCGTGGTGCTGGTCGAGCAGAACATCACCATCGGGCTTGCTCACGCGGACGAGGCGCTCGTGCTCTCGGAGGGCCGGGTCGTCCTCTCCGGACCCGCGGCCCAGCTGCGTGACGACGACAGCCTGCGCGAAGCCTACCTCTCCGCCAAGGGCTGAGGCCGGCTGGATGCTCAGCGCTGGGACTGCGTCGCGTTGAGCTCGAGGTACGATGACCACTCGGCGGGCAGCTCGTCCTCGCCGTAGATGGCGCTCACCGGGCACACCGGCATGCACGCTCCGCAGTCGACGCACTCGTCGGGATCGATGACGAGCATCCGGTCGCCCTCGACGATGCAGTCAACGGGGCACTCGTCGACGCACGATCGGTCCATAACGTCGATGCAGGGCTGGGCGATCACGTAGGTCATCGGTTCTCCTCGGTCCGGACGGTCTGTGCGGGCGTGGTGGGGTTGGTCAAGGGCGGCTCGACGGTCCAGGCATCGGTGCCGTCGACGAGGTCCTGGAGGTCGCCTGCGCCGTGCCGATCGCGCGACACGTCGACCTGGGCCCGGGCCTGGTCGTCGTACGTCGGCCGCTGGACTTGGCGGAAAACGCCGATCGGAGCGCAGACCATCTGACCCGGCGAGGTCAGGCGCGAGAGGGCGAAGGCGGCAGTCGGGTCGTCCGCGTGGGCATCATGGACGACGACGTCTGCCTCGTTGTGCGGACCGACCGGTGCAACGTGGACGGAGCCGTCGGCGCGACGCAGGACGCCGAGACGACGATCGACCCCGAAGCGCACAGGCTCCCCGTGCACGAGCGGCACGATCGTCTCGGCGGCCTGGTCACGGTCCTTCAGGGCGGCAAAGGCATCGTCATTGAAGATCGGGCAGTTCTGGAAGATCTCCAGGAGAGCGGTGCCACGGTGGGCGGCCGCGGCCCGCAACACCCCGGTCAGGTGTTTGCGGTCGGAGTCGATCGAGCGGGCCACGAACGTCGCCTCGGCGCCGAGCGCGAGCGAGACCGGGTTGAAGGGCTGGTCAACGGAGCCCATTGGAGTCGACTTGGTGACCTTTCCGGCCTCGGAGGTGGGGGAGTACTGGCCCTTGGTCAACCCGTAGATGCGATTGTTGAAGAGCAGGATCGTCAAATTCACGTTGCGGCGCATGGCATGGATTAGGTGGTTGCCGCCAATGGACAGGGCATCGCCGTCGCCGGTGACCACCCAGACGCTGAGGTCAGGACGAGACGCCGCCAGTCCGGTCGCGATCGCCGGCGCGCGACCGTGGATGGAATGCATTCCATACGTCTCGAGGTAGTAGGGGAAACGGCTCGAGCAGCCAATCCCGGAGATGAAAGCGATGTTCTCACGGCGCAGGCCGAGTTCGGGCAGCACACCCTGCACGGCCTTGAGCACGGAGTAGTCGCCGCACCCGGGGCACCAGCGCACCTCTTGGCCTGAGGCGTATTCCTTCGCGTTCTGCGGTTGGCTCGCTCGCGGCACTCCATCAGTGCCGAGCAGGGGCATGGGCAGGTCGACGGTGGTCATGGCATCTCCCGGTGGGTCAGTTGGTCGAGGTGGGCCAGCAGCTCGTCCTGGAGCTGCTCGGCGCCGAACGGCATCCCGCGCACGGAGGTCAGGCGCTGGACGTCGACGAGGTAGCGGTCGCGCAACAGGGTCGCCAGCTGACCGAGGTTCATCTCCGGGCACACGACACGGTCGTAGCGCGCCAGCACCGCGCCGAGGTCCTTCGGGAGGGGATTGAGGTGCCGGACGTGGACCTGCGCGACGCGGTGGCCGAGCCGGCGGACTCGTCGCACTCCAGCCCCGATGGGCCCGTAGGTGGAGCCCCAGCCGATGACCAGCAGCCGGGCGTCCCCTGTCGGATCGTCGACCTCCGTCGACGCGATCTGGATGGCAACGGCGTCGATCTTGGCCTGTCGGGTGCGGGTCATCAGGTCGTGGTTGTCGGGGCCGTACGAGATGTCACCGGTCAGGTGCTGCTTCTCGAGTCCGCCGATGCGGTGCTCGAGGCCGGCGATACCCGGGGGAGCCCACGGACGGGCGAGTGTGTCGGGATGGCGGGCATACGGCTGGAACTCCTCGGAGCCAAGCTCCGCGAAACGCGGCTCGATCGGCTCGAGCGTGGAGACGTCGGGGAGCCGCCAGGGCTCGGAGCCGTTTGCGAGGTAGCCATCGGAGAGCAGCACGACCGGCGTGCGCTGGGTGATGGCGATGCGGGCTGCTTCGACGGCAGCGTCGAAACAATCGGCCGGCGAGCGGGGTGCCACCACGGGAAGGGGCGACTCGCCGTTGCGTCCGTGTATTGCCATCAACAGGTCGGCCTGCTCGGTCTTGGTCGGCAGTCCCGTAGACGGGCCGCCCCGCTGGACGTCGACGATCACCAGCGGCAGCTCGAGCATCACCGCAAGGCCTACGGTCTCCGCCTTGAGCGCGAGGCCGGGCCCCGACGTCGTCGTGACACCGAGGCTTCCGCCGTACGACGCCCCGAGCGCGGCTCCGATGGCCGCGATCTCGTCCTCGGCCTGGAAGGTCGTCACGCCGAAGTGCTTGAGCGTGCTCAAGATGTGCAAGATGTCAGACGCCGGGGTGATCGGGTAGGCGCCGAGGAAGACCGGAAGCCCGCTGATCCGTCCGGCTGCGACAAGGCCGTACGCCAGTGCGGTGTTGCCGGTGATGTTGCGGTAGCGACCGGGCGCGGTCTCGGCCGGCTTGACCGTGTAGGAGACCGCGAAGCTCTCGGTGGTCTCGCCGAAGCTCCACCCAGCACGCAGCGCGGTGACGTTGGCGTCGCGGATCGTAGGCCTGGCGGCGAACTTCTGGCGCAGGAACGCTTCGGTGCCAGCGACCTCGCGCCCGTACAGCCACGACACCAGCCCGAGCGCAAACATGTTCTTGGCGCGGGCGGCGTCCTTGCGAGACAGTCCCAGGTGCTTGACCGCCTCGACAGTGATCGTGGTCATGTCGACGACATGCACAGAGAGGTGGTCGAGGGAGCCGTCATCGAGCGGGTTGATGGCGAAGCCCACCTTGGTCAGGTTTCGCGGAGTGAAGTCGTGACGGTCGACCACGAGCGTGGCCCCCGGGGCGAGGTCGCCGACGTGCGCCTTGAGAGCGGCAGGATTCATCGCGACGAGCACGTCTGGGCGATCACCCGGAGTCAGGATGTCGTGGTCGGCGATGTGGACCTGGAAGCTGCTGACACCGAGCACCGTGCCTTGGGGAGCGCGGATCTCGGCCGGAAAGTCGGGCAGCGTGGCCAGATCGTTCCCGAAGAGCGCTGCATCCTGGGTGAATCGGTCCCCGGTGAGTTGCATCCCGTCGCCGGAGTCGCCAGCGAAGCGGATGACGACGCGATCGAGCTCGCGGCTGGGTTCGACGTGTGCGCTCAGTGCCATGAACATGAAGCTACCGTCCAACCGGTTGGTTTGTCATCTAAAGGCTCGCGAAAGAATAATGTAGGTTTTTGATGTTGAGCGGTCTACGGTTCTGCTATGCCGGAGATGGCGCAGGTTGCGGAGTCGGTGGCCCGTAAGTACGCACTGCTGCACCCGCACCTCGATGAGCGACAACGGCGTCTGATCCTGGGACTCGAAGCCACCGAACTCGGCCGGGGTGGGATCAAGGCCATCGCGGGCGCTACGGGGGTACACCCCGACACGGTCGCGCGGGGCGTGCGTGAGGTGAGCGGTGAGATCGAGGTGACCCCACGGGTACGCGCGGCCCGGCGGGGGACGCAAGAAGCTCACCGCCACCGACCCTGGAGTTGTCGAGGACCTACGTGCTTTGGTCGCCCCAGAAACCTGCGGTGACCCGATGTCGCTGCTGACGTGGACCACGAAGTCGACCAGGAAACTCGCCGGCGCGCTGGCCGCGATGGGCCACCAGGTGTCCGACCGCACGGTCGCGGGGATGCTTCGCGACATGGGTTTCAGCCTGCAGGGCAACGCGAAAGTCACCGAAGGTCGCGAGCACGAGGACCGTGACGCCCAGTTCGACTACCTCAACACAATGGTCGCCGAGCACGCCGCGGCCGGCCAGCCGGTGATCTCGGTCGACACCAAGAAGAAGGAACTCGTCGGCGCTTCAAGAACAACGGACGCGAGTACCAACCGGCCGGTCAACCCGAACGTGTTCAGGTCCACGACTTCCCCGACAAGGACCTCGGCAAAGCGATCCCCTACGGCATCTACGACGTCTCGGCCAACACCGGCTGGGTCTCGGTTGGCGTCGACCACGACACCTCCGCGTTCGCCGTCGAAACACTGCGCCGCTGGTGGGACACCGTCGGACGTGACCGCTACCCGCACGCGAACCGGCTGCTGATCTGCGCTGACGGCGGCGGCTCCAACGGCTACCGGATCCGGGCCTGGAAGATCGAGCTCGCCAAGCTCGCAGCCCAGACAGGGTTGACGATCACGGTCTGCCACTTCCCGCCCGGGACCAGCAAATGGAACCAGATCGAACACCGACTCTTCTCCCAGATCACCATGAACTGGCGCGGCCGCCCCCTGGTCACCCACCAAACCATCGTCGAACTCATCAGCGCCACCATCACCGAGACCGGACTCAGCGTCCACTGCGTCCTGGACACCGACCTCTACCCCATCGGCATCAGATACAAAGCAGCCGACATCGAAGCGCTACCCCTGACCCGCCACCAATTCCACAGCGGAAGTTGCAGACACTTGAATCCCCCCGGCGTGTCCGGAGACTTTCTAGTTTGAGACTCCAGCGTTTGCTGGGGTCCGGTGGTGAGCGTAGTGAGCGGCTTCTGCCTCGACGGGTGTGAGGTCGTCGCAG
>JBEBTI010000217.1:0-5353 GCA_040393845.1 Nocardioides daejeonensis
CCGATCGTCAGCTTCATGCCGCTGTTCCTGATCGGCGTGGTGTTCGGTCTGGCGATGGACTACCAGGTCTTCCTGGTCACCCGGATCCGCGAGGCCCACGTCCACGGCGCTGGCCCGGCCGAAGCGGTGGTCGACGGATTCCGCGGCAGTGCCCGAGTGGTCACCGCCGCCGCAGCGATCATGACCGCGGTCTTCTCCGCCTTCATGCTCGAGGACGCCGCGATCATCAAGATGATGGGCTTCGCCCTGGCCTCGGCAATCGTCTTCGACGCCCTCATCGTGCGGATGACGCTGATTCCGGCGCTGATGTATCTGATGGGCGACAAGGCGTGGTACCTGCCGAAGTGGCTGGACAAGATCCTGCCCAACGTCGACATCGAGGGTGAGAACCTGCACCGTCCGCACATGGACACGATGCACCGCGACGACGATCGCGCCCCGGCCGGCGTCTGACCCGTCGCACCACTGCTCATCGGGGTGGATCACTGCTCACACTTTGCAGTGATCCACCCCGATCGCTTCTTCAGGCCAGACGCCGACCGCGCACCTCGGCGTACTGCTGGTGACCGATCGGGTTGGTGTGGTCGCCGAGCACGACGATGATCCGGCGGCCGTTGCAGGTCAGCACGATCCGGTCGCGCTCGATCTCCGCGATCTCTCCACGGATCACCACTTCGTCGCCGACCTCGGTGAGCATCTCCGGTGGCTTGCACCGCACAACGTCGGCCGTGGCCAGCACTTCGAACCGAGTGGTCCGTCGTACCCACAGCATCAGGGCCACCATCACCACGATGGCGAGGTTGCCGCCGATCGTGATCACCAGACCCATGCTGCCCGTGTCCGCCCGATTGACTGCACGGTTCGCCGACGGGTTGCCCGGCAGGTATTCGACGTCGATCCGCCCCTCTGCCTCGGCCGCGCGGAAGGCCGGTTCGCTCACCTGTGCGGTGTAGTCGTCGCCGGTGTCGGCCTCGCGATCGAACCGCCACGTCACGAAGAACCGCTGGTCGTCCCCCGACGCAGGGATTGCCTGGGTGCTCACCACTTCAGCGGTGGCTCGGAGTCCGGCGCCGTCGAGACGGTGGTCGGTCCAGGCCGCATGGCCGAGCGGAAGATTGACCAGGAACACCGCGAGCAGCGCAGCGATCGGCCACCAGCGCAGGTTCGACTTCACCGGCACATTGAACACCACCGGCGGTCGGTATCCTTGCTGCTCGTGCCATGGATTCCGATCGTCATCGTCGCCTGTGCCCTCGTCGCGATCGCGATCGCTGCCGTCCTCGCGGCCACCGTGCCTGCGCTCGCACGGTTCGAGCAGGGCGTGCGGTGGGCGATGAAGGGCGGCCAGGCCGTCGTCGCCCTCTTCGTGCTGTACGACGTGATCACGTTGCTGCAAGGACACCAGGCCGACGAGGGGATGACCCACGCCGGTTATGCGATCGCATCGGTCGGCGTACCCGTGCTGCTGCTGACCCGCCAACCCGGTGCCCCCGATCCCGACGACGCGGAGGGCAAGCCGGTCCCGGCCGACCCTCCGCACCTCCTCGTCGTGGCGGTGGCCGCGCTGGCGACTGCGGTGTTGGTGATCCGGCTGCAGCAGACGTGGTGAGGTCCACCGGTCGCCAGCTGCTGATCGCGGTGTATGCCGTGTTCGCGGTGGCCGCCGGCGCGCGCAGCTCTGTGCAGATCGCCACCAAGCTCGACGAGGCGCCGGTTGCGTACTTGCTCTCGGCGTTCGCCGCCGCGGTCTATCTCGTCGCGACCGTCGCGCTCCGCTGGACCGGCCCCCGGGCCCGGGCGATTGCCCTGGTTGCGATCTCGATCGAGATGGCCGGTGTGCTCGTGGTCGGTCTGCTCTCGGTCTTCGACGCGGACCTCTTCCCCGACGCCACCGTCTGGTCCGACTTCGGCTCCGGCTACGGCTACGTCCCGCTGGTGCTGCCCGCAGTCGGCCTCTGGTGGATGCTGCGCCCCGGTCGAGACGCCACCTCCAGCGCACCGAGGTGACAGGCGCAGACGGTCGAGAACGCACTTCTGGCCCGTCGAGAACGCACTTTCGGTCCGACGAGAACGCACTTCTGGTCACGTGGGGGGTCGCGTTCGCGCGCAGTTCCACGACAACGGGCCTATCCTGACCAGGTGAGCCCCACGAAGCGTGCTGATCGCTCCACCGGCGACTACCGGAGGCTTCCGCCGGAGTTGCCGATCGAGGACACCATCGCGACTCATGATGCTGACCCGGTGCGCGATCCGGAGGGCGGCCGGAACACCGCGCACTACGAAGCCCTGCGCAACGACTGACCACTGAGCGACTGACCCTCACCGATACGGGTCGGTGATCTCCCGCAGTCGCGCCATGATCCGGCCCAGTTCGGCCAGGTCGTCGGGACCGAGATGCGCGCGCCACTCCGCCGTGACCTGCTGCTCGACCTTGCGCGCCAGCGCGAGCGCTCTGCGCCCATGTGGCGCGATCCGGACCAGGCGTGCTCGCGCATCGGTCGGGTCAGGCGTGCGCTCGACATAACCGAGTGCCTCCAACTGGTCGACCAGGAAGCCGGCCGTCTGTTTGGTGACCTGGGCGCGATCGGCGAGCTCGGTGAGTCGAATCCCGTCCGGATCGATCTGGGCCACCAAACGGCTCTGGGCCAGAGTTGCCCGAAACCCCGCCTCGCTGAGCGCGGCCAGCACCCGCTGCTCGACCGCTCGGTGGGCAACGTGGAACAGCACCGCGACGTGGGGTTCGTCCCTTGACATGTTGGTCAGCCTATCTGACGATATTGGTCAGAGGTTCTGACTTTCCGGGAGGGGTCATGGACAAGCACGAGACCTGGGACTGCATCGACGCGCAGCGCACCGCGCTGGCCGAACTCATCGGCTCACTCACGGAGGAGGCCGCAGCGACACCCTCCCTCTGCGGCGGTTGGCGGATCCGCGATGTCGGCGCTCACCTGAGCATGGCGGCGACCACTCCCACGCGCGACGTGATGCGGTACGTCGTGCGGGCGCGCGGCAGCTTCGACCGGATGATCCGTGACTCCGCAATCGACCGGGCACGGGAACGGACCCTCGCCCAGATCAGCACCGACCTGCGGCAGATCGTCGGCTGCCGACGGCTCGCACCCGGGACCTTCTGGCGTGACCCGTTGCTAGACCTGATCGTGCACGGTCAGGACATCGCACGACCGCTCGGCCTGACGGTGACGCCGCCGGCCGAAGCGACCCGCCTTGTCGCCGACTGGGCGTGGCAGCGCCGCTTCCCGTTCTTCCCCGCGCGACACCTGCGCGGGCTCCGACTGGTCGCCGACGACGTGGAGTGGGCGAGGGGCACCGGGGCGGAGGTCCGCGGCCCCGTGCTCGACCTGCTACTGCTCTCCACCGGGCGCGCGGCTGGATTGGCCGGCGTACACGGCCCGGGGGCGGCGGCCGCGCGCCGCACGTTCACGTCGTACGCCGGAGCGTGAGTCGGCGCGAGGACCCCACCCTTCGACGCATTGGAAGTGTCATTTCGCCGCGCAAGAAGTGAGATCTCGGCGGGGCGAGGTAAGCCGAGGTCAGACCAGATTGTCCTCGACGGGGATGCCGAAGGCTCCCTTGCCATAGAGGGCGAGGGTGCGTTCGATGTCGTTGGCGACGTGGACCGAACCCGCGTGGGCGTCACGCCAGGCGCGGCCGATCGGGTGGTCGGAACGCAGCGAGTTCCCGCCGGCCGTCTTGAAGAGCATGTCGATCGCGGCCAGCGCCCGCTCGGTTCCGCGGACCTGGTCACGGCGGGCCCGCAACCGCAGCTCCATCGGGATCGGGTCGCTGGCCTCTGCGGTGTCATAGAGCTCGGTCATGTTGCGGTCGATCTGCAGGACCGAGGCGTCGATCTCGGAGGACGCGCGGGCCAGCGCCACCTGGGCAAAGGGGTCCTCCATGAACCGCCCACCACCCAGACTCAGCCGGTGTCGTTCGGTCATCGTGTCGACGTACTGGTCGAGGCATCCCTGCACGGCACCGAGGATCGGCGCCGTGACCGATGTGGTGAACACCGCACCGAACGGCATCCGATAGAGCGGGCCGGTGTTGACCTGCTGTCCCGGTCCACTCAGTTGCGAGTGCTCAAAGTTGCGCAACACGCGGTACGCCGGCACGAAGGCGTCGCGCACGATGATGTCGTTGCTCCCCGTTCCCCGCAGACCGATCGTGTCCCACACGTCGACAATCTCCACCTCGCTGCGCGGCACCAGGGTGGTGATGAAGTCGACCGGGTTGCCGCCGGGACCGGTCACCAACGCGCCGAGCAGGAACCACGCCGCGTGGTCGCATCCGGAGGAAAAGCTCCAACGCCCGGCAAGCCGGTAGCCGCCGGTGGCCTCACGCAACCGCCCGACCGGCGCGTACGACGACGCCATCAGCACGTCGGGCCCGTCGCCCCAGACGTCGTCCTGCGCAGCCTCGGTGAACAGGCCCACCTGCCACGGGTGCACCCCCACGACGGAGGCCACCCAGCCGGTCGAGCCGCACGCGCTCGCCACCGCCCGGACCACCTCGTAGAAGTCGGTGGGGCGCTGTTCGAGGCCGCCGTACCGACGCGGTTGCAGCATGCGGAACACACCCGCCTCCTGCAACTCGGCAACGCTCTGCGCCGACACCCGCCGCGCGTCCTCGGTCGCTGCCGCACGCTCCGCGAAGCCCGGCAGCAGTTCCCGTACCTTCTCCAGCACTGCGTCCATCTGACGATGATCTGACGAATCTGCCCGCCGGCTGGGATTTGAGGTCGCTGGGTGGGAGTGGGTCACTCCACCGTGAAGGCGGCCAGCGGCTCCGAGCCCGACCAGTCGTGACCCCAGTAGGAGTCCGCGGTGATCTCCTCGGCGGTGTAGTGGGCCTCGTCGACCAACATCCCTTCACAGCCGTACTCGAGGTCCCAGCCGCCGGGCGCCCGCACATAGAACGACACCATCTTGTCGTTGGTGTGCCGACCGAGCGTCGACGAGAGCGAGAAGCCTGCCTTGTTGACCTTGTCGAGCGCACGGCCGACGGCGTCGAGCGAGTCGACCTCCATCATCAGGTGCACCAAGCCGGGCGCCTCGCCGTGCGGAGCTGGGCAGATGGCCAAGCTGTGGTGGCGTTGGTTGACGCCGAGGAACCGCACCCGTCGGACCGGCGGCGGCGAGGTGATGCCGCCCAGTCGGATCGCACCGCGAGGCAGGAATCCGAGCACCTCGGTGTAGAACTCGACGGTCGCCTCCGGCACCGTGGTCGGAAGGACGACGTGCCCCATCCCGTGGTCGCCGGTGACGAACGACTGGCCGTGCCCGGTGAGCACCGGCGAGTGGTCGAGCACCGGGCCGAAGAAGATCTCCAGCGG
>JBEBTI010000218.1:0-5347 GCA_040393845.1 Nocardioides daejeonensis
GCGGGTGGCCCCCCCCCCTTTTGTGTGGCCGGGCGCGGGCCGTGGGCCCGCGGTGGGCGCCGCGCGCGGCGGCCACCGCCTCGGTCGTCGCTGTCCAGGTGAACTCGGCAGTGCGGATCTGGGCCTTCGCGCCGAGCTCTCGGCGTAGGTGATGGTCGACGAGCAGGGTGCGGGTCAGGTCCACGAAGTGCGCCTCGTCGCGGGCGAGCAGGCCGGTGACGCCGTCCAGGATCGAGTCCCGCACTCCGCCGGCGGCGGTGTAGGCGATCGATGGCACGCCGACCTGGGCGGCCTCGATGATGCTCAGGCCCCACCCCTCCTTGAGGGACGGCAGCAGGTGGACCCAGCCGGCGGCGAGCTCGCGGTACTTGTCGGCTTCGTCGACATGCCCGACCAGGTCGACGGCGGCACCGACGCCGAGGCGGGTGATCTCGGCGCGGAGTTCGTCCTCCCACCAGCCGGAGCCGACGATCCGGAGCCGCAGATCAGGGAAGTCGGGCAACAGCGCTGCCGTGGTGCGTACGGCATGCTCGACCTGCTTGTGGGGGACCAGACGCCCGAGCACGACCAGGGTCGGACGGTCAGCGGTGGTGACGTCGCCGATCGGCGGGACCGGCTGGCATCCGTTCCACGCCACGGAGATCGACTGGGCGACCACGCCGAGCTCGATCAGTTCGGACCGCGTCACGTCGCTGACCGCGAGATGGGGAAGACCGCGGTTGACCCGCACCGCGGCTCGCGACTCCATGAACCAACCGACCTTGGCGAGGACGCGCCCGACGACGGGCCACTGTTCGCGGTGCACGTGGTGCACGACGACGACCACCCGGGTCCGGGTGAACAGTCGGGCCAGGAACGGCATCCCGTTCTGGATCTCGAGGACGGCATCCATCCTCCCGAACCGGCGGGTCAGCAACAGGACTGCGGCCCACAGGAAGACAGTGAGGTGTCCACCGCGGCGCACGTAGTGCACTTTGTTGATGATCTCGGCCGGCGCCGATCCGGCGTAGCGTGCAGTGAAGACGGTGACCCGGTCGGCCCGCTCCGCGAGGCGCTCGGTGACCTCCTGCATCCAACGCTCCGAGCCGCCACCCTCCGGATGCCACGGGTCACGCCACGAGAGGACGAGAAGGTTTTCCCGCCTCGCTCCCGAGCGAAGGGAACTCTGTTCCATGATCCACCCTCCCCAGGGAAATCGTGCACAACGCTAACATCCGCACTGTGACCCGCGGAACAGCTGAATACTCACAAGTAGGTAACGGTGACGGATTGCGCAGGAGTGTGCACCTCTTCCGCTCCTTCCTCACCGAGCAGACCGACCCGGTGGGCTTCTACTCGTTGATCGCGGACGACGCGGTCGCCCTGATCAACCGGCACCGCGACCTCGCTGGGTGCGTGGTCGCCGACTTCGGTGGCGGGCCCGGGTTCTATTCGGAAGCCTTCGCGCGACACGGGGCCACCTCCGTGGTCGTCGACGCGGACCGCCGGGAGATCGCATCGCACCGTCGTCATCCGATGTCGGTGCAGGCACTGGCCGAGCAGAGTCCACTGGCCGACGCCTCGGTCGACATCGTCTTCTCGAGCAACCTGCTCGAGCACGTCGCCGACCTTGCCGGGGTCTGTGACCAGATGGTGCGGACCGCCCGGCCCGGGGGGTTGGTGGTGCTCAGTTACACCGCGTGGCTCGGCCCCTGGGGCGGTCATGAAACCTCGCCGTGGCACTACCTCGGTGGACACCGCGCAGCACGGCGTTACCAGCGCAAGCACGGGAAGCCGCCGAAGAACCTCTTCGGCACCTCGATGTACGCCGCCTCGGTGGCCGAGGGGCTGCGCTGGGCGCACAACGCTCCGGGGGTGCGGGTGCTCGAAGCACGACCGCGCTACCTACCACCGTGGAGTCGGTTCCTGCTGCGAATTCCGGTGGTGCGTGAATTCGTCACCTGGAACCTCTGGATGGTGCTCGAACGCACCGACGGCGCCCGCTGATCGGGTGGGGTGGCCATGCCGCTCGGCAACGATCTGGCCACAACTTGCGAAGTGGTCGAGAAGCGGCGGGACGGCGAGGTTACGGGCTGGTAGCATCACGGCGCCGTGTGAGGGATGTCACGGTTCCATGTCAGACGCTTTGAGGGAGGCGCATCATGCTCACCAGGGCAACCCGCATCATGCTCGGCATCGGGGTTTTCGCGATCGTTGCCGCAGGTCTGCTGCGCTTCTACGCCTACGACCAGGTGGCGATTGCGCCGATCGACCAGAACTCGGTCAGCACGTTGGTCGGCCCCGACGCCACGATCTTCGACACCGGTGCGTTGCAGGAGATCCAGGTCGACCTGACCACCCGTGCCAAGACGGTAGGACTGGTCAAGGAGACCGAGGACGCCGGCGACGACGTGCGGGTCTGGGAGATCACCACGTCGACCAGCGACCAGAACGGCGTGATGCGCTCGCGCAGCGTCGAGCGGATCGCCTTCGACACGCACTCCGGTGAAGCGGTCAACTGCTGCGGTGCCTACATCGAGACAGAGGCCGGCAACAAGGTCGCGGTCAAGCGCAAGGGCCTCCTGGTCAAGTTCCCGTTCGGCACCGAGAAGAAGACCTACGACTGGTGGGACACCGACCTGGGTCAGGCTGTTCCGATCAAGTACGTCAAGGACGAGCAGATCGAAGGCGTCGACACCTACAAGTTCGAGCAGACCATCGAGCCGACCGTTGTCGCCACGCAGGAAGTGCCGGCAAGTGTTCTGGGCGAGGACGCCGAAGGCAACCTCGAGGCCGAGATGACCTACTCCAACGTCCGGACCCTGTGGGTCGAGCCGCGCACCGGTGTCGTGATCAAGCGCGCCGAGCAGCAGCTCAACACGATCCGGTACGACGGCACTGACCGCGTGATCACCACCGAGGTGACCACCGGCTTCGACGACAAGACGGTCAAGGACAACGCCGAGACCTACGGCTCGCTCAGCACCATGTTGTTCCTGGTCCGCACGTTGGTGCCGCTGCTGTTGCTGCTGCTCGGTCTGGGCCTGCTCGTCGCGGTCGTCGTGCTCACCCGACGCCGCTCCGCAGTCACCGACTGACAGGCAACAGGTCAGCGACGAAGATCGCCGTACCCGGGGTCAACAGGCCCCGGGTACGTGACCAACCGCCCCAGACCCGGTCGTGGTCCTCGGGCCACTCCGGCTCGTGGAATCCGCTCAGCGCCATCCCGGCACCGGACAACAGGGCCACCCAGTCGCCGATCGTGCGGTGGTGTTCGACATAACTGACCCGGTCGGTGTCGTCCTCGACCTCGACGTACGGCGTGCGGTCCCAGTAGGACTGTGACGCGATCAGGCCTTCCTCACCCGGGTCGTCGGGAAACATCCACCGGGTCGGGTGGGTCACCGAGAACGCGAACCGTCCGCCCGGACGCAGCACTCGCGCCACCTCGGTGGCGAGCAACGGTCCGTCGGCGACGAACTGCAGGGCGCCGAACGACGAGAAGACGATGTCGAAGGACGCGTCGGCGGCGGGGATCGCAGTCGCGGTGGCACACATCGTGGGGACCACGACCCCCGTCAGTTCGTCGATGCGCCGCGAGTGCTGCAACTGCCGGTGGGACACGTCGAGACCGACGGCCCGTCCGCCGGCCAGGCGCACCCAGCGCGAGCACTGGCTGGCTCCGCAGCCGAGTTCGAGCACGTCCTTGCCGGTGACGTCGCCGAGGGCGCCGACCTGGTGCTCCGTCGTACCTTCGGGGCCCCAGACGAAACCGGTGTCGCCCAGGAATGCGCCGTGGGTGGCCTGGTATTCGTCGGCGTACCGGTCCCAGTCACGGCGGTTGGCGCGTCGGGAGTCGTTCTCGTCCACCGGCCTGCGCTCGGCGCGGACGACCGGGTGTGGCGCGAAGGGTTGATCCACGAGCGAATCGTACGTCGGACCAGGTGGACAAATGCCCGGTGGGGCGCCGGCACTGCCGACGCCCCACCGTTGTGGTGCGGTGATGAAGGAGTTGCTCAGAAGAGCAACTTCGGCGCAACCAGGCGCGGACGCTTCGGCGTCGAGCTCTGGCGGCTCGGGTCCGCGCCTGCCTTGATCTCCTTGCCGTCACTGACGCCGCCACGGTCGGTGTCCCAGTGGGTCGGGTCAGACTTGCGCTTCTTGTGGCGCTTGTTCTTCGAGCCGGTGCGCTCCTGCTTGTCGGTCAGGCCGTCACCGTCGGTGTCCTTCTTGGTCGGGTCGGTCCTGACCTTGCCGATCACGTAGGAGCCCTTGCGCTTGAAGACCTTCTGTTTGATCTTGAAGCCCTTGCGCTCCTTGTTGTCCTTGATCCCGTCGTTGTCGGTGTCCTTGTCGGTCGGGTCGGTGTGCACCCGGCCGATGTTGAGCGCCTTCTCGCCCTTGCGCTTCACCTTCTGCTTGATGACGAAGCCCTTGACCTCGACGCCGTCGTTGATGCCGTCGGCATCGGTGTCGACGTTGTTCGGGTCGGAGGCCTTGTTGTTGTAGCGGAAGTTGGCCGAGCCGGTGACCTCTTCGCCGTCGGTGAGGCCGTCACCGTCGGTGTCCGGGTTGAGCGGGTCGGTGGCGCCGTTGTCGAAGAGGTTGTTCTTCGAGCCGTCCACCTCTTCGCCGTCCAGGAGGCCGTCGCCGTCGGTGTCTGGGTTGGTGGGATCGGTGCCGAGGGCGTTCTCTTTCTCGGTGGTCAGACCGTCCTTGTCGGGGTCGTCGTCGTCGGGCAACGTCGGCACGTCGTCGCTGGCGTCGAGCGGGTCGGTTCCCCGGCCAACTTCGGCGCCGTCCTTGATGCCGCCACCGTCGGTGTCTGCCTTCTTCGGGTCGGTCTTGTGGGTGTTGACCTCGGCGCCGTCGGTGAGACCGTCACCGTCGGAGTCGGGGTTGTTCGGGTCGGTGCCGAGCTCTGCTTCCTTGGTGTTGCTCAGGCCGTCGCCGTCGAGGTCATCGACCACCGGCAGGTCGTCGGCGGGGTTGTTCCTGGGGTTGGTGCCGTTGTTGACCTCGGCGCCGTCGCTGATGCCACCCTAGTCGGTGTCGCGCACCAACGGATCGGTCCCGTAGGTCTTCACCTCGGCGCCGTCGGTGAGGCCGTCGCCGTCGGTGTCCGCCTTGTTGGGGTCGGTGCCGTGGGTGGCCTCTTCGGCGTCGGTGAGGCCGTCGCCGTCGGTGTCGTCGGTTGCCTCGAAGTCGTCGGCGGGGTTGTCCTTCGGGTTGGTGCCGTTCTTGACCTCGGCGCCGTCGTTGACACCTCCGCCGTCGGTGTCTGCCATGAGCGGATCGGTCTTGCCGCGGTTGACCTCGGCGCCGTCGGTGAGGCCGTCGCCGTCGGTGTCCGCCTTGTTGGGGTCGG
>JBEBTI010000219.1:0-5319 GCA_040393845.1 Nocardioides daejeonensis
GCAGGGTCCTGCTACGTCTGCGGCGAATGCGGCACAACCAGCGGCTGCAGCTGAAACCGACTATTATTGCATCAGATGCAACACAATGGCCGGCTCGCATACGCAGTGTTCTCGGGGTAGATGGCTTGTAACGGCAGGGTTCACTCTGGGCACGCGAACCGGCCGTGCGGCTAAAATGTCGGGGCGTTCCAGCGTGGGGTTGCACTGTGTGCAAGAATGTTGCGGCAGATGCAACGTCCTGAAGGAGTCGCCCAGTGCCTCGCCCGGACGGCAGTCGAGTGGGTCCGAGTCGCGCAGGCGGACTGGTCGGCCTACGCCGCATCGGGCCCTACCGGAGGGCGACGCGCCGGCGACGTCGGCGGCTCCCCGGAGCGCCGTCCGGCCGCGCCACACGGGGGGGGTCGCTGAGTCGTGACCCACCTACGGTGAACTCGGTGCCCAGGCGACTACCACCGAACGAGAGCAACACGTCGATGGTGTTCTTCACCGTGGCAAACTCGGAGGAGTTGCTGGTCGACGCCCGGGGCGGAGGCCGAACGCCCATCGAGTTCAGCTGGTTGAGCGGCCTCGATCCGAGCAACGATCGTGTCTTCCTCGTCGCCTCCGAAACCCCCATACGGCTGGCGCCCCCTCTCGACCAGCGCCGTCTCGAAGAGGTGCACCTGACGTCGTACGCCGAGGCGCACCTGCGTTTCGCAGGCGACAAGCCCATCGCCGAGTACCTGGCCGTGAAGGACGACCCACCCGACTTCATGGTGAAGACGGAACCGGGTGGTCACGCTCTGGGCTTGGAATGCGTCTCCTTCACGGGCTACGAGCGACGGCGTCGCTACGCCCGGTTCCGAGCGGTCGAGCGGGCATTGCTGGCGCATCCAGAGGGGCGCAGAGGGTTCACCCACATCGAGAACCGGGTGGCGCTACTCGGGTTCCCCGACGGCATGCCGCCCTGGTCCGAGACCGATCCGGTCACGCAGGAAGTAGTCGAAGCGCTGGCAGTCATCACCCCGGACCCCGCTCATGACGTAGTCGTCGGACGGAGAGCGCGTGTCGACTGGCCCCGGGAACTCCCTTCCGGAGTGCGAGTCGACCTCCCCCGAATCACCGGACGGCACAGCCCGAGTGAGTTCCACCAGCACATGGGATTCGAGTTGGCGCTCATGGAGAGCCACGAGTGGCAGTCGTCCCAGGTGCGAAAGCAGCTCGACGAGCTCGTGCGACGCAAGGACCGCGACGGGAACGACTGGGTGCTCGTGACGGCCGGAGGCCCCGGCGGCGATGGATACGCGCTCCCGGGCGATGACCTGCTCGGGCAGGTGGCAGTGCGGTCGTTCGGACCCCTGAGCGACCTGGAGCACATCTCCCGCGTGATCGTTCACTGCTGCATCTCGTCAGAGGCCTGGGAGGTGTACCCGCGGAAGCGACTGCTGTTCCGCAACGCCGCCACTGGGCCGTTGAAGGGACCGGCAGGCTTCTTCGATCCGACGAAGCCACAGGCCGAGCGCAACGACCCATGTCCGTGCCGATCCGGACGGAAGTACAAACGGTGCTGCACCCCGGACCTCTGGTGACGCAGCTCGATCCTCTCATGCCTTCACGACCGGCTCCCTACAGCCTCGCTTGAGGGATGAACCGCCCGGTGCGCGCGACGTAGGCGTCGAAGTCGGGGCCGTGCGTGGAGCGGAGATAGGGCTCTTCCACGGCGCGGACCTGGACCTCAAGCGCGGCGATCAGGGCGGCGAGTCCGGCCGCGGCGACGGCATTGCCAACGATGAGTGTGAAGCCGACTGCGGTGAGGAGCATGGCGGTGAAGATGGGGTTGCGGACCTTGGCGAAGATGCCGGTGGTGACCAGGCCGGTGCGCTCTGAGGGGTCGACACCGATACGCCACGACGCGCCCATCTGGGTCTGCGCGGCGGCAGTGGCGGCGATGCCGAGGACGGCGGTTGCGGTGCCGACGATGCGGAGCGGGTCGTGGTCGAGCAGCTCGAGAGGGTCGAGCCCGGCGAGGCCGGCGATGGGTGCAGCGACGCCGGCGGCGAGCGCGGCGATGAACCCGAGCTTCGCCCACCACTGGACCGTGCCGGGGGTGGCGGCGAGGCGGAGCCCGGTGTCGCCGGTACGGCGCCACTGCAGCCAGGTGCGCCACCCGAACGCGACGACGGCGAACACTGCGTAGAGGACGAGGGCGAGAGCGTTCATGGTCGGATCTCCGATGCGGGGTGGGGCACGTGGGCGGGTGTGGTGGCGGTGAACCTGGCGACGGTGCCGAGGACGGCTGTGTCGACCTCCACGGTGGTGAACCCTGCGGCGGTGAGCCCGGCGGCGAGGTCGTTGGGGTCGAGGAGTCGGTGGGGGGACCGGTCTGCGAGGTGCACGGCCCGGGCGGTGAGCCGGTCAGTGAGGTCGTAGCCGACGAGGGTGCCGCCGGGGCGCAGCACCCGGGCGACCTCCGTCAGGGCATCGCGCCAGTCGATGACGTGGTGCAGCATCAGCAGGCTGACCACGGCGTCGAAGCGGTCGTCCTCGAAGGGCAGGGCGGTGGTGTCGGCTTCGGTGACGGTGACCCGATGTCCATGCGATGCGAGGCGCCGCCGGGCGGACGCGACCATCACCGGGTCGAGGTCCGTGGCGGTCAGCTGGATGTCGGGGTGACGTTCGAGGAGCACCTGGGCGTTCGCTCCTGCGCCGGAGCCGATCTCGAGCACCTCGCCGTCCAGCTGGGTGTCGGCGAGCACCCAGGGCAGCACGACGCGCCCGGTGAAGCTGCGCCACGGTGCGCTGCGGCAGAACGCCCGCTCGACTTTCGACATGACCGGCATGACGCACCTCCAGGACCGCACGGGCGATCCGTGCGTGACTCCATCGGTTGCTGACGGTATCATCGGTGTATGCCGATGCAAAGGGGTTGGTGATGGGAACCGAGGTTCAGTCCGACGTGGCGGTCGCTGCACACATGTTTCGTGGGTTCGGTGACCCGACCCGGCTCGCGATCCTCACCGAGCTGCTCGGCGGTGAACGTCGCGTCGTCGACCTGGTCGAGAAGCTCGGGTGCTCCCAGTCCAACGTCTCGGGGCACCTTGCCTGCTTGAAGGACTGCGGCCTGATCACCGACCGCCCGGAGGGCCGCTCGGTGCACTACCGCCTGGCGACGACCGCGGTGGTCGACCTGTTGCGGCAGGCGGAGACGCTGCTTGGCGAGATCGGCGAACGGGTCGAGCTGTGCGAGAACTACCGGATGCCCCGATGAGCGCCCCCAGCGCCGTTGCACCGACCCAGACCGAGACGGAGGCGGGCGGCCTCGTCGGTGAGCTGTGGCGCTCTCGGGAGGTGCGCTGGTCGGGGTTCAGCGGCCTGCTCATCGCGGCGGGGTACGCAGCCGGCCCCCTCGGCGCACCCGGTGCGGTGTCCACCGCGCTGTTCATCGCCGCCGCGGTGGTTGGCGCACGGTTCTTCGCCGCTGAGGCCGTCGAGGAGCTGGTCCGAGAACGTGAGATCGGCATCGAGTTGCTGATGACCGTCGCCGCGGTCGTCGCCGGGGTGCTCGGCGCGTGGTCCGAGGCCGCAGCGTTGGCGTTCCTGTACTCGA
The DNA here is from genome assembly GCA_040393845.1 of Nocardioides daejeonensis. Lineage (GTDB taxonomy): Bacteria > Actinomycetota > Actinomycetes > Propionibacteriales > Nocardioidaceae > Nocardioides > Nocardioides daejeonensis_A. The sequence continues at coordinate 3,587 of JBEBTI010000219.1, forward strand.
TCTCGGAGTCCCTCGAGGAGTTCACCGAGGACCGCACCCGCGACGCCATCCGCAAGCTGTTGGACCTCGCCCCCCGGCGCGTCACCCTGCTTGGCGCCGACGGCTCCGAGCGTGAGGTCGATGTCGACGAGGTCGAGGTCGGTGACCGGTTCCTCGTGCGCCCCGGCCAGAACGTCGCGACCGACGGCCGTGTCGCCGAAGGCACCTCGTCGGTCGATGAGGCGGCGGTCACCGGGGAGTCCGTGCCGGTCGACAAGGCGCCCGGTGACGTGGTGTTCGCCGGCACCTCGAACGCCCAGGGCGCCCTCGTCGTCGAAGCGACCGCGACGTCGGCGACGAACACCCTCGCCCGGGTCGTCGAGCTCGTCAGCGACGCCCAGGACCGCAAGGGCCGTGGCCAGCAGTTCATGGAACGGTTCTCGACGGTGTACTCACCCGCCGTCCTCGCGGTCGCCGCCGGAGTCCTGATCATCGGTGGTGCGGTGACCGGGTCGTGGGAGGACTGGGCGCTGCGCGCTGCGACGGTGCTCGTCGCCGCCGCACCGTGCGCCCTGGTGATCTCGATCCCGGTCACCTACGTCGCTGCCATGGGCCGCTCCAGCCGCAACGGGGTGCTCATCAAGGGCGGCATCTACCTCGAGGAGCTCGGCCGGCTCCGCGCCATCGCGCTCGACAAGACCGGCACCCTCACCCGCGGCAAGCCGGAACTCACCGAACTGCACCCCACCCGGGCCCACAGCGCCGATCAGGTCCTGGCGCTGGCCGCCGCAGCGGAACGCCGCTCCGAACACCCCATCGCCACCGCCATCGTGACCGCCGCCGAAGCCAAGGGACTGCAGGTGCCCGACCCGGAGGAGTTCCGCGCCGCCGTCGGCGGCGGCGTGCACGCCCGCATCGACGGTGTCGAGTTCACCGTCGGCAGCCCACGGTTCATCACTGACCAGGGCCACGACCTCACCGCGGTTGCGTCGCTCATCGAGGACCTCGAAGCCGCGGGGAACACCACCGTGGTGCTCGTCGACGACGACGGCCCCGTCGGCGTGCTCGGCGTCGCCGACACGGTGCGCGACCAGTCCGCCGCCACCATCACCCAGCTCCGCGCCCTCGGCGTCGAACACATCGTGATGCTCACCGGCGACAACCCGCGCACCGCCGCGGCGATCGCCGCCCAGGTCGGCATCGACGACGTCGCCGCGTCCATGTCACCCGAGGACAAGGCCGCCCACGTCCAGCGGCTCGTCGAGCAGTACAGGCACGTCGCCATGGTCGGCGACGGCGTCAACGACGCCCCACCCCTCGCGGCGGCCTCCGTCGGCGTAGCGATGGGCACCGCCGGCAGCGACATCGCCCTCGAGACCGCGGACGTCGCTCTCATGGCTGATGACCTCTCGAAACTTGTCACCGCGATCGGCGCCGGGCGCCGCACCCGAAGGGTGGTCACTCAGAACCTCGCGCTGTCCCTCGCGATCCTCGCCACCCTGGTGCCGCTCGCCCTGTTCGGCGTCATCGCGCTGCCCGTCGCAGTGCTCGCACACGAGCTCTCGGAACTCGTCGTCATCCTCAACGGCACCCGATTGGCCCGCGTCGGCGACGGAACCTGAGGCGCAGCGAAACACGAGCTCTCAAGGCAGTGAACCGCGCGCATAGGCACCAGTTGGAATACCTGCACGTCCCCAGTAAGTCGAACGGGTCCGAGGTTTCAGTGGAAATGTCGCCGGAACTTCCGTGATGTG
>JBEBTI010000220.1:0-5255 GCA_040393845.1 Nocardioides daejeonensis
GACGTCGTGATCGCTGCGTTGCTCGGTGCCGAGGAGTTCGGCTTCGCGACCGCTCCGTTGGTCGTCTCCGGCTGCATCATGATGCGGGTGTGCCACCTCGACACCTGCCCGGTGGGGGTTGCGACCCAGAACCCGGTGCTGCGCGAGCGGTTCACCGGCAAGCCGGAGTTCGTCGAGAACTTCTTCATGTACATCGCCGAGGAAGTGCGTGAACTCCTTGCCCAGCTGGGGTTCCGCTCCATCGACGAGGCCGTCGGCCGGGTGGGGACGCTCGACGTCGCCCACGCAATCAACCACTGGAAGGCCCAGGGTCTCGACCTGAGCCCGATGTTGCACATGCCGCACCTGCCCGAGGGCACGCCGCTGCACAACACCACCGGCCAGGACCACGGCCTCGACAAGGCGCTCGACCAGGAGCTGATCCGCATCGCGGAGCCGGCGCTGGAGCGCGGCGAACTGGTCCGCGCCCAGATCGAGGTGCGCAACGTCAACCGCACGGTCGGCACCATGCTCGGCCACGAGGTGACCAAGCGCTACCGGGGCGAGGGGCTGCCCGACGGCACCATCGACATCACCTTCACCGGTTCGGCCGGCCAGTCCTTCGGGGCGTTTGTGCCGAAGGGCATCACGCTGCGCCTCGAGGGTGACGCCAACGACTATGTCGGCAAGGGCCTCTCCGGCGGCCGGGTCGTCGTACGTCCACACCGCACCGCCACCTTCGACGCCTCGCAGCAGGTGATCGCCGGCAACACGATCGGGTACGGCGCCACCTCGGGTGAGATCTTCCTTCGTGGGCAGGCAGGTGAGCGGTTCTGTGTCCGCAACTCCGGTGCCACCGCAGTGGTCGAGGGCGTCGGCGACCACGGGTGTGAATACATGACCGGTGGTCGGGTGGTCGTGCTCGGCTCGACCGGTCGCAACTTCGCTGCCGGCATGTCCGGCGGTCGCGCGTTCGTGCTCGACCTCGACGAAGCCCGGGTCAACCCCGAACTCGTCGGTCTGGGTCCGGTCGTCGGCAACGTCGCCGACGAACTGCACGAGATCGTGCTGCGTCATCATCAGGAGACCGGATCCGCGGTCGCCGAGGAACTGCTGGCTGACTGGGCAACGTCGCTCGGCCGCTTCACCGAAGTGCTGCCCAGCGACTACAAGCGGGTGCTCGACGCCCGTGACGCCGCGCTTGCCGAAGGCCTCGACGAGGACCAGGCAGCGGCACGGATCATGGAGGTGCTTCATGGCTGACCCCAAGGGATTCCTGAAGGACGGACGCGAGGTTGCGCCGCGGCGCCCGGTCGCGGAACGGGTCAACGACTGGAACGAGGTCTACCCGGGCGGCGTCGGCCGGGCCCTGTTGCCGATCATTACCAAGCAGGCCGGTCGGTGCATGGACTGTGGCATCCCGTTCTGCCACCAGGGTTGCCCGCTGGGCAACATCATTCCCGAGTGGAACGACCTGGTCTGGCGTGACGACTGGGACGGTGCCGTCGACCGGTTGCACGCGACCAACAACTTCCCGGAGTTCACCGGCAGGTTGTGCCCGGCGCCCTGTGAGACCGCCTGCGTGTTGGGCATCAACCAGGACCCGGTGACGATCAAGAACGTCGAGGTCTCAATCATCGATCGGGCCTGGGAGTCCCGCAGCGTCCGGCCGGAACCGCCGGAGTGGCTGACCGGCAAGCGGGTCGCGGTGGTCGGCTCCGGACCGGCCGGCCTCGCGGCCGCGCAGCAGTTGACCCGTGCCGGCCACACGGTCGTGGTCTACGAGCGCGCCGACCGGGTCGGTGGGTTGCTGCGCTACGGCATCCCCGAGTTCAAGATGGAGAAGGCGCAGATCGACCGACGCCTCGACCAGATGCGCCGTGAAGGCACGGTGTTCCGCACCGGCATCGAGGTCGGTGTCGACGTCACCGGCGACCAGTTGCGTGAGCGCTTCGATGCAGTGGTGCTGACGATCGGCTCGACGGTTCCGCGTGATCTGCCGGTGCCGGGCCGTGAGCTCAACGGCATCCACCAGGCAATGGAGTTCCTCCCGCAGGCCAACCGCGTCGCCGTGGGTGACGAGGTCGCTGACCAGATCGTCGCGACCGACAAGCACGTCGTGATCATCGGTGGCGGTGACACCGGTGCGGACTGCCTCGGCACGTCGCTGCGCCAGGGCGCTGCGTCGGTCACCCAGTTGGAGATCATGAGCCAGCCGGGTCAGCAGCGGCCCGCCGGTCAGCCGTGGCCGACCTACCCGATGCTCTACCGGGTCTCCTCTGCACACGAGGAGGGCGGCGAGCGGGTCTACGCGGTCTCCACCCAGGAGTTCCTCGGCGACGACGACGGCAACGTCCGCGCGTTGCGCATGGTGGAGGTCGACGGTTCGTTCCAGCCGGTGCCGGGCACCGAGCGCGAGATCCCGGCCGATCTGGTCCTCTTCGCGATGGGCTTCGTCGGGCCGGAGCGTGAGGGCCTGCTCGGTCAGCTCGACGTCGCTCTCGACAACCGCGGCAACGTGGTTCGCGACGGTGCCTACGCCACGTCGGTCGACGGTGTCTACTGTGCGGGTGACGCCGGTCGTGGACAGTCGCTGATCGTCTGGGCGATCGCCGAGGGACGTTCTGCGGCAGCCGGAGTCGACGCCTACCTGTCGGGTGAGACCAACCTGCCGGCGCCGATCCCGCCGACGGCTCGCCCGTTGATGGCCTGACCAGACACGGCGGTACGCCGTCGGGCGCGGACGTGACCCGCGCCCGACGGCGTCCTGCATTTGGGGACCACCTGAGCGTGAATCCCAGATGTCACAGGGAGTTGGTCGACTGGTCACCGGCTCGCGCTGGCGACCGAGTAGGCTCGGGGCGTGCGAAGAGCCAAGATCGTGTGCACCCTCGGCCCAGCAGTGTCCACGGAGAGTTCGGTCCGGGCGCTCGTCGACGCGGGCATGGACGTGGCCCGCATGAACATGAGTCACGGGTCGCACGCCGACCACGAACGTGCCTACGACCTGGTCCGGGCGGCGGCCTCCGAGAGCGGCCGCGGTGTCGGGATCTTTGCGGACCTGCAGGGGCCGAAGATCCGACTCGGCACCTTCGCCGACGGCCCGGTGATGCTGGAGCAGGGCGCCACGTTTGCGATCACCACCCGCGACGTCCCGGGCGATGCCACGATGGCCGGGACGACGTACGCCGGCCTGCCAGGTGACGTCAGCGTGGGCGATCCGCTCCTGGTCGACGACGGCAAGGTGCGCCTCCGAGTCACGGAGTTCACCGACGACACCGTGCACACGGTGGTCGAGGTGCCCGGAATGGTCAGCAACAACAAGGGGATCAACCTGCCCGGTGTCGCGGTGTCCGTCCCCGCGATGTCGGAGAAGGACGTTGCCGACCTCAAGTTCGCCCTCGCGCTCGGTGTCGACTATGTCGCCCTGTCGTTCGTCCGCAACGCCGCAGACGCCGACGACGTGCGCGCGATCATGGACGAGGTCGGCATCCGACGCCCGGTGATCGCCAAGATCGAGAAGCCGCAGGCGGTCGAGAACATCGACGAGATCATCAAGGCCTTCGACGCGATCATGGTCGCCCGCGGTGACCTCGGTGTGGAGTGCCCGCTCGAGGACGTGCCGTTCATCCAGAAGATGGTGATCGAGAAGGCGCGTCGCAACGCCAAGCCCGTCATCGTCGCCACGCAGATGCTCGAGTCGATGATCGGTTCGCCCTCGCCGACCCGGGCCGAAGCCTCCGACGTCGCCAACGCCGTGCTCGACGGTGCCGACGCGGTGATGTTGTCCGGCGAGACCAGCATCGGCGAATATCCGCTCCACGCCGTACGCACGATGGCGCGGATCTGCGCCGCGGCGGAGGAGAAGGGCCTGCACCAGACCGCGGTGATCGACTGGCATCCGCACACCAAGCGCGGCATCGTCGCGATGGCTGCTGCCGAGGCAGCCGAGCGGGTCAACGCGCGCTACCTCGTCGCCTTCACCCAGAGCGGTGACTCCGCCCGTCGGGTCTCGCGCTACCGCGGTGAGATCGCCGTCCTCGCCTTCACCCCGTTGGAAGTCACCCGCAACCAGCTGGCGCTCAGTTGGGGAGTCAGCACGTTCCGCACCGACGAGGTCCGACACACCGACGACATGGTCCATCAGGTCGACCACCAGTTGCTCGAGCGCGGACTGGCCGAGGAGGGGGAGTACGTCGTGATCATCTTCGGCGCCCCGCCCGGCATCCCGGGGTCCACCAATGCGATGCACATCCACCGGATGGGCGACGCGATCAACGGCGTGGCCGCCGCCTACCGTCGCACCTGAGCGTCGTCACTCACGACTTCAACCCGATCGTGGCATCCAGACGGGCGACGCCCGCACGTGTGGAGACTGACGTGTGCTTCGGTGACGACCGCCGCCAGGCGATGCCGAGCAGGTCGAGCGCCCCCTGACAGATGGCGTGGATGTCGTCGGACCGGTTGCTGAACTGCCAGCGTGGGTAGTCGAACCGCTTGGGTGCGCCGGCCACCACCCGCGTGGCCCAGTTGTTCACCCGCGCCCCGTCGGAGTGGAAGAGACCGCGCAGCAGTGCGCCCGGGTGCTTTCGGACGATCTGCTCCTGCCAGGGATCCAGCACGATCGGTCGCTCGTGCTTGCGCCCGGGACCATGCTGTGGGAACAAGCACGGCCAGTGCACCCAGCCGATCTGTGTCGCCACGCATCCGAGTCGCCGACGTGAGTTCGGATGTCCGTGGGGCTTGACCCGCTGCATCAGGTCGAGCAGTCGCTGGTTGAGGTTCACGTAGCGCGCGTCGTTGGTGATCACCAACACCCAGATCTCTCCACGTCCGCGCGCGAGATGCCCGTCGCCGAGATACCAGCCGAGGAGTTCGGCGTACGCCTCCGTGTCCAGGGCAGCATTGTGACACCGAGGACACGTGCGCTGCGACGACATGGCAACAGTCTCGTTGAAGCCACCGACAGGTGGCTGCGAGCCCTTCGAACCAGATCCGTCAGGGGCACTCGCTGTCAGCGAAGTGCCCCTGACGGGGTGGTGCCGGGTGTGGGATTCGAACCCACACGCCCTTTCGGACAGTGGTGTTTGAGACCACCGCGTATACCGTTCCGCCAACCCGGCTCAGGACTCGTAGATCGTAGCGGATCACTGGAGTGGATCCGTGCAGCGGTACATCACATAACCTGTGTCCGTGAACGAGAACCCGCAGCCGCCAGTCCACAGCAGCCATCGGGTGGTGATCGCCGAGGACGAGGCGCTGATCCGGATGGACCT
>JBEBTI010000221.1:0-5247 GCA_040393845.1 Nocardioides daejeonensis
TGAAGGCGTACTGGGTGTCGGTGTCGACGTTCATCTTCACGACGCCGTGGTCGACCGCAGCAGCGATCTCCTCGGCGCTCGACCCAGATCCACCGTGGAAGACCAGGTCGAACGGCTTGCTGCCGGCCGCCAGACCCAGCTCAGCAATCACCGCGTCCTGCGCAGTGCGCAGGATCTCCGGGCGGAGTTTGACGTTGCCCGGCTTGTAGACGCCGTGCACGTTGCCGAAGGTCAGCGCCGTCAGGTAGCGCCCCTTCTCGCCCACCCCGAGCGCGCGCACGGTCGCCAACGCATCTTCGGGGGTGGTGTAGAGCTTCTCGTCGATCGCCGCCGCGACGCCGTCCTCCTCGCCACCGACCACGCCGACCTCGATCTCGAGGATGATCTTCGCCGCGGCACAAGCGGCCAGCAGCTCTTCGGCAATCTGCAGGTTCTCGTCGAGGGGTACGGCGGAGCCGTCCCACATGTGCGACTGGAACAGCGGGGCCTCGCCGCGAGCGACCCGCTCGGCCGAGATTGCCAGCAACGGTCGCACGAACCCGTCGAGCTTGTCCTTCGGACAGTGGTCGGTGTGCAGCGCGATGTTGACGGGGTAGTTCTTGGCGACCTCGGCGGCGTAGGCCGCGAACGCCACCGAACCGGTGACCATGTCCTTCACTGAGGGACCCGAGAGATACTCGGCCCCACCGGTCGAGACCTGGATGATGCCGTCGGAGCCAGCGTCCGCGAATCCCTTGAGGGCCGCGTTGAGCGTCTGCGACGACGAGACGTTGATGGCCGGGAATGCAAAGGAGTTGGCCTTCGCCGCGTCGAGCATCTCGGCGTACTTCTCCGGGGTGGCGATGGGCATTTCTTCTCCTCACGAGCACGGCTGGCAGCGGGGCCAGCCTAGATGAACGGGACCAGCGGGACGTGCCGGGCTCTCGGCATCGACGTTTGGTGGAGGTGTCGTGACAACCGACCGGGCGTCGCCTGCGTATCCCTGTCAGGAACGAGATCATCCCCAACACCCCGGAGGCCACCGTGCAGGACATCCGCGAGCAGTTGAGCACCGAGGTGGGCGACGCCCCGGCACCGACGTTCCAGGTCGTCGACGCCATCGTCCTGCTGTACGCCGTCAATCCCGCCACCAGCGACCACCGGGTTGCCCACACGTGGCTCGACAACGCGCTCTCCGGTGGGGCCCCGGTGGGTTTCGCCTGGCTGGCTCTGATCGCCTTCGCCACGCTGGCCACGCACCCAGCGATCTTCGACCGGCCGTTGTCGAACGAACAGGCCGTCAAGACGGGCGGGAACCTCACCGACGACGCACATCTGGCCGCCCTCGCGCTCGACCACAAGGCCACCGTTGTCTCGTTCGACAGCGACTTCTCGCGGTTTCCCGGCATTCGCTGGGAGCGCCCCTCCTGACTCCGGGGGCTCAACCGCGCCAGGCAGCCTCACCGGAGAGATCGGCGTACTGCCTGATCCAGGAGTGCATGGCGATCGCGCCGGCGGCACTGGCGTTGATCGAGCGGGTGGAGCCGAACTGGGCGATCGAGAACGTCCCGTCCACCGCTGCCCGAGCTCGGTCCGACAGGCCCGGTCCCTCCTGGCCGAAGAGGAAGCAGACCTCGCGCGGCATCTCCATCGTCTCCAGATGCGCGGAGCCGGGGAGGTTGTCGATGCCGAGCAGACGGACGCCGCGTTCGTGCAGGTACGCCGCCAACTCCTCCGGCCCCTCGTGGTGCCTCAGGTGTTGGTAACGATCGGTGACCATCGCACCGCGTCGGTTCCACCGCCGGTTGCCGACGATGTGCACCTCGGCGGCGAGGAACGCGTTGGCCGTGCGCACGATCGTGCCGATGTTGAAGTCGTGCTGCCAGTTCTCGATCGCGATGTGGAAGCTGTGTCGTCTGGTGTCGAGATCGGCGACGATCGCGGCCATCGTCCAGTAGCGGTAGCGGTCCACCACGTTGCGGCGGTCTCCGTGCTCGAGCAGCTCCACGTCGTACCGCTCGTCCGCCGGCCACTCCCCCACCCACGGGCCGACACCGACCTCGGGCTGTCCGTGCGGCATCGGGTCGTACGGCGCGCGCTGGTCTTCCACGGCCCTCACGCTACTTGCCTGAGGTCCACCGGACGTCCTGCACCTCGGTCGTCAGGGACGCCACTTCGCAGGACGCCCACTCAGGGCACTGCCCGACGTCCTGCGTCCTGGTTGCGCGAGCCGCCCGGGTGCAGGACGTCCCACTAGGGTGTGGACGTGATCGAACTCCTGCCGCCCCTGTTGCTCGGCCTGAAGTGGATGGACCCCGAGTGGCTGCTGGACCAGTTCGGCCAGGAGATGTTCCTGGTCAGCCTGGCGATCATCTTCATCGAGTGCGGGCTGCTCTTCCCGATCCTGCCGGGCGACTCGCTGCTGTTCAGCGTCGGACTGTTCATCCACCGCGCCGGAGCGGGCGAGGCCGGCATCGAGGTCAACATCGTCCTGGCCTGCGTGCTGTTGTCGACAGCCGCGTTCGTCGGCAACGTCACCGGCTACGAGATCGGCCGGTTCCTCGGACCGAAGATCTATGAGCGACGCGGACGTTTCCTCAAGCCGGAGTACTTCACCAAGACCGAACAGTTCTTCGACAGGCACGGCGCCAAGGCGCTGGTGCTCGGCCGCTTCGTCCCCATCGTGCGGACCTTCATCACTCTGGTCGCCGGCGTCGGGAAGATGGACCGTCGCCACTTCTTCTTCTGGTCATTCGTCGGCGCGATCCTGTGGGCGACCGGCATCACCCTGCTGGGCTATTTCCTCGGGGGCATCGAGTTCCTGCAGGAGAACATCGAGGCCGCGCTGCTGTTGATCGTGCTGATCTCGGTGCTACCGATGGTCTTCGAGTGGTGGCGACACCGCAAGCAGGCCGTCGAGATGATCGACGACGTGAGCGACGCGGTCGAGGACCGCATCGAAGAGGCCGTGGACCGGATCACCGACCGCGACGACTGATCAACCCCGCCGTTCCACCGAGTCGAGCACCCCGAAGGCGATCAGCCGGTTGTCGGTGTGGAAGATCTCCGCGCAGGTGGCAAGGGTGAGCAGCCGCTGCCCCTCGGTCTGGTCCGGTTGCACCCCGCCCGACTTCGGGTTGGTCGGCAACTCGTCGACGACCCAGGTGTCACGGAAAGTCACCTCGAGCGCATCCCCGCCGGTGGTCAGCACATAGGTGTACGTCGCCTCGCGGGTCTCGATGATCACCTCGTCTCCCGGCTCCAACTCAGGCATCGCCCGCAGGGGCTCCCCGTGCGTCACCCGGTGCGCGGAGATCGCGTAGTTGCCCTCCCGGCCCGGTTGCGCCGAGTGCTCGAAGTGTCCGAATCCGGCGGCCAACACCTGGTCCGAGGTGCCCTCCAGCACGGGTACGACGTACTCGTCACCGAACCGAGGGATCCGCACGAGCGCCGTGACCTCACCCTCGGGGACGTGCACCGGGGCTCGTGCCTCGAGTGTCGCGGGGTCGCCCCACTGCTTCCGGACCTCCGTCACGATCCGCTCGTGGGTGCGTTGCGACATCCAGTTGGTGCCCCAGAACTGCCAGGCCACCCAACCGAGCAGCGCCACGCCCGCTGCGACCAGGCCCAGCCCGAGCCACCAGGTCCAGGCGCGCCGCGACGTCTTCTCCTCCTCACCCACGACCTCATAGTCTCAGCGGCATGGCTGGACATGCGCAGCGCCTCGACGGAATCCCACCGACGGTCTTCGCCGAGATGTCGGCACTCGCAGCACGCACCGGAGCGCTCAACCTCGGGCAGGGCTTCCCCGACGTCGACGGACCACCCGCCGTCGTCGAGCAGGCGGTGACTGCGCTGCGTGGTGGTCGCAACCAGTACGCGCCGGGCCTCGGCGTACCGGCACTGCGGGCGGCGATCGCTCGTCACCAGCAGCGTCACTACGGTCTCGAGCTCGACCCGGACCGCGAGGTCGTGGTCACCACCGGGGCCACGGAAGGCATCGCTGCGGCCATGCTCGGTCTGGTCGACCCCGGCGATGAGGTCGTCGTGCTCGAGCCCTACTACGACTCCTATCTGGCCATGATCGCCTTCGCCGGCGGCGTACGACGACCGGTCACCCTGCGCGCGCCGGACTTCCGTCTCGACGTGTCGGCCCTGCGGGCCGCGGTCACCTCACGCACTCGGGTGCTGCTGATCAACACGCCACACAACCCGACCGGGACAGTGCTCGATGCCCAAGAACTGCAGGCGATCGCCGACCTCGCGATCGAGTACGACCTGGTCGTCGTGACCGACGAGGTCTATGAACATCTGGTCTTCGACGACCACCGACACGTGCCGCTCTGCACCCTGCCGGGGATGTTCGAGCGCACGGTGACGCTGTCGAGTGCCGGCAAGGCGTTCTCCTTCACCGGCTGGAAGGTCGGGTGGGCAACGGGGCCGGCCCACCTCGTCGCTGCGGTCAACGGCGCCAAGCAGTGGCTCTCCTACACCAGCGGAAGCCCACTCCAACCCGCGATTGCGCACGCCCTCGACCACGAGTGGCACTTCTACGACGAGCTCGCCGCCTCCCTGCAGGGCCGCCGCGACCAACTGTGCGCGGGGCTGGCAACCCTCGGGATCGACGTACGCGTGCCGCAGGGCACCTACTTCGCGCTGACCGATGTTCGTGCTCTGGGGTGGGCGGACGGGCGCGCCTTCTGCGAGGCGCTCCCGGAGCGGGCCGGAGTGGTCGCCATCCCGGCACAGGTGTTCCACGACGACCAGGACGCCGGGCGCCACCTCGTGCGTTGGGCGTTCTGCAAGGAGCCTGCGGTCATCGCCGAGGGCGTGGCACGACTGCAGGCAGCCGACCTGGGCGCGTGAAGCTCAGGCGCTCCGCTCGGCATACCACTCGCTGGCGCCGCCGGTGAACAGCAGCACGATCGTGGAGACGCCGGCGATCACCCAGAGGAACGGGATGACCGCGAGCGAGCCGACCAGAGCGATCGCCGAAGCGACGCCGGCGAGGACGACGAGCAGGATGCGGCCGATCTGACTTCCCGAGAAGGCCAGCACCGCCACCACGATCGCGACGGCACTGAGTACGGCGGCGACGATGCCGAAGGCGACCATGCCGTCAACGAAACTGGGAGCCTCGATGCCGAGATCGCCGAATGCCTCGTCCTGCTCGAGTTCAGCGACGACGTCGTCGCGGGCGACGGAACCGGCGATCGCGAACAGGACGCTGCCGAGCAATGCCAGACCGGAGAAGACCCAGGTCACCAC
>JBEBTI010000222.1:0-5244 GCA_040393845.1 Nocardioides daejeonensis
GTGGTCACGAGACCAAGCCCCCGGCGCGCTACACCGAGGCCACGTTGATCAAGGATCTGGAGGAGCGGGAGATCGGCCGCCCCTCGACGTACGCCTCGATCATCGGCACCATCCTCAACCGCGGCTATGTCTACAAGAAGGGCACGGCCCTGGTGCCGGCCTGGATCGCCTTCTCGGTGGTGCGCCTGCTGACCGAGCACTTCGAGCGCCTGATCTCCTATGAGTTCACCGCCGGCATGGAAGATGTGCTCGACGACATCGCCGGTGGCCGCCGTGACCGGGTGACCGAGCTGCACGAGTTCTACTACGGCTCCGAGCGGGTCAAGGGCCTGCAGCCGTTGGTGACCGGGCTCGGTGACATCGACGCCAAGGAGCTGGCCACCTTCCCGATCGGTGGTGCCGACAGCGGGATCAACCTGCGGGTCGGCCGCTACGGTCCCTACATCGAGGTCACCGGCGACGACGACGAGTCCGGTACGCCGACCCGCGCCAACGTGCCCGACGACCTGCCGCCCGACGAGCTCACCTTGGAGAAGGCGAAGGAGTTGCTGGCCAACCCGGCCGGCGAGGAGATCGACCTCGGCGCCCACCCGGAGACGGGTCTGCGGGTGGTGGCCAAGAACGGTCGCTTCGGGCCCTATGTCACCGAGGAACTCCCCGAGGACGCGCCCAAGAAGGAGAAGCCGCGCACCGGCTCGCTCTTCAAGTCGATGTCGCTCGACACGATCACGCTCGACGACGCGGTGAAGCTGCTGTCCTTGCCGCGGGTCGTCGGCGCGGACGCCGAAGGCGTGGAGATCACTGCGCAGAACGGCCGTTACGGGCCCTACCTGAAGAAGGGCACCGACTCGCGCTCGTTGACCACCGAGGACCAGCTCTTCACGGTCACCCTCGACGAGGCGCTGGCGATCTACGCCCAGCCCAAGCAGCGCGGCCGGGCCGCGGCGGCGCCGCCGCTGAAGGAGCTCGGACCCGACCCGGTCTCCGGGCAGCCGGTCGTGGTGAAGGCCGGCCGTTTCGGCGAATACGTCACCGACGGTGAATACAACGCCACCCTCCGCAAGGAGGACTCGGTGGAGTCGATCACCATCGAGCGCGCCGCCGAGTTGTTGGCCGAGCGCCGGGCCAAGGGTCCTGCGAAGAAGGCCGCCAAGAAGGGTGCGAAGAAGGCCCCGGCCAAGAAGTCTGCCGCCAAGAAGTCTGCCGCCAAGAAGACGACGAAGAAGGCTGCGGCCAAGAAGTCCTGAGGCCGGGCCGGGGGCAATTACCCGGTTGACCGGGTTATTGCCCCCTTCGTGCTGGTAATTACCGACACATTGGGGCTGTTTTCCCGGTCAACCGGGTAAATGCCCGGGCCAGCCATCGGTCGGGTCGCGAGGAGACCGGAGGTGTGGGTGGTGCCGACTAGGGTTCAGGGCGTGATCGAATCCGCGCTGCGCACCGAGACCGGCGTCTTCGTCTGCTTCGAGGGCGGCGAGGGCGGTGGCAAGTCGACCCAGTCGCGGCTGCTGCACGAATGGCTGTCCGGTCAGGGCGTCACCACGGTGCTGACCCGTCAGCCCGGGGGCACCGAGGTCGGGCAACGGATCCGGCAGATCGTGCTCAGCCCGGAGACCGGCGACCTCGCACACCGCACCGAGGCGCTGCTCTACGCCGCCGACAAGGCCGAACACGTCGAGACGGTCCTGCTCCCCGCGCTGCGGCGCGGCGAGGTGGTGATCACCGATCGGTACGTCGATTCCGCGATCGCCTACCAGGGCTCGGGACGCGATCTGGTCGCCGACGAGGTCGCGCAGGTCAACTACTGGGCCACCGGCGGGCTGCGACCGCACCTCACGGTGGTCCTCGACGTTGCTCCGCAGGACGGCCTGGGCCGGTTCGCCGAGCGCGACCGCATCGAGGCCGAGGGCATCGACTTCCACGAGCGGGTTCGTGAGGCGTTCCTGGCTCTGGCAGCGCGGGAGCCCGACCACTACCTCGTCCTCGATGCCAAGGCTCCGATCGAGGAGATCCATGCCGCCGTACGCGCCGCAGTGACGCCCTACCTCGCGCAGGTGCATCGTGACGACTGAACCGTTGGCACGCCCGTCTGGGGTGTGGGGCAATCTGGTCGGTCAGCGGCCCGTGATCGAGACCCTCCAGCAGGCTGCCCGCGGGCAGGGGATGAGTCATGCGTTCCTCTTCGTCGGGCCGCCCGGCTCGGGGCGTTCCAACGCGGCGGTCGCGTTTGCGGCAGCGCTGCAGTGCGAGCAGCAGGGGTGCGGTGAGTGCCACTCGTGCATGACCGCGATGGCCGGCTCACATGCCGACGTGTCGCTGGTGCGCACCGAGAAGCTCTCCATCGGCGTCGACGAGGTGCGGACGCTGGTCCGCAACGCCGCCCTGTCACCGGCCGGGAAGCGGTGGCAGATCCTGATCGTCGAAGACGCCGACCGGCTCACCGACCAGGCCTGCAACGCGCTGCTGAAGTCGATCGAGGAGCCGAGCGCGCGCACCGTCTGGATCCTGTGCGCGCCGACCGTCGAAGACGTGTTGCAGACGATCCGGTCGCGGTGTCGTCTGGTCAGTCTGGCCACGCCGTCGAGCGCTGACGTCGCCGAGTTCCTGGTCCGCACCGCCGGCGTCGCACCCGACCTGGCGTCGTACGCCGCGCGCGCCAGCCAGGGGCACATCGGCCGGGCTCGGGCGCTCGCCAAGGACGACGAGACCCGCAACCGACGCAGTGCCGTGGTCGGTCTGCCGGTGAAGCTGACCACGCTGGGCGCCTGTCTCAACGCCGCGACGGCGGTGCACGAGAGCGCCAAGGCGGAGGCGGAGTCGATCACCACCGACCTCGACGCCAAGGAGAAGGTCGACCTGGACGCGTCGTACGGCGTGGTCGAACGCGGGCGGCGTCCGCGCGAATACGGCCCGGCTCTGAGCGCGCTCGAGAAGGGTCAGAAGACCCGCGCGAAGCGCCGCGTGCTCGACGTGGTCGACCGCGGGCTGATGGACCTGGTGTCGGTCTACCGCGACGCGATCGTGCTGGCCACCGGTGCGCAGGTCGAGTTGGTCAACGAAGAGTTGCGCGGTGACCTGCAGCGGCTGGTGCGGGCCACGACGCCGGAGTCCAACCTCGCGCGGGTGGAGGCGATCTTCACTGCGCGCGAACAGATGCTGGAGTTCAACGTGCCCGCGCCACTCGCCCTCGAGTCGATGATGGTGTCGCTGCGGCTGAGGGAGGGAAACCGGGAATGAAGCGCGCGGTCGCGTGGGTGTGCATCGGGGTGCTCCTGTTGTTCGCGGTCGGCACGGTGATCGCCCAGGTCATGTCCGGCTCGGGTTCGGACGCCGATCGGCCCTCCAGTCAGGAGTGGGAGCGGCCCGACTACGACGCCGCGGCGCGCGTCGCAGGCGACCGGGCGCTGCAGATCTACCACGAGCAGGTGCCCGACTGGCAGCCCTGCGCCAACCGGCACTGTGCCTTCATCGAGGTGCCGCTCGACTACGCCGACCCCGGCGGCACCACGATCGAGATCAAGCTCCTGCGGGTCGACGCACTCGACCAGTCCGAGCGGATCGGCTCACTCCTGGTCAACCCCGGCGGCCCGGGCGCACCGGGCACCACGTTCGCCGACCAGGCGCCGTTCGCCTTCAACCGTGCCGTCCTCGAGCGTTACGACGTGGTCGGTTTCGACCCGCGCGGCACCGGCGAGAGCGAGCCCGTTGACTGTGTCGGTGACGCACGGCTGAGCGAGATGCTCGCCGCCGATCCGACCCCTGACGACGCCGCGGAGATCCGGGCCGGCGTCCGGGCCGGCAAGCAGTTCGCCCGCGGTTGCCTCAACCGGTCGGGCGAGATCGCCAAGCACGTCTCGACGCTCGCTGCCGCGCGCGACATGGACATCATCCGGGCGGTGCTCGACGAGCCGAAGCTCACCTACTTCGGTGCGTCCTACGGCACCAAGCTGGGCGCCACCTACGCCGGCCTCTTCCCAGAGCGTTCGGGGCGCCTCGTGCTCGACGGTGGCATCGACCCCACCCTCGACTTCGAGGCACTGGCGCTCGGGCAGGCGGGTGGCTTCGAAACCGCACTGACGTCGTACGTCGACGCGTGTGTCGAGGCGTCACCGTGCTACCTCGGAGGCACCCGGGCCAAGGCGCTGGCGACGATCACCGGCTTCCTCGATGACGTCGAGGCGGAGCCGCTCGAAGTGGGCGAGCGCACCCTCGAGGTGGGCAACGCCTTCTATGGCATCGTGCTGCCGCTCTACAACCAGTCCTACTGGACGCTGCTCGACCAGGCGTTGAGCACGGCCCTCGACGGCGACGGGGTCGCGCTGCTGCAGTTGGCCGATCTCTACTCCTCGCGGGTCGGTGACACCTATGCCGACAACAGCTCCGAGGCGATCCGGGTGATCAGCTGCCTCGACGACCCGGCCTATCTGCCGATCGACGAGATCGCCTCCCGCATGGACGCCTTCCGTGCCGCATCGCCGACCTTCGGCGACGTCTTCGCGTGGGGCCTGTCCGGTTGCGAGGACCTCTCCCGGCTGGCCGGCAAGACCCCGCCCGCACCGGCCGATCCGTCCGCGGCCGGCGCCGACCCGATGCTGGTGATCGGCACCACCCGCGACCCGGCCACGCCCTACGAGTGGTCGGTCGGCCTGGCCGACGCCCTGGCGCCGGCGGTCCTGGTCAGCCGCGACGGCGACGGTCACACCGGCTACAACCAGGGCAACACCTGCGTCGACGATGTCGTCGACGCCTACCTGCTGGACGGCGCCGTTCCTGCCGCTCCGGTCGACTGCTGACCCACTCCGCAGGCGTCCGCCAGACCGGCGCATCAGACTGCCTTCCGGTGGTCATCCACCGGCCAGCATCCGCTGGGGCGTCGTTCACCTGACTCCGATGATCTTGCTTGGTTGTCGCAAACTTCGGAGGACCAATGACAGACAGATGGGGTCGCGCGGCCTACCGCGGACTGGTGGGCACGACGGCCGGAGCACTGGTGCTCGGCACGATGGGCGCGTTGGGGTCAGGTGCCGCAGCGGCGCCGCGTGACCACGAACGCCCGACCTACCTCGGCAAGACGCTCTACACGGGTGAGTTCCACTCCCACACCTCGGTGAGTGACGGGGTGAAGATGCCCAATGACGCCTTCGACCACGTGCACGCCGAGACGCATGCCGACTTCTTCACCGTCTCCGAGCACGATGTGATGTGGGACCTGCGCAACGGTGACGACTTCATCGACGACTGGCG
>JBEBTI010000223.1:0-5234 GCA_040393845.1 Nocardioides daejeonensis
CCAGCCGATCACGGCCGGCGTGCTGACGGCGCTCGTCGGATTCACCAGCTCGTTTGCCGTGGTCCTGGCCGGACTGACCGCGGTCGGGGCGACGCCGGCCCAGGCGGCTTCCGGCCTGGCCGTGCTGTGCGTGACGCAGGCACTCGGAATGCTCTGGCTGGTCCGCCGCCACCGCCTGCCGCTGACCTTGGCGTGGTCGACCCCCGGCGCCGCACTGTTGGCCGGCACCGGTGTCCCAGACGGAGGCTGGCCAGCGGCGGTCGGCGCCTTCCTCGTCGTTGGGAGCCTGATCCTGCTCACCGGCCTGTGGCCGCGCCTCGGTGACCTGATCGGCGCGATCCCGACCCCGATCGCCCAAGCCATGCTGGCCGGCGTACTCGTGCCGCTGTGCCTGGCCCCGGTCACCGCGGTCATCGACCGACCCGCGCTGGTCGCTCCGGTGATCGTCACGTGGCTGGCGCTGCTCCGGTTCGCGCCCAAGGCGGCCACTCCCGTGGCATTCGTGGTGGCCCTGGTCGCGATCGGCATCTGGGCCGGGCGCCACGACGGAGTCGAGGGAGGCTGGCTGCCGACGCTCACCGCGACGACACCCGACTTCACCGTCGGCGCCTTGCTCGGCATTGCACTGCCGTTGTGGGTCGTCACGATGGCCTCGCAGAACGTGCCCGGCGTCGCGGTGATGGCGAGCTACGGCTACCGGGTGCCGTGGCGCGAGACGATGACGGTCACCGGAATCGGCACCGTCGGCGGGGCGGTCGCCGGCGGTCATGCGATCAACCTGGCCGCCATCACCGCTGCGCTCGCCGCGAACCCCGACGCGCACCCCGACCCGAAGCGGAGGTGGATCGCCTCCGAGACGGCCGCCTGGGTCTACCTCGTGCTGGCGTTGCTCTCGGTCGCCCTCACCAGCTTGGCCACTTCGGCACCCGCCGGGGTGATCGAGACCGTGGCCGGGCTGGCGCTGCTCGCCACCCTTGGCTCGAGTCTCGCTGCAGCAACCGCCGTACCTGAGGGCCGAGAGGCGGCAGTCGTCACCTTCCTGGTCGCGGCCAGCGGAGTGACCGTGCTCGGCATCGGCTCGGCCTTCTGGGCGCTGGTCGCCGGTCTGGTCACCTCGGTGGTGCTGCGGCCGGTGCGCTGACCCGCGGGGCCCAGCGACACGCCGTACCCACTTCTCGTCCGGGCCTTCGATGTGTGGCCAGGGCTGGCCCTGCGCCGCTCGACGACCCGTGCTGCACATCGAATCGCCCAACACTGCGCTGACCGGGCGTGTCGGGACTTGCTCGTGGTTCGGCGAGAATGGCAGGCATGACGATCGCCAAGTCGCTGTTGCTCTTCGGCCTCGCGGCCCTCGCTGAGATCGGCGGGGCGTGGCTGGTCTGGCAAGGCATCCGCGAGCACCGCGGCTGGATCTGGGTCGGGGCCGGCGTCGCCGCCCTGGGCATCTACGGGCTGGTGGCAACGCTGCAGCCGGACGCCAACTTCGGCCGCATCCTGGCGGCGTACGGCGGTGTCTTCGTCGCGGGCTCCCTGACCTGGGGGATGGTGGTCGACGGCTTCCGCCCGGACCGGTACGACGTCGCCGGCGCGTTGATCTGCCTGGTCGGGGTCGCGGTGATCATGTATGCCCCGCGCGCCAGCTGAGTGCCTCATGGCTCGGTGCTCGGCGGAGCGATCTGGCGGACCGTAGGCTCGGGCCCATGACGTCGTGGCCGGTGCGGGTGCTCGCCCGGATGCCACGCTGGGTGATGGTGCCGGTGCTGGTCGGCCAGGGTTTGCGGGTCCGTCGCACCACACCGCGACTGCCCGAAGCGGTCCGCAGGATCGGCAGGGTCGGTGAATCACCTGCCCGACGGCTGGTGGTCGTGCTCGGTGACAGCGTTGCGGTCGGCGTCGGCATCGGCGAGCACACCGAGTCGATGGCCGGGTGGTTGGCAGTCGGTCTGGCTGCGCAGTGCGACGAACCGGTAGCCTGGCGGGTGCTCGGCCAGGGCGGCTTGACCGCTGCCGGGGTGCGTGACCACGTGTACGCCTCGGTGGTGGCGTCGGCTGACCTGGTGGTGATCTCGGTCGGCGTCAACGACGCCAAGGGCTTCCACGGCGTCGACCGGTGGCGCCGGGAACTCGCCGGCCTGTTGGACGACGTACTCGCTGCCGCGCCCCGCGCCGACGTCGCGCTGCTCGCGATCCCGCCGATGGAGCACTTCGCGACGTTGCCGGTCCCGTTGTCGTGGGTGCTCGGAGGTCGCGCCCGGGCGCTGGACCTCGCCGCTGTCGACGTCGTGGCCGCGCGACCGCGGGTCCGGCGCGTGGAGCCGGAGGTGGAGTTGGCCGACGCCGAGTTCGCCGCTGACGGCTTCCATCCCGGCGTCCTGCTGCACCGGGTCTTCGCCGAACAGGTGCTGGCCGGATCACCCTTGACTGACGGGTCGCCACCTACGATGCGACAGTGACTGTCTCCCTGACCACCCGGCTGCTGTGCGCGGGCCTGCAACGCACCAAGAAGCGGAAATGGGCCACCACCGAGGCCGGGCTGCGACTGCTTCTGGCATCGAAGGGGCGCACCACGCCTCCCGGTGCAGTGCTTCGGGGGCGCCGCGTGGCGTCGAGGGTGGTCGGCGGCTTCGCGGTGCATCGGATCGAACCACGAGGCGGCGTACGTCGTCCCGGCGCGATCGCCTGGTTCCACGGCGGCGGCTTCGTGAGCACCATCGCGCCCCAGCACTGGGCGTTGGCGGCTGAGTTGGCCGACGCGGGCGGGCGCGCCGTGCACGTGCCGCTCTATGGGTTGGCTCCGCAGCACACGGCGCTCGAGGCGATCGAGTTCGGCCTGGCCGTGGTCGCCGACCTCGACGCCGGCGATGCGGCCGACGGTCCGCTGCACCTGGCCGGCGACTCCGCAGGCGGCGGGTTGGCGTTGCTGCTCGCCCAACACCTGCGCGACCGAGGTGGTCGTCGCCCGAGCGGGCTCAGCGTCGTTGCGCCATGGCTCGACCTGGCGATGGCCAACCCGCAGGTCGATGCGTTGGAGCCCCATGATCCGTGGCTCTCGCGCGCCGGACTGCGCCCGGTCGCCGACGTATGGGCCGGAGGCCTGCCGCTCACGGACCCGCGGATCAGCCCGATCCACGCCTCGCTCGCCGACCTGCCACCGATCGAGGCCCACGTCGGCTCGCGGGACATCACCGCCCCCGACACCCGACTGCTGGTCAAGAAGGTGCTCGCCACCGCCGGCGGTCAGGCCCGACTGCATGAAGCGATCGGCTCCCCGCACGTGCACCCGCTGCTGCCCACGCCCGAGGGTCGGGCCGCCCGGCGCACCCTGGTGGCCGGCCTCACACGTTGAGAGCGCCGACCTGGCAACCGAAGGTCGCTGTCGCGCGTCAACCAGTCGTGAGCAGTGTTGGGCAGATGCACATGAATCAGCGACGCCGGCTGGTGGGCGCCGTGCTGGCAGTGCTGGTGCTCGGCTCCTGCAGCTTCGGCTCCTCCGACGTGGCGCCACAGGCCGACTCTTCGACCAGGCCGCCGGCAACCCCGACGCCCTCCTCCGGCGGCACCGAGCCGACCCCGGGCGACAGCGACAACTCACACGAGGCGGATGCAGACGAGATCCGCACCCGCACCCTGACCGCCATCGACCCCCGCTACCACGCCACCTGGCCGGACATCCCCGGCGCCGACCCGCTCAACCAAGCGTTGACGGAGGCGGTCAAGGCGCAGGTGGTCGACTTCGTGGCAGACCTGCCGGAGGCGGCTCCGGACGCAGCCGCCGCAGTGCCCGAGCTCAACATCGGGTGGCACCTGATTGCCGAATCCGACACCGTCGTCGGGGTCCGGCTCACCAGCTATCTGTTCGCCGGTGCCGGCGGCGCTGAACGCAGCCGCACCTGGTGGTTCGACCGCAGCACCAGCGAACTCGTCGACAACAGCGCGCTGAGTGCCGACCCTGACAAATTCGCCCGGGCTCTGGCCTGGACGGTGCGAGCGCCCGGCGTCGACCGTGACCTGGTCCGCGACTCGGTCGCCGACGGTCTCTCCGACGTCTCCTTCACCGACTCCGGTGCGCTCGAGGTGCGCTTCGACGAGTACGCCGTCGCACCCGGCTCCAGCGGGGTGGTGACGGTGAGGCTCAGCGCTGACCTGACCACCCGACTGCTCACCGACTTCGGAGGCGCCGCCCGGGCGGCGGCGAGCGTGTCTCCCGTCGACGCCGAGGACGATGAACTCGTGACGCCGGCACCGCCCCAAGGTGACTCCGCCACCCACGGCCCCGACGACTCGCCCAGTGTCGAGCCCAACAACCCAGAGTCCGGTCCCGAGTCAGGCGAGTCCGAGCACCCGGGACAGTCTGGACCCGACGCGGGACCCAACCCTGGGTCCGACCGGGAGGTCGACTGCAGCCGGCTGAAGTGCGTCGCGCTGACCTTCGACGACGGCCCCGTCGCCGACACCGAACGCCTGCTGCGCAAGCTGCGGCACCTCGACGCTCCGGCGACCTTCTTCGTGCTCGGTCAGCAGGCAGCGGTCTATCCCGAGACGCTCGCGAAGGTGGCGCGCGCGGGGCACGAGATCGGCGTACACACCTGGGACCACAAGCAGTTGACCAGTCTGGGCGGCCGCGACATCCGCGACGAGATTGTCAGCAGTGTGCGGGAGGTGCGCAAGGCCACCGGGGTCCGCCCGACTCTGCTGCGACCGCCGTACGGCGCCACCGGCCCACGGATCGACGCGATCACCGCGCGGCTCGGCCTGGCTCAGGTGCTCTGGAACGTCGACACCCGGGACTGGGCGGTGAAGTCGGTCAATCCGATCGTCCGCGAGGTGCGTCGCTCCGCCCGCCGCAACAGCATCGTGCTCATGCATGACATCCACCGCACCTCGGTCGACGCAGTGCCCCAGGTGGTCCGGACGCTGCGCAACCGCGGCTACACGCTCGTCACGGTCTCGCAGCTGCTCGGCGACACCACTCCCGGACACCGCTACTACTCGGGCAACTGAGCAGTCATTGGGGTGCTCTGGGGTTGCCCACGAGCAGCGACACCTCCCGTTGAAGACAGCGGAGTGGTGAGTGCGCAAGGGAATGGCCGAGGCCCGCTCCGACGCATCGGAGCGGGCCTCGAACGGTGAGACTCAGGCTCAGCCTTCGGCAGCTGCGTCGAGGTCTGCGGACACTCGACGGTGGGCCTCCCAGATCGCCTCGGGCATGTTGGGGAACTGCTCGAGGTGCTCGG
>JBEBTI010000224.1:0-5232 GCA_040393845.1 Nocardioides daejeonensis
GTAGGCGAGGAGCTCGGCCGGCCAGATCTGGCTGTGGAAGGTGATGTTGTCCTTGCCCATGAAGTAGTAGGACAACGCCTCGGGGTCGTTCCACCACCTGCGCCACGCCTCGGGGTCGCCGCTTCGTCGGGCCCACTCGATGCTGGCCGAGAGGTAGCCGATGACGGCGTCGAACCAGACGTAGAGCTTCTTGGTCGGGTTGTCCTGCCACCCCTCCAACGGCACCGCGATGCCCCAGTCGATGTCGCGCGTCATCGCGCGCGGACGGATCTCCTTGAGGATGTTCTGGCTGAACCGGATCACGTTGGGTCGCCAAGTGCCCGACTTCTCGCGCTCGTCCAGCCACGCGGTCAACGCTTCGGCGAGCGCCGGCAGGTCGAGGAAGAAGTGCTGCGTCTCGATGAACTCCGGGGTCTCTCCGTTGATCTTCGAGATCGGGTTGACCAGGTCGTGCGGGTCCAACTGGTTGCCGCAGGCGTCGCACTGGTCGCCCCGGGCCCCGTCGGCGCCGCAGATGGGGCAGGTGCCCTCGATGTAGCGGTCAGGAAGGGTCCGACCCGTGGAAGGCGAGATGGCGCCGTACGTCGTCTGCTCGACGAAGTAGCCGTTGGCGTGCACGCCGAGGAACAGCTCCTGCACCACTGCATGGTGGTTGCGGGTCGTCGTGCGCGTGTAGAGGTCGTAGGAGATGCCGAGCGAGGCGAGGTCCTCGGCGATCAGCCGGTGGTTGCGGTCGGCCAACTCCTGGGGAGTCAGGCCGGCCTCGTCGGCGGCGATCAGGATCGGGGTGCCGTGCTCGTCGGATCCGGAGACCATGAGCACGTCGTGGCCTGCCATCCGCATGTACCGACTGAAGACGTCGGAGGGCACGCCGAAACCGGCCACGTGGCCGATGTGGCGCGGGCCGTTTGCATACGGCCAGGCAACTGCGGAGAGGACATGACTCATGGAACGTGAGTCTAGATCAGGAGCCGAGCCGGTCGATCCTCCGCTGGGTACGCTTGCGGATCTCACCGAGGCGGTCGTAGAGCCGCGCACCGGGGCAGGCCGTCTGGTTGGTGTCACGGTGTCCGTCGATCGCCGGCAGCCGCACCACCCGGCCGGCCCGGAACCGATCACTCCCGGCGGAGACCACCCTCACCTTGCCCCTCGCCTTGGGCGCGTCGTGCCGGTCGAGCTTCCACGCAGCCAGTCGGACGATGGCGGTGATCGCCTTCTTGGAGACCTTCTTCGTCTCGTGGTTGCCGAGGACCGCGATCCCGGTGGAGCCTTCGTTGAAGCCGAGGGTGTGGGCCCCGCGCACGAGTTTGCCGGCTCCCCCGCTGCGGCCCTTCCAGGTGCGTCCGAACCGATCGATGACGAAGTTGTAGCCCAGGTCGAACCAGCCCAGGGTCTTGGTGTGATAGCGGTACATGCCCTGGATCACGCCCGGTACCTCGGCCTTGGTGTAGCCGTTGGCCGTCGCGGTGTGGTGGATGTGCACCTGCTTGAGGTTCGAGGTGTAGGTCGGAGTGCCGTTGCGCCACTTGTTGTTGGCTCCCCACTGCTTGCGGGTGAACAGGTTCGGGCGAGGCACCCCGGTCGTGGTCGGCTTGGCCGCGCGCTTCACGGTCGCTGACGAGTTCTGCGCATCGGTGACGCGGGCGTACGTCGTACTGCCGGCGTGGCGCGACGGCTGCTGCAGCACGAGCGCGAGATCGCGCGGTGTGGCACCGTCGACGCGCAGGCGTACCGCATCGGAGTCACCCACCCACAGCAGGTCACTGCCGGTGAGTCCGTTGCCCTCCGTGCCCGGGTCCGGGGCGTCGTGGATCTGTTCCAGATCGCGCCACTCGCTCCAGACGCCGTCAGCGCGGGTCTGCACCGCGACGTCGCCTCCTCCGCCGCGCCAGGTCACTGCGACCTGGGAGAACCCGGAGGTCTCGATCGTCTCGACGGAGGCGGTCGTCCGTCGCGCGGCGAGTTTGCCGTTGCTGGCAAGGGAAATCGTCGCTGCCGACACTCCGTCGCCGTCGGCGTGCAGTTGGACCACGTCGCCCGCCGGTTCCGGAGCGGTTCCCGCGGCCGAGCCGCTCACCGCTGACGCGAGACCGCCGATGAGCGTGATCACGAGTGCTTGTGCTGCATGTCGCCGAGCCATGCGAGTACCTCCCGTCCGCGTGCGTCAGCGCACGCGCACCTTGTCGAGCGTTGTTGCTTCCTGCACGTCTGCGGACCCCAGGAAGGTCACCCGCACCGGTCGATTGCCACGCACCAGACCGTCGAACCGCACGCGTGCGCGACCGTCGACGAGCTTGACCGTGGTCGTCTGCTTGCCAACCTTGATCTCCACCTTGCCAGCCACCGGGTTGGCGCCGGGTGCTCGCACCCGAACCCGCACCAACGCCGCGCGCTTGCGGGGCTTGGGCGCGACCTTCACCTTCGCCGAGGTACGGACGTGGGCGGCCGCGACGACATCGGAGGTGGCGGTGCGCCACTTGTCCTTGGTCGCTTCGGTGCGCAAGGTGATCCGGGCTCCGAGATCGGACCGGGTCAGTCGGTACGTCGTCCCGGTGGCCATCTCGACACCGTCGCGGAGCCAGGAGTGGTGCACCTCAGCCGTCTGCGGCACGAACCTGCCGGGGGTGACGCTGAGGGTCTGCCCGACCATCGGTTCGCCGGCCACCGCGGGCGACACCTCGGCGACAACGCTGCCGGCAAGGACGGGGTCGGTCGGATCGGTCGGGACCTCCGCCCATCGGTAGCCCGACGCCTTGGCCGAGACCACCGCATGAACGCGTGCGTCCAGGAGTTCTTCGTCGAGCGTGAGCTTCCACCTCGTCGCGTCGGGGATCGGTGCCTCATCGGCGAACCACTGCACCCGCAGGTGCTTCGGCGCCGGAGCCAACTCAGCAGCCGTGGCCGTGAGCACCTCCCCGACTTCGGGCACCCCCTCCACCGCGGGAGTCGCGAGCGTGTCGAACTCACCCAGCGCCACCTTGGCGGATCCGGAGGTTGCCGCCGCCGACGCCAAGCCGCGACTGCTGGCCGTGACCCGCACCGAGATCTGCTTCTTGCGTTCGGCCGGGGTCAGCAGCAGCGTGCTGCCGGTTGCTCCGGAGATCGCCACGCCGTCGGCGTACCACTGCACGGCGGTGGCGACCTTGGCCGGCTTCCACGCGCCCAGCGTGGTGCTGAGCGTGGACCCCACCACCGGCGCGCCGCTGAGCGCCGGTGGGGAGGTGTTCTGAATCGCTTGGTCGTTGAAGTGGATGAAACCGGTGGGCCAGCGGGTCGACTCCTTGGTGACCCGTCGCCAACTGAAGTCACCGCCCCAACTGTCCTCGGAGATGATGATCTCGGTCGCCGAGACCACCTGCTCGACGTAGGCGACGTGTCCGGCGCTGCCGACACCCGGCGAGTTGGCCCGCCACCACGCGATCGCGCCAACCCTGGGCGTCTGGTCCGTGATGCTCTTCATCGCCACGCCCCAGTTGGTGGCGTTGCCACTGCCCACCCACGGCCGCTGGTCGGAGTAGCCGTTCTTGACCACCCGGTACGCCGCGTAGTTGGTGCAGTTGTGTCCGGAGTACATCCGCCACCACATCTGTTTGCCGGCCTTCTTGTAGCCCGCGTGGGCGTGACCGGATGCAGAGCAGGCGTCATAGCCGATGCACAGATAGGTCGACACGGCGGGCGTTGCGGGGTTGACCGGTCCCAGAACGGCGACGACTGAACCCACAAGCGCCACGCACACCACACGTAACATCTGCCTCACAAGGCGTCAGTATGCACATGTCAAGCACCGACACGCCAATGTGCGGAACTAATTACAACCGTGTAGTTGTGATGTGCGCGGCGCGGGGATGGGTCAGGAGAAGTCGAGGTCGCCGGTGCGGCTGCGCTTCAGCTCGTAGAAGTCCGGGTACGCCGCCAGCGCGACTGCACCGTCCCAGAGCGAGCCGGCCTGCTCCCCGCGCGGGATCGAACTCAGCACCGGACCGAAGAAACCGACGCCGTTGATGTGAATGGTCGGCGTGCCGACGTCGTCGCCGACCAGGTCCATGCCCTCGTGGTGCGAGCGCGCCACTGCGTCATCGAGAGAGGCGTCGTCCATTGCGTCGACCAGGTCGGCCTCGAGGCCGACCTCGGCCACCACCTCGGCGATCAGCGTGCGGTCGATGTCGCGCTTCGCATGGTGGATCCGCTCACCGAATGCGGTGTACATCGGCAGCAGCACCTCGTCACCGTGTCGCTGCGCAGCCGCGATCAGCACCCGCACCGGTCCCCACGCCGGCGCGAGCAACTCCCGGTAGTCGTCGGGGATGTCCTTGTCCTTGTTGAGGTAGGCGAGGCTCATCACGTGCCAATGCACGTCGATCTGACGCACCTGCTCCACCTCGAGCATCCAGCGTGAGGTGATCCAGGCGAACGGACACAACGGGTCGAACCAGAAGTCTGCTCTGTTCATGTCAGTCTGCAACGTCCTGCTCCTCGGTGTTGTTCCTCCGGTCCCGGGACATCCGGCGGTTGGAGTCGCCACCACGGCGGTGCAAGGATGCTAGGCATGCCCGGAACCAATCTCACCCGCGAAGAGGCGCAGACCCGCGCCGCCCTGATCGACGTCGACTCCTACACCATCGACCTGGACCTGACGACGTCCGAAACCACCTTCGCCTCCACCACCACCATCCGCTTCACCAGCCGCGAGGCGGGCGCCTCGACCTTTGCCGATCTGGTCGGCGCGACCGTGCACCAGATCATCCTCAACGGTCGCTCCATCGACCCGGCCGCGGCGTACGTCGACAGTCGGATCCAGCTCGACGACCTCGCGCTCGACAACGAGCTCGTGGTGCGCGCCGACTGCACCTACAGCCGCACCGGCGAAGGACTGCACCGGTTCGTCGACCCGGCCGACGACCGGGTCTACCTCTACTCGCAGTTCGAGGTGCCGGACGCGCGACGCGTCTACACGACCTTCGAACAACCCGACCTGAAGTCGGTCTTCACCTTCAACGTCACGGCGCCGGAGGCCTGGAAGGTCGTCTCCAACGCTCCGACGCCGCAGCCGATCCAGCTCGGTGACGGCAAGGCGCTGTGGAACTTCCCCACCACGAAGCGGATGTCGACCTACATCACTGCACTGGTCGCCGGTGAGTACCACGAGGTCCAGGATGTCTACGAGGGCAAGCACGGCACCATTCCGCTCGGTCACTACTGCCGGCAGTCGCTGGTCGAGTTCCTCGACCGCGA
>JBEBTI010000225.1:0-5191 GCA_040393845.1 Nocardioides daejeonensis
AGCGCACCTGCATGGCATGCAGGGGGTCAGGGGTTCGAGTCCCCTCACCTCCACCGAAGAAGTGGTCCAGAGGCCGTGTCCGGCTCCTCACAAGGAGTCAGGGCACGGCCTCTTGCCAATTGTCTGCAGCTGCGCTGCGAATCCCGTCGAGGACCTCTTGGCCAGTGCATCGGCAGTCCTCCACAACGCCGGCCCCGCGGCAGCGATATCTTCAGCCCCCACGCATTTGCGCGGATTCCGGGGCGGGGGAGTCGCCGATCCGCAAGACTGGCTGCTCCCTGCCCGGAGGTGGCTCCATCGTGCGTGTCCTTGCCGTTGCCGTTGCGGCCGTCCTGCTCCTGATCGCGTTGCCGGTGTCGGCGCAGAGCACGGACCCAGCGGTGCCGTCTGCGTCGGTCACCCAGCGCGTGGCGCCGGCGCCGCAGGCAGTCGCACGCGTGCAGCAGGCCGTGCGCCAGGAGGCGTGCGGCGCCAAACAGCACCGCAAGGCCGACGGCACCCTGTGGCGGTGCACGTTTGCTGACGACTTCGACGGCAAGAGGCTCGACCGCCGGAAATGGCAGGCCGTGAAGACCCGGACCAGCGGCTACACCAGTGGCAACGACTGCTTCCGGGGCGGCAGGGACAACGTGCGGGTCAACGACGGCAAGCTGCGCCTGACGATCCGCAAGTTGCGCAAGCCGATCACCTGCCGGGTGCCCCGGGCCGCGAACTTCCGCACGCGCTACACCGCAGGCAGCGTCACCACCCATGACATCTTCAGCCAGACCTACGGCCGGTTCGAGGTGCGGGCGAAGTTCCCGTCCTCCCGGGTCAAGGGCCTGCAGTCCGCGATCTGGATGACGCCGCAGACACCGATCTACGGCGCCTGGCCACGCAGCGGTGAGATCGACATCGTCGAGCACTACACGCACCGACCCCGTCGCGGAATTCCCTACCTGCACTACGCCTACGGGTTCCCGGCCACGCCACTGACCTCGCAGACCAACAACCACTGCATGATCGCGGGCAAGAAGCAGCGTCAGCGGTTCCACCGCTACGTGACGGAGTGGGAACCGGGCCGGATCCGAATCCGGATAGACGGCGACATCTGCGTCGACCACAAGGTGCAGCCGGGGTTGCCGTGGCTCACTCCGCAGCCGTTCAACCACCCGTTCGTCCTCAACCTCACGCACCTGCTCGGGGTGAAGCAGAACGCATTCGACCCGGCGCGGACGCAACTCCCGTCGACCTTCGTCGTCGACCACTGGCGGGTGTGGCAGTGATTCGGTGCCGGGACACGGCACAATGGGCACATGAGCCAAGCGGATCAGGTGGTGCGGGAGATCAACCCCAACGGTGGCGTGGTCGTCGGTGACGACGGATCGTCGGCGGCGGGCGCGGCAGTGCTGTACGCCCTGGAGGAGGCGGCGCGTCGCGGAACCACGTTGCACGTCGTACGGGCATGGACGATCACCTCGGCGACCCGGCCCGAGGGTCTCCCGATCAACGTGACCCCGTCGCTGCTCGAGTTGGAGGAGGCGACCCGTGCCGAGCAGGAGCGGCGCGTCGCCGACCTGATCGGTGACACCGGGGTCGACGTACAGACCCACGTGGTCTACAGCCCGTCGGCGCAGTCACTGATCGCGGCGTCGCAGACTGCCGACGTCGTGGTGGTG
Source organism: Nocardioides daejeonensis (assembly GCA_040393845.1). Lineage (GTDB taxonomy): Bacteria > Actinomycetota > Actinomycetes > Propionibacteriales > Nocardioidaceae > Nocardioides > Nocardioides daejeonensis_A. The sequence continues at coordinate 1,659 of JBEBTI010000225.1, forward strand.
GGCTCGCGGGGCCGCGGCGGTTTTGCCACCCTGGTGCTGGGTTCGGTTGCCGAGCAAGTGGTGCGTCACGCGGGTTGCCCCGTGGTCGTGACCCGCAAGTCGCTCTGACCCCTGAGCTCAGGGCATGCGGCGGCTGCTGACCAGCCGCCGCAGTTCGGGTGTCACCTCCACGTCGGAGATCGACACCACGCTGTGGTCGAGCCGGATCCCGTGCGGCAACTCGTCAGCGGTGAACTCGGGATCGTCGCCCAACGAGGGCAGTCCGGCCAAGTCGGACGACACGATGCGACGGCGGAGAGCGGCCTGGAGCGCATCGACGACCTCTGCGCTCGGCACCGCGACGCACTTGTCGAGACCACTCACGGTGACCTCGACCTGGATGTTCGCGGTCACTCCGTCGCGCGTGTTGGCGCGAGCGACGGCCCACAGATGGTGGCCGCCGACGACGCTGTCCTCGTCTGCGTCGCGGGGACGGACGAAACACCACACCACGACTTCGGCGACCACGATCAGACCGAGCACGATCATGATGGCGGTGGCCATGTCACCTCCCGTGTGGACGTCGTCGGCGGTGCGGGACACATCCCTCCACGCCCCGCTCCTCAAGTGTGGCCGGTGACCCTGCACCGGCCCATGGGCTCCTTCACCCAACCTGCGCGGGCGCTACCGTGACCCCATGACCGGGACACACGGCTTCTCCCTCTCGTCGCGGGTGGTGATGATCAACGGCCTGATCTTTGCCCTCGGCACGCTGCTGTTGACCTTCTCGCCGGCTACGGTGTCGGCCAGCCCGCTGGTCTCGGAGATGGCCCTGCTGGCGGTCGGGCTCGGCCTGATGATGTGGGCCAACGCGTTGCTGGTCCGCAGCACCCTGCGTCCGTTGGAGCGTCTGGCCGCGGCACTCGACCAAGGTCGGGCGACCGACCCGATCGAGCGGATGCACGTGCCCCGTCGCGGGATCGCCCGCCGGATCGCGACGTCGGTCAACGACCTGATTGCACGGATCGAGCTGGGGCAGCGGGAGAAACAACTGGCCACCCTCACCGCACAGGAGGCCGAGGCGTCGCGCATCGCTCGCGAGTTGCACGACGGCATCGGTCAGTCGTTGACCGCGGTGTTGCTGGAGCTGAGTGCACTGGCCGACAACGCGGAACCGGTGCCGGCGGCGGCGTTGGCCGGCGTACGGGAGGGCACGCGGGACTGCCTCGAGGAGATCCGGGACGTGGCCCGGCGGCTCCGGCCGCACGCCCTCGAGGACCTGGGGCTGCGCAGCGCCGTGGTGGCGCTCACCGCCCAGCTCTTCGACCACCACCCGGTGCACGTGACCCGCTCGATCGACGTCGGCCTGCCGGAGCTCGGCGACGCCGTCGAGCTGGTCGTCTATCGGGTGGCCCAGGAAGCGTTGACCAATGTCGCCCGGCACGCGCAGGCGACCACGGTCGAGGTGGCGCTGGAACGCACGGACAACGGAGTGTTGCTCCGGGTGGCCGACGACGGCATCGGCACGCCGTCCGGTGCCGGTGGCACCGGGATGAGGAGCATGCGCGAGCGGGCAACGCTGGTGGAGGGACGGCTCCGTGTGGGGCCCGGACCTGAAGGCGGCACCGAGGTGAGCCTGTGGGTGCCGGCGCGAGGAGGCGGGGCATGAGCGAGCCGGCCTGGCCCGAGGTGCCCGCCCGGATCCTGCTCGCCGACGACCATGCATTGGTGCGGCGGGGCGTGAAGATGATCCTCGAGCAGCAACCCGACTTCCGGGTGGTCGGCGAGGTCGGTGACGGTCTCGAAGCCGTCGAGTTCATTCGGCGTACGACCGTCGACCTCGCAGTGCTCGACGTGTCGATGCCGCGGATGACCGGCTGGCAGGCGGCCCGCGACATCTCCCACCGTGCGGGGGCGCCACCGATCCTGCTGTTGTCGATGTATGACCGCGACCAGTACTTCTTCGAGGCACTGCGAGTCGGTGCCAGCGGCTATGTGCTCAAGTCAGCCGCCGACCGGGACCTGGTCCAGGCCTGCCGGTCGGCCTTGCGTGGGGAGTCCTTCATCTATCCCGCGACCGAGAACGCGCTCGTGCGTGAGCACCTCGAGCGCGCCAAACGCGGAGGGCCGCTGCCGAAGGCGATGCTGACGGCTCGTGAGGACGAGGTGGTGAAGCTGATCGCCGAGGGCTACCCGTCACGCGAGATCGGCAACCTGCTGAACATCAGCGCCAAGACCGTCGACCGACACCGCGAGAACGTGCTCGCGAAGCTCGGCATGCGGGACCGCACCGAGCTGACGCGTTATGCGATCCGGGTCGGCCTGATCGAGCCGTGATCAGGCGATCGTGATGCCACCGTCGACGGCCAGGGTCTGTCCGGTGATGTAGCCACCCGCGGGGGAGGCGAGGAAGACCGCCGTCGCGGCGAGCTCGCGTGGGTCGCCCTTGCGGCCGACCGCCACCCGAGGCATCTGGGCGTCGAGGTAGCCCTGCGGATAGGTGTCGGTCATCTCCGAGCTGAAGAAACCGGGAGCGATCGCGTTGACGCGGATCCCCTTGCGGCCGGTCCACTGCTGGGCCAGGTCGCGGGTCAGGCCGATCACGCCGGCCTTCGACGCGGCGTACGCAGCCTGCGGGAGTCCCGCGGTGGTGATGCCGAGGATCGACGAGATGTTGATGATCGAGCTGCCCGGCTGCATCACCCGGCCGCAGGCCTGCGCCATCCAGTAGGAACCGTTGAGGTTGATGTCGATCACCTGGCGGAACTGCGCCGGCGTCTCCCGCGTGGCAGGCACTGCCGTGCCGACGCCGGCGTTGTTGATCAGGATGTCGACCCGACCGAACTCGGCCATGGCCGCATCGATCAGGGCCTGGCACGACTCCGGCTCACTGACATCGGTGGCCACGGCGAAGGCACGGCGACCGGCGGCCTCGACGAGCGCCGCGGTGTCGGTCAGGCGGTCCACCCGGCGAGCGCCCAGGACCACGTCGGCGCCTGCTTCGGCGAACCCCTCGGCAAAGGCGACCCCGAGGCCGCTCGAAGCGCCGGTGACCACGGCGATCCTGCCGTCGAGTCGGAACATGTCAGTCAACGTCATGGTGGCGATCAAACCACACGCCGTGCGCGGTAGGCTGAGACCATGAATTCGCACGTCCTGCTCCTTGGCCAGCCGCGCTGAGCGGTCCGATCATCGGATCTCGGCGCGGCCACCCCTCTGTGCGAGGGGTTTTTTCATGTCAGGGCGCGGCACGGCAACGGCTGGTGGAAGAAGGGCAAGAGGATGACGCACGACGCGAACGAGGAGTCCGCCGAAGGCACGGCGTACGACGTCGAGGCACTGCAGGACAAGTGGCAGGCGGTCTGGGACGAGCTCGACCTCTTCCGTGCCGACGACTCCTCCGACCGCGAGAAGCGTTATGCCCTGACGATGTTCCCCTACCCCTCCGGCGACCTGCACATCGGTCACGCCGAGGTGATGGCACTGCACGACGTGGTCGCGCGCTACTGGTGGATGAAGGGCTACGAGGTGCTCAACCCGATGGGTTGGGACTC
>JBEBTI010000226.1:0-5168 GCA_040393845.1 Nocardioides daejeonensis
AAAATGAAATTTTAGCCGGATTAACCGTTGCAATGACCATGATTCCGGAGTCGCGTTGATTTTGTATTTTAGCCGGGGTTTAACCAGTAATTTGGGTTTATTGGGGCGGTTTGTTGGGGATTGTTGAAGCCGGGGTTGGTGGTGGGCCCCGGCCCGCCGGGCCGCCGCCCCTCTGTCTTCCCCCGTCGAGACGTCACTTCTGGCCCGTCGAGACGTCACTTCTGGCCCGTCGAGACTTCACTTCTGGCCCGTCGAAACGTCACTTCTGACCCGTCGAGACTTCACTTCCGACACGTTGAGACCGCCCATCCGGTGCAGAACGGCGATGCTGTTCCCCGCCACCGAGGGGTACGACGGGGATCGGCTGCTGCGCGGAAGGACGCCGTACGGCCGGGTCGTAGACTGGATGCTGGCAACCCCCGGATCCGCTGGATCGGGGGCTTCCTGCGTGCTGTGCCGCCGATCCAAAGGAACTCCTGTGCGTCTCTCCGGCCTTTCCCGGACCGTCCTGTCCGAACCCGTGCTCGCCACGGCGATGGCCGATGTCGGCGCCGTCAATGCGCTCGACCTGACCGGTCCCGCGGGTCTGCGGCCGTTCGTGGTCGAAGGGCTGCTCGAGGCTGGCCGCACGGTGCTGGTGGTCACCGCGACCCAGCGTGAGGCCGAGGACCTCGTCGACTCGCTGACCGATCTCGTGCCCGCCGAGCAGATCGGCTACTTCCCGAGCTGGGAGACCCTTCCACACGAGCGGCTCAGTCCACGCAGCGACACGGTCGGCAAGCGCCTCGCGGTGCTGCGCCGCATCTGCCACCCCGACGAAGGTGAGTTGAAGGTCGTCGTCGCGCCGGTCCGCAGCGTCCTGCAACCTCAGGTGAAGGGCCTCGGTGACCTCGAACCGGTCGGCCTCCGCGCCGGTGACACCGTCGACATCGACGACGTCGGGCGCCGACTCACCGATGCGGCGTACACGCGGGTCGACCTGGTGGAGAAGCGCGGCGAGTACGCCGTCCGCGGCGGCATCCTCGATGTCTTCCCGCCGACCGAAGAGCACCCCTTGCGGGTCGAGTTCTTCGGCGACGACGTCGACGAGATCCGCAGCTTCTCCGTGGCTGACCAACGCACCATCGAACCCCACGACCAACTGTGGGCGCCGCCGTGTCGTGAGCTCCTGCTCACCGACGCGGTGCGGGCGCGGGCCGCGGAGCTCGGCGAGCAGCATCCGCAGCTCAAGGAGATGACCGAGAAGATCGCCAATGGCATTGCAGTCGAGGGCATGGAGTCCCTCGCTCCGGTGCTCGTCGACGAACTCGAACTGCTGGTCGACCTGATGCCTGCAGACACCCACGTGCTCGTGCTCGACCCGGAGCGCGCGCGTTCCCGCGCGCAGGACCTGGTCGCCACCAGCGAGGAGTTCCTCGGTGCGAGTTGGGCAGCTGCGGCCAGCGGTGGGGTGGCTCCGATCGACCTGCAGGCCGCGTCGTACCGCACCCTCGGCGACGTCCGCGAGCACGCGCTCACCAGTGGCTTGTCGTGGTGGACGCTGAGTCCGTTCGGACTCGACGACGAAGCCGCATCCCTCGTGCCACAAGGAGACGACGGCTCTCCGGAGACCCGCACCGTCGCGGTCGAGGCTGCCGAGAGTTACCGCGGAGACCTCGCCCAGGCGATCCGCGACGTGCGTGAGTGGGCTGCACAGGGACGCCGCGTCGTCGTTGTCCGCGAGGGTCACGGTTCGGCGGAGCGCACGGTCGATGTCTTGGGCGAGAACGAGCAGCCGGCCCGTCTGGTCGAGGACCTCTCGGAGTCGCCTGCGGCGGACGGCGTGGTGACGGTCGTGGTCGGCCGACTGCGCGAGGGCGTCGTGTCGTCCGCGTACGCCGTACTCACCGAGGAGGACCTGACCGGTCAGGCCAGTTCGACGCGCGACATGCGCAAGATGCCGGCGCGCCGCAAGAAGCAGATCGATCCGCTCGAGCTCCGACCCGGCGACCACGTCGTGCACGAACAACACGGGGTCGGACGGTTCGTGGAGATGAAGCAACGCGAGATCGGCGGCGCGACCCGCGAGTACCTGGTGCTGGAGTACGGCTCCTCCAAGCGGGGCGCGCCGCCGGACAAGCTCTTCGTGCCTGCTGACTCGCTCGACCAGGTCACCCGTTACGTCGGGGGCGAGTCGCCGAGCCTCGACCGGCTCGGCGGCGGCGACTGGTCGAAGCGCAAGGCCAAGGCCAAGAAGGCGGTGCGCGAGATCGCCGCCGAGCTGATCAAGCTGTACGCCGCCCGGCAGGCGACCCGTGGACATGCCTTCGGGCCCGACACCCCGTGGCAGCGTGAGCTCGAGGACGCCTTCCCGTTCACGGAGACCCCCGACCAGTTGAGCACCGTCGACGAGGTCAAGGGCGACATGATGCAGGTCGTGCCGATGGACCGCCTCGTCTGCGGTGACGTCGGTTATGGCAAGACCGAGATCGCCGTCCGCGCTGCCTTCAAGGCGGTCCAGGACGGCAAGCAGGTCGCGGTGCTCGTCCCGACGACGCTGCTGGTCACCCAGCACCACTCGACGTTCTCGGAGCGGATGAGCGGCTTCCCGGTCGTGCTCAAGCAGCTGAGCCGCTTCCAGAGCGACAAGGAAGCGCGCGAGGTGATGGCGGAGCTCGCCGAGGGCACGGTCGACGTCGTGATCGGCACGCACCGCCTGCTCAACCCCGACATCCGGTTCAAGGACCTCGGACTGATCATCGTCGACGAGGAGCAGCGGTTCGGTGTCGAGCACAAGGAGCAGATGAAGCGGCTCCGCACCTCGGTCGACGTACTCTCCATGTCGGCCACGCCCATCCCGCGCACGCTCGAGATGGCGATCACCGGCATCCGCGAGATGTCGACGATCGCGACTCCGCCCGAGGAGCGGCACCCGGTGCTCACCTACGTCGGCGCCTATGAAGACCGTCAGGTCACTGCTGCGGTACGGCGGGAACTGCTGCGTGACGGCCAGGTCTTCTACATCCACAACCGGGTGAACTCGATCGAGAAGGCTGCCGCGCGCCTCAAGGAGCTCGTGCCGGAGGCGCGGGTCGCCACGGCGCACGGGCAGATGGGGGAGAAGCAGCTCGAGCAGGTGATGCTCGACTTCTGGGAGAAGCGCTTCGACGTGCTGGTGTGTACGACGTTGGTCGAGTCGGGGCTCGACGTGTCGAATGCGAACACGATGATCATCGAGCGCTCCGACAGCCTCGGTCTGTCACAGCTGCACCAGCTGCGGGGCCGGGTCGGTCGGTCTCGTGAGCGGGCCTACGCCTACTTCCTCTATCCCGGCGAGAAGCCGCTCACCGAAACGGCCCACGAGCGGTTGGCGACGTTGGCCCAGCACTCCGACCTGGGTGGCGGCATGGCGATCGCGATGAAGGACCTCGAGATCCGTGGAGCGGGCAACCTGCTCGGCGGTGAGCAGTCGGGGCACATCGCCGACGTCGGGTTCGACCTCTATGTGCGTCTGGTCGGCGAGGCCGTCGCCGACTTCAAGGGTGACGCGGAGCCCGACCTGGGGGAGGTGCGCATCGAGATCCCGATCGAGGCCCATCTGCCGCACGACTACATCGGCACGGAGCGGCTGAGACTCGAGATGTACAAGCGGTTGGCGGAGGTGCGCACCGAGGACGACGTGGTGGCGCTCGCGGCCGAGATGAAGGACCGCTACGGCAACCCGCCGGCCCCGGTGAAGAGCCTGCTCGAGGTGGCCCGGTTCCGGGTGCGGGCCCGCGAGGCCGGCGTCACGGAGGTGACGATGGCGGGACGCAACGTGCGCTTCCATCCGGTCGACCTGCCCGACTCCCGGGTGGTGCGTCTCAACCGGCTCTATCCCAAGAGTCTGGTGAAGAAGTCGCTCAACTCGATCCTGGTGCCGCGGCCGGCGCCGAAGCCCACGGAGCCGTTGCGCGACGAGGAATTGCTGGCGTGGGCGAGGGGTGTGCTCGACACGGTGATCGACCCGGTGGTCGCGCCTGCTTGAATGTGACGGTGTGGTCTCTGCCACACCTGTTTCGACTCGACCCGCGAGGAGTTCCGATCGTGACCATCCGCACCGCTCTCGGCGCGCTGTCCGCCGTGTCCCTGCTGGCCCTGACCGGATGTGGGTCGGAGTCGTTGGCCCGCGACTCCGACGCTGGTGCCGCGGCAACGGTGGGTGAGACCGCGATCGAGGTCACTGACGTCGACGAGTTGGCCCGGGAATACTGCGACTTCGTGATGCCGCAGTTGACCGCGGCACAGCAGGCGGTGCCGATGAGCCTGGTCCGCAACTCGTCGCTCAACCTGCTGGTGCTCCAAGAGGTCGCTGAGCAGTACGCCGAGGCCACTGACCTGGACGTGACGCAGGCAAGCAAGTTGCTGCGCCAACAGGCGGAGCAGCAGGCGATCCAGTCGCAGGTGGCGGAGAAGGACCGCGAGACCTTCTACCAGGTGAGCATGCAGCTCGACACGCAGGCGATCTATCTGGCTGCGGGCGGTCGCGAGGCGTTCGACCAGGGCATGTTGCCCGAGCAGGACGCGGTGACGACCGGGTCGGCGATGGTCAGCACCTGGGCCGAGGACCTTGACGTCACCTACGACCCGAAGTTCGCCGACCTGCGTGGGGCGGCGTACGACGTCAACACTGCTTCGCTGGCGACACCGACGTCGGCGTTGGCCACCTTGGCAGCAGACTTCGACCCGGCGCAGCAGGCCGATGCCGACTATCTCGCGTCGTTGCCCGCCTCGCAGAAGTGTGGCTGATCCGCCGACCCCGGTGACGGGGGAATCGTTGCTCGAGCTCGTCGAGGTGATGGCGAGACTGCGTGCCGAGTGCGCGTGGAAGGCGGAGCAGACCCACGACTCGCTGGTGCCCCACCTGCACGAGGAGTCCGCAGAACTGGCTGAAGCGATCGCTTCGGGCGACCTGGCGCACGTGTGCGAGGAGCTCGGCGACGTCCTGCTCCAAGTGGTCTTCCATGCCGCGATTGCTGCCGAGCACGGCAACTTCACCATCGACGACGTCGCTTCCGGCATCGTCGCCAAACTGCGCCGCCGCAACCCGCACGTCTTCGACCCCGCCTCGATCGGCCGCACTCCCGACGAGCCCCCGCTCTCCGCTGCAGAGGTCAACGAGATCTGGCAACAGGTGAAGCGCGCCGAGC
>JBEBTI010000227.1:0-5156 GCA_040393845.1 Nocardioides daejeonensis
CCCTAGCATCAGTGCGTGTGGAGGGGACTGCGTGGCTGACTACCTGACGATCGCGGCTGACAGCGAGGTCGAGGTCGAGGTCAAGCGCAGTCGTTTTCGATGCACGCTGGTGCGGGTCGAGGCAGAGGACGAGGCACGGGCCGTCGTCGAACGACTCCGCAAGGAGCACTGGGACGCCCGCCACCACTGCTCCGCGTTTGTCCTCGGCCCCCGCCGCGAGGTGCAGCGTTCGTCCGACGACGGCGAACCGGCCGGCACCGCAGGCGCTCCGATGCTCGAGGTGCTCCGTGGCCACGGCGTCAGTGACACCGTCGCCGTCGTCACCCGCTGGTTCGGCGGCGTACTGCTCGGTGCGGGCGGGCTGGTCCGGGCGTACGGCGACGCGGTGCGGGCCGGGCTGGAGGAGGCCGGCACCCTCAAGCGGGAGCTGCTGGCGCTGCACGACCTGGTCGTCGACCACGCCGACGCGGGTCGGGTCGAGAGCGACCTGCGGGCGCGCGGGGCCGCCGTACTCGGAGCCGACTATGCCGAGCAGGTGACGCTGCGGATCGCGGTGCCGGCCACCGACCCGGACCGGCTCGCGGTGCTGGTCGCCGAGCTCACGTCGGGTGCGTCGACACCTGTGCAGGTCGGCGAGCAGTGGGTCGACCTGCGCTGACCTCAGAAGAGGTCGCCGTCGACATACATCCATCTCCCCGCACGTCGGGAGAACCGGCTCCGCTCGTGCATCGCGCCGGTCGCGGTCGTCGTCCGGAACCGCGCAACGAACTCCACCTCGCCGCTGTCGTCCTCGACGCCACCCTCGCTGGTGCCGACGACCTCCAGACCAAGCCACTCGGTGTCGGAGTCCGGCGCCACGTCGGCGGGCCGGGTGCGTGGATGCCAGGTGCGGAACACGTGGTCGGCATCCCCTACGGCGTACGCCGCGTAGCGCGACCGCATCAGCTCCACCGCGGTCGTTGCCTGGCGGTCGCCACGGTGCAGCGGACCGCAGCAGGCATCGTACGGACGTCCGGCCCCGCAGGGACAGGGCCTGGCGAAGAGTTGCTCCACGCTGGCTCACGATACGGATAGCCTGCGTGGGTGCAGATCCGACCCGCGACCGACGCCGACTGGCCGCAGATCTGGCCGATCTTCCGCGACATCGTCGCCGACGGCGAGACCTACGCCTATCCCGCCGACCTCACCTCCGAGCAGGCTGCCGCGCTGTGGCTGGAACAGCCGCCGGGCGCGACGGTCGTGCTTGTCGACAGCGACACTGCGCTCGGCACCGCCAAGATGGGGCCGAACCGCCCCGGCCGCGGTGCGCACGTCGGCACCGCCAGTTTCATGGTCGCGCCGGCCGCTCGCGGTCGCGGTGTCGGCCGGAGCCTGGGCGAGTACGTCGTGCAGTGGCACCGCGACGCCGGCTTCGCTGCGATCCAGTTCAACGCGGTCGTGGAGACCAACACGGCCGCCGTCGCCCTCTGGCAGTCGCTGGGGTTCACGATCGTCGGGACGGTGCCCGCGGCGTACGACTCGCGCAGCCACGGCCGGGTCGGCCTGCACGTCATGCACCTGTCCTTTGACTGACGCCCCGTCGCACCATCCGTCGTAGTTGCCGAACGCGGGGTTCGACGACCAGAACGGATGGTGCGACGCGGGGAACAGCGTGGAGCTCTAACCCACGGTGACCTCGCGGGTCAGGACGGTCGCCTTGCCCCAGCCGTCGGTGACGGTCAGGGTGACCGTCCAGGTGCCGGTCGGGAAGGTGTGGCTGGGCGAGGTCGAGGTGGAGTCGTTGGTGCCGTCGCCCCAGGCCCAGCGATAGCTGATGCTGTCGCCGGGGTTGGGATCGCTCGACCCGCTGGCCGAGAAGTTGCACGACAGACCGACGCACGCCGGTGTGTTGAACACCGCGTTGGGGGCCACGTTGCCGGGCGGCTCCACGATCGTCACCGTCTGGGTGGCGGTCGCGGTGGCACCCCACTCGTCGCGGGCGGTCAGTGTGACCGTGAAGGTCCCCGCAGCCGCGTAGGTCCGCGTCGGCACCGGCCCGGAACCGGACCCGTTGCCGAAGTTCCACGAATAGACCAGCGTCGCGGCGTTCTCGTCGGTCGAACCGCGGGCGTCGAAGTTGCAGACGTTGTCGGTGCAGGACGCGGTGAAACTCGCCACCGGTGGGTTGTTGGGCGGCTGGGTGACCTCGACGTGACGTTCGGGCGGGGGATCGGTGACCAGGTCGTGGTTGTCGACCGCCCGCACCCGCACGGTGTAGGCGCCGGCCGGGATCACCGGCGTGGTGTAGGAGAAGTTCGACCCGGGCGTACCGGGGCTGGTGAGGAACGCCGTACGCCAGCTCGATGAGGTGCTGGTGAAGCCACCCGAGGAGTTCATCCAACGCCCCTGCGCGTCGATCACGCCGATCTCCACGCGTTGCATCGCGTTGTTGTCCTCGGCCCGGCCGGAGACGAAGATCCGCCCGTCGGCGAAGACCGTGCCCTCGGTGGGTGAGAGCAGGTTCTCGGTCAACGTCGGTGCGGTGTCGCCGGGATAGATCCGGTAGCGCGCAGTGGCCCCGCTGGTCGAGGTGTCCTGCTGACCGGCGGTGTCGTAGGCCAGGGCGGTCACCGCCCAGTCGCCCTGCACCGGCAGCGTCACCGGCAGCGAGAACGTGGTCGAGGTGGCTCCGGGCGACGCGAGCTGCGCCGGCAGCACTGCATAGGCGGCCGACAAACTCCCGTTGGGTTGCAGGTAGCGGTTGGAGTCCTGGTCCTCCAGCACCAGCCGCACCGCGCCGACCCCGATGTCGTCGGTCGCCGTGCCGGTCAGGTCCAGTTGCAGCGACTGCCCGCCGGTCTGGGTGCCGGTGACGTCGAGCAGCCCGTTGGGAGGCGCATCGCCGGGGATCTGCACGCTCAGCGTGAGTCGACCCTGGCTGGTCGACGATGTCGAGAGCCCCAGCTGGTCCTCCGCGCGGATGCTGAAGCTGTAGGTGCCCGGGCTGAGGTTGAACGGGGTCGTCCAGCTCCAGTTGTACGACGCCTGGTTGAGATTGGCCGGCGAGATGCGGTGCCAGCCGGCGATGGAATCGACACCCCACGTGCCGTCGGCAGCCAGATTCTCCCGGGTGGTGGAGTTGCGGAGCTGGATCTCGAGCAGGTTCAGCGACTCGTCGTCGTTGGCCGTGCCGGAGAAGGTCAGCGGCTGCCCCGGCGCGAGCACCACGGTCGGCACGCTGACCGGCGGAGTCATCGGCACCGGTTGGGTGATCGTGACGGTGGGTGCCTGCCCGGTCGTGGTGACGATCCAGCTGCGATCGGCGGTGTCGAGGTCGGACTGGCCCGCGGTGTCGGTGGCCTTTGCCTGCGCCTTCCACGTGCCCTCGTTGGGCACCGTGATCTCGTGCGACCAGGTGGTGCTGGTCGCGCCGACCACGTCGGGCTGGAACCGGAACGAGTAGTTGCTGCCGGAGACAGTGCCATCGGGTTGCAGATAACGGTTCTGCGCGTCACGGATGGTCATCGAGACCGAATTGACGCCGTTGTCGTCGGTGGCACTGCCGCTGACCGTGAAGGTCGTGGTGCTCACGACACTGCCCGACGGGCCGGTGACACTGGTGTTGGGCGGCTGGTCGGTGAGTCCGAAGGTCTCGATCTTCTTGGTGGCCCGGGTGTTGTCGGCCGTGCCGTTGGTGGCCACCGCACGTGCCGAGATGACCAACTCCCGATTGCTGTTCATCGTGATCGGGATCGACCAGGTGCGTTGACTGCCCGTGCCGGACAGGGTGGCGTTGAAGGTGTTGCGACTGGTCGAGCCCCAGGTGGTCAGGTCGTCGTTGAGGTAGCGCCGGCTGCCGCGGTCCATCACGTCGACCTCGACCCGTTGGACGCCGCCAGGAGCCGATGCGGTGCCGCTGATCGTGAAGGGCTCGCCCACCGGTGCGATCCGACCCTCGATCGGGTCGCTGATCACGGTCTCCACCCCGTTGCTGGTGGGCACGGTGCTGAAGTCGTAGAAGGCGATCCGGCCGACGTTGTAGCCGCCCTGCGTGGTCGCGTCGCCGCCGGTGAACAGGCCGCGCGGCGTCAACTCCATCGACTTGTTGCCCTCGTAGGAGTTGGAGCCCGGGTTCCACTCGAGCGCCGTGCCGTCGGCGGGGTTGAGTGCGCCCACGTGGAACCGCTTCACCACCGCGTCGCCGAGGCTGTAGCCCGAGAGCCCCTGCCCGGTGCCGTATCCGACGTCATCCAGGCCGGGCCACGGCTGCGGTGAGCTCGGCGACTCCTGCCATGCGAAGTGACCCCCGACATAGACCGCGACTTCGGAGATCGCCACCGAATAGATGCTGTCGAAGTGTCGCGAGATCCACAGCGGTTGTACGTCGTCACTGCCGCCGCCGTCGAGAGGGTAGGCGATCACGGTGTCGTTGATCGGCGGGCGGTCGCCGCCGGATCCGGAGGTCACCACGAAGTAGGAGTCGTCCGGTGCGATGTCACCGCCATAGATGCGCTGGATTCCGCCGACGAACTGCAGGTTGTTGTCCCACAGCTGCGTGCGCCACGGTGTCAGTCTGCCGGTGCGCGTGTTGATGATCGCGATGCCATAGCGGTTGAGCCCGTTGACCTGGCGGCCGGTGTGCACGACCAGCAACCGACCCTCGTCGTGGGTCAGCTTGAGCCGCTGCACGGCCAGCTCACCGTTGGTGCCGATGCCACCGGTGATGTCGTTGACGAAGTCGCTGCGGACCTGCCCGGTCAATGCGTCGAGCGCGACCAGCGCGCCACGCGGGACGTTGTTGATGCTGGTGAAGCGACCGCCGGCATAGACGGTCGAACTGGTCACCGCCAACTCCGAGACCTTGGCGTTGGCGTTGGCGGTGAAGGTCTGCACCGTGGCGCCGGTGAGCGGGTCGATCCGGGCGATCGCCTTGCGGGAATCGCCGTTGACGGTGCCGAAGTTGCCGCCGACGTACAACCGGGTGCCGTCGGGTGATGCCTCGACGGCTTCGACGCCGCCGTTGCCGAAGACCGGCCGGAAGGTCGTGTCGAGGCGTCCGGTGCTCCAGTCGAAGGCGACCAGCCCGGCTTGGTTGAGAGTGGTCTGGGTGCCGTTGCCGGACGCGTTGCGGGCCGAGGTGAAGGAGCCGGCGATGTAGGCGCGGTTGCCGACGATCT
>JBEBTI010000228.1:0-5131 GCA_040393845.1 Nocardioides daejeonensis
CCGACCTCGATCATCCGGTTGACGGCGTTGACGCCACCGCCACCGATGCCCACGACCTTGATGATGGCCAAGTAGTTCTGTGCTGCTGCCACGTCGGTGCGCGCCTCTCGTGATCGGTGTCGTCCGCCTCCCAAGGAAGCGAACCTGCCTGAACTGTGTGGTCTGGCTGTCGATCGGCCGGAACCCTAACCCTCAACTGAAGGGTTATAGTTATGTCAACCTCTCGACGCTGAAGAGCGTAGGCAGACGACCATCGATTTCTGCGGCGACACGCCCGCGTGTCCCCCGATTCCCGCGAACGGGCAGTTTCACAGCGCGAACCGGCAGTTGAATTGCTCCAGTCGGCACTGCCAGTCAGCACGTACGCCGGCTCGCGGGATTTAGTTGCCCGTTCGCGTGATTTGGCTGACGGTTCGCGGGTCAGCGGATGGTGGGGCGACCGGGGACGGTGACGTCGTACGCCGTGCCGTCCTGCTCGAGCAGGATCGCCACCACCTCCGCCTTGCGGTCGGACTCCTCGGCGCTCCCCCACACCACGGTGCGGCCGTCGCGGAGCCGGAGGTCGATCTGGTCGACGGTGCGCAGGTCGACGTACTCGACCAGCTTGGCGATCCGTCGCGGGAGCGCGCCGACCACGGCCGCCCCCTCGGTGCGGATCTCGGCGGTGAGCTCGCCGCTCGCGCGGATCAGGGGTACGCCGTCGGGCAGCTTCGGGTAGTTGCGGAAGACGGTGCCGGTCTCGTCCATCCCCCGAAACCGCTGGCCGACCTGCATCACGGCGACGGTGGTGCGTTCGACGACCGTCACCCGCACCTTGTCCGGCCACTGCCGGGAGACGTCGACCGACTTCACCGGCGCCAGTGCCTCGACCCGCTCGGCGATCGCATCCATGTCGAGGCGGGCGAGCGGCTGTCCCGACTCGACGGCAGCAGCAGCCCGCACCTCTTCCGAGGTCAGCACCGAGGTGCCCTCGACCTCGACGCCGGTCACACCGAGGACCGACGAGAACCACACCACCCAGACGCCCAGCACGATCGCCGCCAGTGCGAGCACGCCACCGAGCACCACCCGCCATGCCAACCACCGCCGGGTCCACTGCCGCCGGGCAAACCTGCGTCGGGTGAGCTCGATCTCGGAGTCGACCTCCGCCTCAGGCATCGCGCCCGTCCAGCAGTGCCAGCACCTGCGGCCCGACCGTGGTGATGTCGCCGGCGCCCAGGGTGACGACCAGGTCGCCGGAACGCGCGCGTCGCGCGAGCGCCGCAGCCGCCTCGGACAACGTGGGAGCGAACTCCACCCGATCACTCGGCAGCGGCACCGCGTCGACGACCAGTTGCCCGGTCACGGCCGGGTCGGGGTCCTCGCGGGCCAGATAGATGTCGGTGACCACGACCTCGTCGGCGGCGCCCAGTGCCACTCCCATCTCGTCACCGAAGATGCGGGTGCGCGAGACCAGGTGTGGTTGGAAGGCGACCAGCAGACGACCGGCGCCGGCAACCTCACGAGCTGCCTGGAGGTCGCCGCGGATCTCACTCGGGTGGTGCGCATAGGAGTCGTAGACACGCACACCGGCGGACTCCCCCTTGCGTTCCATGCGGCGGCGGGTGCCGGTGAACGAACCGAGTCCGGCGACCAGCTGGTCGACCGGAAGACCCAGCTCGAGGCCAACGCCCAACACCGCTAGGGAGTTGAGCACGTAGTGGCGGCCAGGAATCTGCAGCGTCACCTCTGCCAGACGGGTGCCGGAGTGCTCGACGACGAAGTGGGTGCGAGTGCCGTCGTGGCGCAGGTCGGTCGCCACCAGGTCTGCCGCAGCGCCGCCGGAGAGGGCATAGGTGAGCACACGGCGGCCGGTGGACCGCGCCGCCTCGGCGAGCTCGGCCGCCCCCGGATCGTCGGCACACACCACCAGGAACCCGGCGGGGTCGATGGTGGCGACGAACTGCTCGAAGGCTGCCCGGTAGGCGGCTTCGGTGCCCCACTGGTCGAGGTGGTCCGCGTCGACGTTGGTGACCACGGCGGCGTACGGCGTGTAGTGCAGGAAGGCGCCGTCACTCTCGTCGGCCTCCGCGACGAACAGGTCGCCACTCCCATCAGCAGCATTGACGCCGGTGCTGGTCAGCTCGCCGCCGATCGCATAGGCCGGATCGGCCCCGGCCGCCTGCAACGCGACCGCCAGCAACGAGGTGGTGGTCGTCTTGCCGTGGGTGCCCGCCACCGCGACGGTGCGGCGCCCGACCATCACCGAGGCCAGCGCGGCCGAGCGCGGCAGGATCCGCAGTCCCTGGGTGACCGCCTCGAGATATTCGGGATTGGTCTGCCTGATCGCGGTCGAGACCACGACGGTGTCGACGTCATGCACCTGCGAGCCGTCGTGACCCACGTGCACGCGCGCGCCGGCCGCAGCAAGGGCGTCGAGCACCGGCGAGGCGTTGCCGTCGCTCCCGCTGACCGCGACGCCCCGGGCAAGCATGATCCGGGCGATGCCGGACAGGCCGGCGCCGCCGATTCCGATGAAGTGCACTCGGCCGAGGGCGTCGGCCGGCAGCATCTGCTCCGGCACCGGGATCCTCATCGTGCCGTCTCCTGGACGATGCGCGCCAACCGGTCGTCTGCGTCGCGAGGTATCAACGCTGCCCCCGCTGCTCCCATCGCTGCCAGGCGGCCCGTGTCGAGGATGATCTCCGGCACCAGCCTGGCCACCAGGTCGGCCGTGACCTCTGCGTCGTCGACCAGCACCGCTCCCCCGGCGTCGACGACCGGGCGCGCGTTGAGCGCCTGCTCACCATTGCCGATCGGAAGGGGGACGAAGATCGCCGGCAGCCCCGTGGCTGCGGCCTCGGTGACACTGTTGGCCCCGGACCGCGAGAGCACCAGGTCGGCTGCGGCGTAGGCCAGGTCCATCCGGTCCACGAAGTGGAGCACCCGGTGCGGGACCCCGGAGTCGACCACCTCGGCCTCGCCGTTCGGGCCGACGACGTGCAGCACCTGGATGCCGGCCGCAGCCAACGCAGGCGACGCCGACGCCACGGCCCGGTTGAGTCGGCGAGCCCCCTGGGAGCCACCGGTGACGAGCAACGTCGGCAGCGCGGGGTCGAGGTCGAAGAAGGTCCGCGCCTCGTCCCGGCTCGCTGCCCGGTCGAGCCGACTGATCATCGGACGGATCGGCAGGCCGATGTGTTCGGCGTTGCGCAACGGGGTGTCGGGAAAGCTGACCGCCACCCGGTCGGCGATCCGCGCACCGGCCTTGTTGGCCAGACCGGGCAACGCGTTCTGCTCGTGTACGACGAGGGGCAGCTTGCGCCGCCGGGCCGCAAGGTAGGCCGGCATCGACACATAACCGCCGTAACCGACCACGACGTCGGGTCGGATCCGGTCGAAGACCTCGAGCGTCTGCCGCACGGCCGCGCGCAGCCGGCCGGGCACCCGGAGCAGGTCGACGCTCGGCTTGCGCGGCAACGGCACCGGCGGGATCAGCTCAAGTGGATAGCCGGCCTCCGGCACCACCCGGTTCTCCAGCCCCCGCGGCGTACCCAGACAGGTGATCTCGACCGACGGGTCGAGACGGCGCAGCGCATCAGCAGTGGCCAGCAGGGGCGAGGTGTGACCGGCGGTGCCACCGCCGGCTAACAGGACCTTCATCGTTGTTCAGGAGCTCCGTCGAGTCTGGGCGGACAGTCCCGCCGAGCGACGCCGGCGCCGAGCAGCCAGGGCACGGGCGGCCTCAGGCTCGGTGCGGGCGAACCCGATCAGCATGCCGAGTGCGAGCAGCGAGGGCAACAGCGCCGAGCCACCGTAGGAGACCAGCGGGAGCGGGATGCCGACCACCGGAAGGACGGCGAGGACCATGCCGACGTTGATGATCATCTGGCCGAGCAGCCAGACGGTGACGCCGAAGGTGGCGTAGCGGACGAACGGGTCCTTGGTCTGGCTGGCCACCCGCACGGCGGCGTAGGCGATCGTGAGGAACAGCGTCAGCACCAGCAGGGTGCCGATCAGGCCGAGCTCCTCTCCGAGCACGGCGAAGATGAAGTCGGTGTGTGCTTCGGGCAGGTCGCCCCACTTCTGTCGGGACGCACCGATCCCCTGACCGAAGAGGCCACCCGTGGTGAGTGCATAGAGTCCGTGCGCGGCCTGCCACCCTGCTGCGTGGTAGTCCTGGAACGGATCCACGAAGTTGAACAGTCGGTTCCGGCGTTCGTCACTGGTGGTGGCCAGATAGAGCGCTCCGACACCGATCACGGCGACAGCGAATCCGAACAGCCGGCCCGGGGCGCCGATCGCCCAGAGCAGGCCGAGCAGGATCGCGAACACCACCAGCGCGGTGCCCAGGTCGTGCTGAAGCACGATCAGACCGGCAACCACCGCGAAGCCCGGGACCACCGGCACCATCAGTTGGTGCCAGTTGCCGAGCTTGCGGTCCTTCAGTGCATAGACGTGAGCCGCCCAGATGATCACCGCGAGCTTCGCGAACTCCGACGGTTGGATCTGGAACGGCCCGAGGGCCAACCAGTTGGTGTTGCCGTTGACCCGCACACCGAGGCCGGTCTGGGTCAGCGCCAGCAGCACCACGGCAACCAGGAGCGCCGGCCAGGCCAACGCCCGGATCACTCGGCGGGGCAACCGGCTGGCCACGAACGCCAACGGCAGTCCGATCGCGACCCAGGTGAGTTGCCGCTTCACCACGCCGTAGGAGTCGTCGAGCACCCGGTAGGAGTAGACCGACGACGCCGAGAGCACCATGATCAGCCCGATCGTCAGCAGCAGCGCCGAGGCACCCAACAGCAGGTAGTAGGCCGTGAGCGGGCGAGCGATCGCGGCCCGGAGCGAGTCCAGCCAGACCGGGCGCCGGAGCCGCTCAGTGACGGAGGGCCGGTCGGTCGTCGTACTGGCCACGTCCCGTCCCTCTCATTCGGTGAGTCGGCGGACCGCCTCAGCAAACTTGTCGCCCCGCTCGCCGTAGTTGGCGAACAGGTCCATGGATGCGCAGCCCGGCGCCAGGAGCACGGTGTCCCCGGGCGACGCGAGCGCAGCAGCAGCTGCGACCACGCGGTCCATGAGTTCGTCGGTCCCAGTCTCGCCGGGCGCGAGCGAGGACACGGGCACATCGGGAGCGTGTCGCGAAAGTGCG
>JBEBTI010000229.1:0-5112 GCA_040393845.1 Nocardioides daejeonensis
CCATTCCGCTCGGTCACTACTGCCGGCAGTCGCTGGTCGAGTTCCTCGACCGCGACGAGCTGGTGAAGCTGACTCGCGCCGGCTTCGAGTTCTTCGAAGAAGCGTTTGACTTCCCCTACCCGTTCGAGAAGTACGACCAGCTCTACGTGCCGGAATACAACATGGGCGCGATGGAGAACGCTGGCTGCGTCACCCTGCGTGACGAGTACCTGCCGCGCTCCCGCCAGCCGCGGTCGTTCTACGAGTTCCGCTGCTCGGTGATCCTGCACGAGATGGCGCACATGTGGTTCGGTGACCTCGTCACCATGAAGTGGTGGGACGACCTCTGGCTCAACGAGTCGTTCGCCGAGTGGGCGTGCTACCACGCCGAGGTCGAAGCGACGGAGTTCACCGACTCCTGGACCGGCTTTGCCAATGCCCGCAAGCAGACCGGCTATCGCCAGGACCAGATGCCGTCGACGCACCCGATCGCCGCCGACAACTACGACCTGCAGGCGGTCGAGGTCAACTTCGACATGATCACCTACGCCAAGGGCGCCTCGGTGCTCAAGCAGCTGGTGGCCTGGGTCGGGCTGGACCCCTTCCTGGCCGGCCTGCGGCAGTACTTCAAGGACTTCGCCTACTCCAACTCCGAGTTCACCGATCTCCTGGCCGCGCTGGAGAAATCGTCGGGTCGTGAACTCGAGAGCTGGGCGCAGGAGTGGCTCCAGACGGCCGGTGTCAACACCCTGACCCCCGTCTTCGAGCTGGATGACGACGGCAACTACGCGTCGTTCCGGGTGGCGCAGACCGCCCACCCCGACTGGCCGACGCTGCGTCGCCACCGACTCGGCATCGGACTCTACGACCAGGTCGGTGGCCGACTGGTGCGCCGGGAGTACGTCGAGGTCGACGTCGCAGGCGCCGCCACCACCATCGACGAGCTGGTCGGCATGAAGCAGCCCGACCTGCTGCTGCTCAACGACGACGACCTCACCTACGCAAAGATCCGTCTCGACGAGCGGTCCCTGGCCACCGTGGTGTCGAGCCTCTCGACCCTGGACGACTCCCTGGCCCGCGCACTGTGCTGGGGCGCAACGTGGGACATGACCCGCGATGCCGAGATGCGAGCCTCCGACTTCGTCCGGCTGGTGCTCGCCAACATCGGCTCCGAGACCGATGCCTGGGGCGTCACCCGGATCCCGACCTACGCCGCCCAGGCGGTCACGATGATGACGGCCCCGGACCACCGCGAGGCGCTGTCGGCCGAGTGGGAGCGTGGCCTGCGGGATCTGCTCGCCGCAGCCGAAGCAGGCAGCGACCACCAGTTGACCTTCGCCCGCACCTACGCCGGTGCTGCGCGCAGTGACGAGGCGCTGGGCGACCTGGTCGCCCTGCTGGACGGCTCGCTCGCCTTCGAGGGCCTTGCTGTCGACCAGGACCTGCGGTGGACGTTGATCAGCGCACTGGCGCGCAACGGTCGGGCCAGCGACCTGATCGACACCGAGCTCGCTGCCGACAACACGATCTCCGGCCAGGAGCGCGCGGCAGCAGCACGCGCCGTACAGCCCACGCCGGAGGCGAAGGCCGACGCGTGGCAGGCAGGGTTCGTCGACACCGACACCCCCAACGAGACCCACCGGTCGATCGTGTTGGCGTTTGCGCCGTCAGGACAGGACGAGGTGCTCGCGCCGTACGTCGACCGCTACCTCGACGCCGCGGACACCCTCTGGGACCACCTCGGCACCCAGAAGGCGTCGATCGCCCTGGAGTTCGGCTTCCCCCGGGCACTCGCGTCCGAGGAGCTGGTGGCGAAGGTCGACGCCTGGCTCGCCCGCACGCCAGCTCCCCCGGCGGCCAAGCGCTACGTGCAGGAGGGGCGGGCCGACGTGGTCCGCTTCCTGACCGCCCAGCGCTGCGACGCCTCCACGGACTGACCCGCGGGTCTCGCCGGCGGGGTGCAGGCCTCGCCGGCGGTGCTCAGGCTCCGAAGGTGGAGCTCAGGCCTTGGCGCGGTGCTCCGCGATCATGGTGACGCCGCGCTTCACGCCACCAGCGAGGTCGCCGGTCTCGAAGGACGAGAGCATCTCGGCGACCACGAGTTGGACCTCGCCGTCGCCGACTTCACGGCGGACCTGTCCACCGGTGACGATCTCGAGGGTGTTGGACTCCGGGTCGACCACGATCATCACGCTACGGGCCGGAGCGGTCAGACGGTTGTGGAGCTGCGTGGCGAACGAGCGGGCATCGCCGTCGGTCGGCTGGCCCACGAACACCGAGAACTCGAAACGGCTGGCCAGCTCAGCGCGATGAATCGCGTTGTGGATCGCCAGCCGTTCCGCATCGGTGAAGTATTCACCAGCGGCCACTTGCGCCACCGGCCTTCGACTCTTCGTTGTCGGGGGCGGGCAGCTCGTCAGTGCCGGAACGCGGTCCGCCGAACCATTCGGCGTCGGGCGCGGCGTTGCTGTGCACGAACTTGTCGCCGCGGGCCAGACCCGGAGCGATGACGAGCACGATGATGACGAGGGCCATCAGCGCCGGAATGCCGACCAGGACGGCCAGGAAGTGGAGCGGGTCGACCGACTCCGGGTTGCTCCACCCCTCCGGCACGTTGGCACCGGCCGGGGAGCCACTGAGCAGCACCGCACCGACGAAGGCGATCGAGAAACCAGACACGGCGGCCCGGGTGGCCCGCCGCACACGAGTGTTGGTGGAGTTCATCACAATCAGCAATGGTATCCGCTCCTTCATTGGCTCACCGACCGGCCGCCCGTAGCCTCCGTCACATGGGCATGTTGAGCGACTACGACGAGTGCGCGCCGGACCAGTCCCTGGCCTGCCGCACGGTGTTCCGGTGGACCGACAACGAGAGCGTGGCCGACCTCGCCGGCTGGGTGATCGGCAAGCCGACCGCGATCCTGGTGCTGTTGCTCATCGCGTTCGCCGCCCGTTGGCTGATCCACCGACTCATCGGCCGCTTGGTGAGCCAGGCGGAGAACCGTCCGGGCGACGCACGCGAGTCCCGGCGAGTGCAGCGGGCCCGCACGATGGGATCACTGCTCAAGAGCATCGCGACCGGCCTGATCGCAGCGATCACGATCATGATGACGATCGCCGAGTTGGGTTACAACGTCGGGCCGTTGCTGGCCAGCGCAGGGATCGTCGGCGTCGCGGTCGGTTTCGGCGCCCAGAGTCTGGTCAAGGACTTCCTCTCCGGCATCTTCATGATCTTCGAGGACCAGTACGGCGTGGGCGACGTGGTCGACCTCGGCGAAGCGGTGGGCACCATCGAGGCGGTGAGCCTGCGGGTGACCCGGCTGCGCGACACCGAAGGGACCGTCTGGTATGTCCGCAACGGTGAGATCCTGCGGGTCGGCAACATGAGCCAGAACTGGGCCCGCACCGTGCTCGACGTGGCGGTCGCCTACAGCGAGGACCTCGTCAAGGTGCGCAGGGTGCTCCGAGAGGTCGCCCATGAGATGTGGGAGGACGCAGACTTCACCGGCATCGTGATCGAGGAGCCTGAGGTCTGGGGCGTGCAGTCGGTCGGCCCGGACGGCGTGGTGCTCCGGGTCGCGGTCAAGACCGCGCCCCAGCAGCAGTGGGCTGTCGGACGGGAACTGCGACAACGGATCAAGTCGCGTTTCGACCGGGAAGGGATCCACGTGCCGTTCCCCGAGTGGGTGACCCGCCAAGGCTCCGGCGGTGGACCGATGACCGTCGTACCCCCGGAGCCGGAGGAGACCTGAGTCAGGGCATGATGGCAAGGTGACCAGCGTTCCCGAGCAGGTGAGCTTCTACGACGAGATCGGCGGCGAGGCGACGATCCGGGCGATCGTCGACCGCTTCTATGCCGGTGTGGCCGAGGACGAACTGCTCCGGCCGATGTATCCCGAGGAGGACCTCGGTCCGGCCGCCGACCGTTTCTCGCTGTTCCTCATGCAGTACTGGGGCGGACCGACGACCTACTCGGACAACCGCGGCCACCCGCGGCTGCGGATGCGACACGCGCCGTACGCCGTCACTCCGGCCGCCGCCGAGCGTTGGCTGGTGCACTTCCGGGCGGGCCTCGATGAGGCCGACCTCACCCCCGAGCAGGACGAGCAGTTCTGGGCCTACGTCACGCACGCGGCCCAGTTCATGATCAACGCCCCCGAGTGACCCTCAGTCGCGGCCTGCCTCCAACTGGGCGAGCATCGCCTGCCGCACCGCTTCCGGGGCAGGCGCAGCGCGTTGGGTCTCGGTGTCGAAGGTGACCAACACGACGCGGGCCTTGCTCAGCAACCGGTTGCCGTCGAGGATCGCCGACTCGACCACCAGCGACGAGCGGCCGACGTGCGAGACCCACGAACGCACGGTGTAGGGCTCGGTGCGGAAGAGGATCGGTGCCCGGTAGTCGACATCGCACTGGGCGACGACGACCGAGGTCCCGCCGAAACCTTCGGCGCTCTCGCTGAGCCCGTAGATGTAGGCGATCCGCGCCTCCTGGTAGTACTCGAAGTACTTCACGTTGTTGACGTGGCCGTAGGCGTCGACGTCGCTGAATCGCACGTGCAGGTGGTATTCGCCCTCGGGGATCTCGCGGATGTCGGTCGCCGCTGCGCCGGGCGGGAACGGGTCGTCGCCGATGAATCTGGCGAGGATCTCCTTCTCGTCCGCCCGCAACCGGCGCGGGCGCTCTTCTGCGAACACGAACGGCGTCAGCACCGTCTTGGCTCGCAGGTAGACCGTGCGCCCCTGGTCGGCCTCGTCGAAGACCTCGTAGGCCATCGTGAAACTGCCCGCCCGCACGTCGGTCACCCAGCACTCGATCGAGACCGGTTCACGCCGGAACATCAATGGCGCGGCGAACTGGACCTCGTGCCGGACCACCACGAGGCCCTCGGCCAGGTCGACCTGTCGGGTGTCCGGGGAGTGTCGCAGCAGCATGTCGATGCGCGCTTCCTGGAGGTAGTCGACATAGATCACGTTGTTGACATGACCGAGCATGTCCAGATCGGCCCAGCGGACCGGGCATCGGTAGAGGTGGCGCACCACCCCATCGTCCCACCCGCACGGACTAGGCTGAACTGAGGCCCACCCCGTCGAGGATCGGAGAACCATGCCCGAGGCAGTCATCGTCTCAGTCGC
>JBEBTI010000230.1:0-5007 GCA_040393845.1 Nocardioides daejeonensis
CGGACTCGGTCACTCGGACGGTGGCGCGTGGCCACCCTTGAGCGAACACCGCGACGCCCGCACCCGCGGGCGTTGCTGGTGGTGCCCGCCGGCATTGCCCTGGTGGCCGGCATCGACGGGGGACTGACCCTCCTCGATGCCTGGCTGCCGGCTCGTTCCGCGCGCCTGGCCGATCTGCACGGCGTACTCATGGTGGTCGGCTTCCTCGGCACTCTGATCGCGCTCGAGCGGGCGGTCGCGCTCGCCCGCCCGTGGGCCTTCCTCGCCCCGGGCCTGCTCGGCGTCGGTGCCCTCCTCCTGGCCGTGCCGACCGGTCTCGACCATCAGGTGGGCGGCGCCTGTCTGGTCGCCGGCGCAGCGTTGCAGTGTGCCGTGAACGTGCCGCTGTGGCGGCGACAGCGCGACGACGCCGTCCTGGTCTCGACGCTCGGCGCAGTGTCCCTGCTGGGCGGCGCGGTCCTGTGGCTCGGTGGCGCGGACATGGCGTTCGTGGTGCTGTGGTTCGCTGGCTACGTCGTGCTCACCATCGCTGGGGAGCGGCTCGAGTTGGCACGGCTCTCGATGCCGCCGACCGCTGGTCGCGACCTGCTCCTGCTGACGCTGCTGTTGGCGGTGGCAGTTCCGGCCGCCACCCTCTGGCCGGTCGTCGGCAGCCGGATCTTCGGGTTGGCCCTGCTCGGACTCGCCATCTGGCTGCTCAGCCACGACGTCGCCCGGCGCACCATCCGCGGCACCGGTCTGCCCCGGTTCGCTGCCGCCTGCATGCTGGCCGCTCAAGCGTGGCTCGTGGTCGCCGGGTCGATCTGGCTCGTGGTCGGGCTCCTCGACGAGGGACCGGCGTACGACGCAGCTCTGCACGCGCTCTTCCTCGGGTTTGCGATGTCGATGGTCTTCGCCCACGCCTCGACGATCCTTCCCACAGTCACCCGGCTGCGTCTCCCGCACACGCCGGCAGCCTGGTGGCCGTGGGCGCTGCTGCACGCCTCCCTGCTGGTCCGCGTGCAGGTCGGTGACGGGTTCGGCAACGAACTGGCCCGGCGCATCGGTGCGGCCGGCAACGGCGTGGCGCTCGTGCTCTTCCTCGTCGTCGCCCTCGGTGCAGGCCTGTTCGGGACCGCCGCCACGGCGACCGAGCGCGACGAGGCAGGTCGACCATGAGCGTCACCGTCGGACGCCCGTCCGGCAACGCGAGCGAGCCGGGCACCCGCGGCTTCTGGCCCCTGCGCGACCTGCCGGGAGTGCTGTGGATCCTGGCGGTGGTCGTGCTCAGCGCGGCCCACCCACTGGTGCCGGCGCCACGCTGGCTGATGATCCACCTCTTCGTGCTCGGCGCCGCCGGACACTCGATCTTGGTGTGGAGTCGCTACTTCGCCGACACCCTGTTGCGGTTGCCGACGACCCCACGCGCGGTGCAGACGCCGCGGCTGGTGCTGTTCAACGCCGGCGTTGCGGCCGTCGTGGTCGGCGTACCGGCGCAGTTGTGGTGGCTGGTCGTCGTTGGTGCCGTGGGCGTCGGTGGTGCCGTGGCGTGGCACGTCGTCTCGTTGGCGCAAGGCCTGCGTTCGCGGTTCTCGTCGCGCTTTGCCGCCACGGTGTACTTCTATGTCGCTGCTGGGCTGCTCCTCCTGGTCGGCGTGGTGCTCGGCGCCTGGCTGGCCCGGGAACCGGGCGAGCCCCTCGAGACCCGGTTGCGGATGGCCCACGTCGGACTCAACATGCTCGGCTTCATCGGCCTCACCGTGGTCGGCACCGTCGTCACGCTCGGGCCGACCATGCTCCGCACCCGCATCCCGGAGGGCGCCGAGCGCCGCGCCGGGCGCGCCTTGGTCGTGATGCTCCTCGGCCTCGGACTGGTGCTGGTTGCGGCCGTGGTGGACCTGGTCCCGTTGGTCGTTGCCGGCCTGTTGGGGTACGCCGGCGGGGTGGCGGTGGTGGCACGCGACCTGTTCGTCGCGGCATGGCGGAAGAGACCGACGTCGTTCCCGACCTGGTCGTTGCTGGCCGGAGTCACCTGGCTGCTCGGGTTGATGCTCGCGCTCGCCGGCTGGATCGGAGCCGGTCTGGTCGACGGGGTCTCCGGCGCTGCTGCGTGGGTGGCGCTGGGTGAACCGCTGGAGTGGCTGACTCCCTACTTCGCTGCCGGATTCGTCGCCCAGGTGCTGTTGGGGGCGCTCTCCTACCTGGTCGCGGTCGTGCTCGGTGGCGGGCCCGCGCTCGTCCGCGCGATGAACCGCGATCTGGATGCCGGTGGCGCCCTGCGCGTCACCGTCGTCAATGTCGGCCTGGTCGTCTGCGTGCTCCCGGTGCCCAGCGTCGTACGCGTGCTCGCCTCGGTGCTCGTGCTGGTCGGGCTGGCCAGTTTTGTGCCGATTCTGCTCCGGGCGATCAGGCGACGCCACGGCCACGCGGGGGAGGCCCCACCGGCGACCGCCGATCGCCCGGCCGGTCAGAACCGGGGCCTGGCAGCGGCCGGCATCGCCATCGTGATGCTCGCGGTCGCACTTGGTGGTGCGGTCGACCCGGCGGCGCTGCAGGGACCGGTCGAATCGGCAGCCGGCGGCGTCACGCCCACCGGCGAGACGACCCATGTGCGGGTCGAGGCTGCCGACATGCGGTTCACTCCGTCGCACATCGAGGTGCCTGCAGGCGATCGACTCGTGATCACCGTGGTCAACGCCGATTCCGCAGACGTGCATGACCTGGTGCTCGAGACTGGCCACGACACCGGCCGACTCGCTCCGGGCGAAGCGGCGGAACTCGACGTCGGCGTGGTGGGTCGGGACCTCGACGGCTGGTGCTCGGTGGTCGGGCACAAACAGATGGGCATGACGTTCGAGATCGACGCGGTCGGAGCTCCGCAGCAGTCGGCCGACGCCGGGCAGGAAGCCGCCGACGGGATGAGCGGCCACGACCACGAACACGGAGCGATCGACCACCAGATGGGTGACGAGCCGGCTGCCGACGCGCCGATCCTCGACCCGGAGCTGTTGCCCGCACCGCCCGGGAAGGTGCACCGGCACACCTTCCGGGTCACCGAGCAGGAGGTCGAGGTCGCGCCGGGAGTGCGACAGCAGCAGTGGACCTTCAACGGAACCGCGCCGGGCCCGACCCTGCACGGCAAGGTCGGCGACACCTTCGTGATCACGCTGGTCAACGACGGCACGATGGGTCACTCGATCGACTTCCACGCCGGCATGCGGGCCACGGACCGGGTGATGCGCACGATCCCGCCCGGGGAGTCGCTGACCTATCGGTTCACCGCTGACCGCGCCGGCGTCTGGATGTATCACTGCTCGACGATGCCGATGAGCGCCCACATCGCTGCCGGCTTGTTCGGCGCGGTGGTGATCGACCCTCCGGACCTCCCTGCGGTCGACCGCTCCTTCGTGCTCGTGCAGTCGGAGCAGTACTACGGCGAGGACGCCGCAGACATGGACAAGATCAACGCGGAGCAGCCCGACGCGGTCGTCTTCAACGGCTACCACAACGCCTATGCCCACCGCCCCCTGAAGGTGCGGGTGGGGGAGCGGGTCCGGATCTGGCTCCTCAACGCCGGCCCCAACCGCGCGCTCTCCTTCCACGTGGTCGGCGGACAGTTCGACACGACGTACGTCGAGGGCGACTGGCAACTCGGATCGGCCGACGGTCCGTCGAAGACCGGTGGCGCCCAGGCGCTCGGACTGTTGCCTGCACAGGGCGGGTTCGTCGAGTTCGAGCTCCACGAGCCCGGCACCTACCGGATCGTCAACCACGTGATGGTGGACGCCGAGCGCGGTGCCTACGGCACCTTGGAGGTGGTCGAGTGACGTGGCTCGCGCGGCTGCGACCTCGGCGCTCGTGCGGCGGCACCACCACGTAGGTTCGACAGTGTGTCGATCCCTGCGCTGAACGAACCCTTGACCTTCGCCCGCGGCCCGGCGTGGCGCAACCGCTTTGCGTTGGCGCCGCTGACCAACACCCAGAGCAACCTCGACGGCACCCTGACCGACGACGAGATCAACTGGCTCGTGGCGCGGGCGCGGGGTGGCTTCGGCCAGGTGATGACGGCCGCGGCGTACGTCGCCCCCGCGGGTCGGGCGTGGCTCGGCCAACTGGGCGCCTGCAGCGACGCGCACCTGCCCGGCCTGACGAGGTTGGCGACGGCCGTTGCTGAGGCGGGCGGCGTCTCGGCGGTGCAGCTGCACCACGCGGGTCGTCGTGCCGAGGCCAACGGGGCGGGCACGGTCCGGGTCGGTGCGTGGGACGACCCGGAGAAGCAGACCGTCGCGCTCATCACGGCCGGCGTAGGCGAGGTCGTCGCCGAGTTCGCGCGCGCCGCTGCACTGGCCGAGACGGCTGGCTTCCACGGCGTCCAGGTGCACGGCGCTCACGGCTACCTCCTGGGCCAGTTCCTCGATCCGCGCTCCAACCACCGCACCGACCGGTACGGCGGTTCGTCCGCCAACCGGTTGCGCATCGTCTTCGAGGTGCTGGAGGCGATCCGGGCCGCCACCGGGCCCGACTTCCAGGTCGGCATCCGGCTCACTCCCGAGGGTTATGGCATCCCGTTGGTCGAGGGCCGCGAGCACGCTCGCGAGGTGCTCGCCTCGGGACTGGTCGACCATCTCGACATGTCGTTGTGGGACGTGTTCATGGAGCCGCGTCGCGACACCTCCGGCGGCCGGATCATCGACCGGTTCATGGACCTCGACCGCGGCACCACCCGCCTCGGCGTGACTGGCAAGGTGATGACCGCAGCCGATGCCCAGTGGTGCCTCGAGCAGGGCGCCGACTACGTCGGCGTCGGAATCGGCGCGATCCTGCACCACGACTTCGCCGCCCGCGCCCTCGAGGACACCCACTTCACCCCGATCCCGCTGCCGGTCACACGCGAACACCTGGCCACCGAGCACGTCGGCCCCGCCTTCATCGACTACCTCGCCGACGGCTGGGACGACTTCGTCGCCGACTGAGTCGAGTGCGCGCGTCTGGTCGGTCGAGTACGCGCGTCTGGTCGGTCGAGTACGC
>JBEBTI010000231.1:0-4885 GCA_040393845.1 Nocardioides daejeonensis
AACCCCTGACCCCCTGCATGCCATGCAGGTGCGCTACCAGCTGCGCCACACCCCCGAAACCGTGTTCTGGCGGTCACCCGCTTGAACACGTCGAGAATACTAACCAGACGCTGCGCCAGTTGCGAAATCGGGGTCCGGTCCGGAGACCCCATAGGCGACCAGACGCCACGGAGCGTCGTCGGAGGTCTCGTGCAGCACCGCCACCGCGCAGTTGTCCATGCCACGCAGGACTCCCACGTCGAGGGGCAGACCGAGCAGGCCCAACACGCCGACCTTGATCGCCGATCCGTGCGAGACCACGACCGCAGTGCCGTCCGCGGCCAGTCGACGGCGTACGTCGTCGAGTGCCGCCAACATCCGGGCGGCGACGTCGCTCGGCTGCTCAGCGCCGGGTACGGCGGAGGAGTCCCCCGCCTGCAGAGCTGCATGTTCCGCCGGATGGTCGGCCGCGTAGTCAGCCATCAGGGAACCGGTGCGCACGCCCAGGTCGAACTCACGCAGCCGCGGATCGACCTGCACATCGAGACCGAGCTCCTTGGCGACGTACGCCGCGGTCTGGCCGGCGCGAGCAAGGTCGGAACTCCACACGGAGGACGGGGTGAAGGCAGCGGCCACCCAGGGTCCGGCGACGGCGGCCTGCTCGTGACCGACCTCGTCGAGCTCGATGTCGGTGTGCCCCTGCGCCCGGCGCGCGACGTTCCACGCGGTGCGGCCGTGCCGCATCAGGACCAGGCGTCGGGTCACGACTCGTCGGGCGCCGACGTCTCCACCGGCAGGTCGATCTCTGGGCAGTCGCGCCACAACCGCTCCAGGGCATAGAAGGCGCGCTCCTCGTCGTGCTGCACATGGACGACGACGTCGCCGTAGTCGAGGAGCACCCAACGGCCCTCCTTGTGGCCCTCGCGACGGATCGGCTTGGCGTCGAGCGCACGGAGCTGGTCCTCGATCTCGTCGACGATCGCCCGCACCTGTCGGTCGTTGCTGGCCGAGGCGAGCAGGAAGGCGTCGGTGATCGCGAGTTGCTCGGAGACGTCGAAGGCGATGATCTGCTTGGCGAGCTTGTCGGCAGCAGCAAGAGCGGCAGTCCGCACCAGGGTCACGGCGTGGTCAGTTGCAGGCATGGGGCTAACTTCCTGGATAGAGGTCGTGCTTGGCGATGTACTGGACGACCCCGTCGGGAACCAGGTACCAGACCGGTTCCCCCCGCTGCTTGCGCAATCGGCAGTCGGTGGAGGAAATCGCGAGCGCGGGAATCTCGACGAGGGTCACCCGGTCTTCCGGGATGTCACCGAGTGTGTCGCGATCGAGTTCATAGCCGGGCCGGGTGCACCCGACGAAGTGGGCCATCTCGAACAGGTCACCGACGTCACGCCAGGTGAAGATGTTGGCCAATGCGTCGGCTCCGGTGATGAAGTAGAGCTCCGCGTCGGGGTAGTGCGTCTGCAGGTCGTGGAGCGTGTCCCGGGTGTACGTCGGACCGTCCCTGTCGATGTCGACCCGCGACACCGTGAACCTCGGGTTCGCGGCGGTGGCGATCACTGTCATCAGGTAGCGGTGTTCCGCTGCTGAGACCGCGCGATCTGCCTTCTGCCACGGCGCCCCGGTCGGCACGAAGACGACCTCGTCGAGGTCGAACCATGCCTGGACCTCGCTGGCGGCGACCAGGTGCCCGTGGTGGATCGGATCGAAGGTGCCACCCATGACACCGACCCGACGCCGCACCACTGGCTCAGCTGTGTTCACGGCCTCCGGCGAACACGAGCAGGATCAACAGCAGCGTGAACAGGATGCCGAAGGCGATCCCGCCGACGACGTACTGGTTGACCGCGGGGTCACCGGTGGATTCAGAAGCGGTGATGACCAAGGTGGAGAGCGACATGGGTGGAATCCTAGTTCACGAGGTCGGGCAGGTGGTCAGCGGACGTGGCCGTCACCGGTGACGACGTACTTGGTGCTGGTCATCTCGGGCAGACCCATCGGACCGCGGGCGTGCAGTTTCTGGGTGCTGATCCCGATCTCGGCACCGAATCCGAACTCGCCGCCGTCGGTGAACCGGGTGGAGGCGTTGACCAGCACGGCAGCGGAGTCGACCTGGGCGACGAAGGTCCGGGCGGCACTCTGGTCCTCGGTGACGATCGCGTCGGTGTGCCCGGTGCTGAACTTGCGGATGTGGGCGATCGCAACACCGATGTCGTCGACCACCGTCGCCGAGATCTCCGCAGTGAGGAACTCGGCCGCGTGGGCCTCGTCGGTCACCGGGACCACTCCGTCGTATTCGCCGAAGCGGTCGTCGCCGTGGATCTGCACCCCGGCATCCTGGAGCGATTCGATCACGGTGGGCAGGAACTCGTCAGCGATGTCGGCGTGCACCAGCAGGGACTCGGCCGAGTTGCAGACGCTGTCGCGGTGGGTCTTGGAGTTCATCACGATGGCGAGGGCACGCTCGAGGTCGGCGCCCTTGTCGACATAGACGTGGCAGTTGCCGGTGCCGGTCTCGATCACCGGCACGGTGGACTCCTCGACCACGCTGCGGATCAGGCCTGCGCCACCGCGCGGGATGAGCACGTCGACGAGGCCACGGGCCCGCATCAGGTGTTTCACCGAGTCGTGGCTGTCGCCGGGCACCAGTTGGATCACGTCAGCGGGCAGGCCCGCCTCCACCACGGCTCCACGCAGCGCGTCGACGATGGCTTCGTTGCTGGAGCGCGCGCTGGAGGAACCCCGCAGGAGTACGGCGTTGCCGGACTTCAGACAGATCCCGGCGGCATCAGCCGTGACGTTGGGACGCGCTTCGTAGATCATCCCGACCACACCGAAGGGCACCCGCACCTGACGCAGCTCGAGACCGTTGGCGAGCGTACTCCCCCGCACCACGTCGCCGACCGGGTCGGGCAGCGAAGCCACGTCGCGCAACCCCTGCGCCATCCCCTCGATGCGGGACTGGTCGAGACGGAGTCGGTCGATCAGGTTGGCGCCCGTGCCTGCTTCCTCAGCACGGCGTACGTCGTCGGCGTTTGCAGCCAGCACCGCCGGCGCGGCAGCGAGCAGGGCGGTTGCCATCGCGTTCAGCGCGCTGTCCTTGACAGCGCGGGTGGCGAGGGCGAGGTCGTGGCTGGCAGTCCGGGCGCGGACTGCGACATCGACGATGTCCTGTTCGGTGGTCATGCCTCCCAGCCTAGTCACCACCAGGCACCGACAAAGGCCCTGTCTCGGCACGCGTCCAGACCAGGTGTGGGACGAGGCAACCAAGTGAGCGTCCCGTGCGTCAACAGAAGTGGAGGGATTGGCCTCCCAAGCGCCCAGGAGGAACCCGTGAATCTCGGAACAGGCATCACCGCGGCAGCCCTCAGCGCCGTCGGACTGCTCATCCCGGCCGTGGCGACCCAACCCGGCACCCCTGCCGCTGCCGCGGAGTCCGCACCCACCGCCGCACCGCTGGAACTGGTCGGCCCCGAGCGAGTGGTCGCGCAGAGCTATGAGGGGCAGGTGTACGGCGACATCGGCATCAACCTCAGCGCCCCCGAGGCCCCCTTCGAGATCCGCTCACACCGCGACGACTGGAAGAACCCGATCCGCACCGTGTGGCACTCCGCCGATGGCGAGATCGCGCTCCCCGCAGGCATCCAGACCAGCTGGGAGGGGCTGGACAAGCTCCTGCGACTCACCGCGAGGCGGGTGT
This sequence comes from Nocardioides daejeonensis, assembly GCA_040393845.1. Lineage (GTDB taxonomy): Bacteria > Actinomycetota > Actinomycetes > Propionibacteriales > Nocardioidaceae > Nocardioides > Nocardioides daejeonensis_A. The sequence continues at coordinate 3,680 of JBEBTI010000231.1, forward strand.
CCGACGGCAAGATCGTGCTCAACCAGCGGCGCTCGGTCTGCCTCAACTCGTGGAGCACCCAACGCACCACCCCCGACGCGCCGCTGCGCTCGCCGTATCCCGACTGGTGCCCGAGCAACCCGTTCACGATCGGCTCGGTCCAGGGAGTCCAGCAGGGTTGGGTCAGCAACGTCTCGGAGGGTCTCGGCGGATTCCGCATGGCCAAGGGCAGGTACGACGTCACCGTGCGGATCACGCCCCGCTGGGCGAAGGCGCTGGGGATGACATCTGCCCAGACTGCCCACAGCTATCGGCTGGTGGTGAAGGAGGAGAACTTCGAGGAGCACGGAGCCCGCCGCAGTCGCGCGACCACCACGTCGTCGTACGGCGGCCCTGCAGCCACCCGCCCGAGCGCGGCAAGCTCGGGTGAAGCGACCGGCCCGATGCCCGACCTGCGATCGTTGCCGGCCTTCGGGATGGAACTGTCGCGCAACAGCAAGCACCTGCGCTTCTCGGCGACCGTGTGGAACGCCGGTGACAGCCCGATGGTCGTCGACGGGTTCCGTCGCGGCAACAGCGACGTGATGGACGCCTACCAGTACTTCATCGACGCCGACGGCAACCAGACCGGCTATCAGCAGGTCGGCACGATGATCTGGCACAAGGCCAAGAGCCACAATCACTGGCACTTCGAGGACTTCGCCCGCTATTCGCTGCTGAAGGCAGACCAGACCGAGGCGGTGAGATCGCGCAAGGAGTCGTTCTGCCTGGCCAACACCGATGCCGTCGACTACACCGTGCCCGGTGCCAACTGGAAGCCCGACGGCACCGACCTGCACACCGCGTGCGGTGACCGCAGCACCGTCTCGCTGCGCGAGGTGCTCGCCTCCGGCTCGGGTGACACCTACGCACAGTTCCGCGCTGGCCAGGCCTTCCGGATCGACAACCTGCCGAACGGCATCTACTACGTCGCCGTCGAGGGCAACCCCGACCGCAACCTGGTGGAGTCGAACACCGAGAACAACGTCGCGCTGCGCAAGATCAGGCTCAGCGGCCCGATGGACAAGCGCAAGCTGAAGGTCTTCAAGGTCGGCGTCATCGACGACCTGCACATGGGTGGCGACCACGAGCACTGACCGCGCCCTGACCGGGACCGAGGCAAATGCGCGAGAACGCCGCGGCAACCAATCGTTGCCGCGGCGTTCTCGTGTGCTCAGCGGGTCACTT
>JBEBTI010000232.1:0-4794 GCA_040393845.1 Nocardioides daejeonensis
CGGGTGCCGGTGATGCGCACGCGGATCGTTTTGCCCTTCAGTGACTTGGTGAGCTTGAGCTTCTTCTTGGTGGCGCCCTTGATCGCCTTCTTGCCCTTGAGCCACTGGAACTTCAGCTTCACCTTGCCCGGTCCCCACTTGCCGGGCTTCGCGGTGAGGATCTTGCCGACTGCGGCCTTGCCGGCGATCTTCGGGCTGCCGACCCGGAGCTTGAGCAGCTTGACCGACTTCTTCTGGCTGACCGTGTCGACGGCCCGGTCGCCGCTGCGGGTGGCGGTGACCCGCACCGAGATGTCGCGTGCGTCCTTGGCAATCTTCTTGGTGACCTTGAGCTTCTTCTTGGTCGCCTTCTTGAGGATGGTGCCGTTCTTCTCCCATTCGTAGCGGAGCTTCACGCCCTTCGACCAGCCCGAGGTCTTGGCCTTCAGCTTGGCGCCGAGCTTGGGCGTGCCCTTGACGGTGGCCTTGCCCTGCTTGATCGCCGGCGGTGCTCCGAGTGTCACGGTGTAGTTGCGCTTGAGAGAGGTCGAGCTCCACTCGACCGGCTCCGCGTCCTGGAAGGCGTAGGCGCCGGTGCCGCTCGGGCCGTCCCAGTATTCAGCCACGTCGGTGCCCTGGTGGCCGGGGGCCGGGGCGAACTTGAGCTTGCGGGCGACGCCTTCGACCACGCGGAACTTGCCGGCTTGGTCGGTCTCGATCGGGCCATACTGGGCGCCTTCGAAGATGCCGCCCGAGTTGCGCTGCAGCCACAGGCCGACCGGGGCGTGTCGCGCGGGCGTGCCGTCGGAGTGCTTCACGGTGAACACGACGGTCTTGAGGCGCTTCAGCACGAAGTCCTGCTTGACGCCGGTGTTGGCCGGAATGTTCAGGGTCTTGGAGCTTGAGGCGTAGACCGGGTCCTCGGTGCCGTAGAGGCTGGAGGCCGCTTCCACGACGTACGAGCCGGGGATCGTGTTGCCGGTCCACGTGCCGTTGCGGGTGTCGAAGCGACCCTGGGCGTCGGTGCTGAACCCGTAGCCACCGCTGCGCTGTCCGTCGCGGACCATCACGCTGGTGTTGGTCATCGGGTTGCCGGCTTCGTCACGCACCACGCCGTGCACCCAGCCGGGCTGCTCGAGCAGCGCGTCATCGAGGGTGACCTTGCCGCCACTCACCGTGACGTAGGTCGAGCCGTAGGGGCTCCACTTGTTCTTGTAGTACTCATAACCCAGGTCTCCGGTGTTGCCGTAGACCTTGGGATACATCCGCACCTGGTATTTGCCGTTGGGGACGTTCTTGATCGTGAAGACGCCGTTGGAGTTGGTCTCGCCGGAGCGGAACGCGTTGTCGTGCGAGAAGCCGTCTGGGTTGAGCTTGTCGAGATAGACACTGACGTCGGGCTCGGCCTTCTTGGACGCGCCGACCAACTTGCCGAACACCTTGCCCGTGACCACACCACTCGCCGCCTGCGCAGGCGTGGCGACCAGCCACGAACCCAGCAGTGCGGCCAGCACGGCCATGACAATCAGACGCAGACGCCTCGTGGACATCAAAAACTCCCTCATCGGTTCGCGACCCTCCCGTGCGGGCCAAAGGACGTCGTACCCCGGCCACGAAGTCAGCAAACCCGTCGAGGTGTGGCAGCCTTGGCGGGTGGTGCCGGAGACGATCAGTGACGCGATGATGGTCGACTCCTTCGACCCCGGAGCGATCGTGCGTGGTCGGCAGTACGCCGTCCAAGGGCGAGTGCTCACCACCCAGGTGATCGACGACCGCCGGCGTGGTGGCGGCGTGAAGGTGATCGGCACCGTGAGCGGCACGGCGCGACTCCCGTACGGCGTGGTGATCCGACTCGACGACGAGTCGATCCGGTCCACGTGCAACTGCCCGGTCGCCACCAACTGCAAGCACGCGGTCGCGGTGCTGCAGCACCTGCGTTCGGCGGCCCCGACCACGCCGACGCAGCTCGCCCCGGCCTGGCAACGCAGTCTGGACGGCGTGCTCGACCGACTCGAGCAGAGCGCGCCGGCACCTGGCGCTCTCAAGAAGCTCGCGCTGCAGTTCGAACTGCCCTTCCCCACCCGCCGCCGGTGGCGCGGCCACCCCGGCGCCGGCCACTACCTGTGGCTGCGACCGATGCGCCAGGGCGCCCGCGACAACTGGATCAAGACGGGGATCTCGTGGCAGACCGCTGAGTCCGCCCAGTTCGACGACCAGCACGATCCCGTGCAGCTCGCCGTCCTGTCCCGGTTCGTGCGCGCCTTCCCGGGCGGAGTCGCCCGTGACGTCGCCGACCTGACTGGCATCGGGCCGCAGTTGCCGACCCTGCTGGCCGATGCGCAGGAGGTCGGCATCCCGCTGCTCGGCGGGGAGCGGGTCTCGTCGGTCGAGGTCTCCACCGACCCGGTCGACCTCGTCCTCGACGTCGTCGAGCAGGCCGGCGGGAGCCAGATGCGGCTCGGGGTCTGGCACGACGACGAGTTCGTCACCGGTGACGAACTGCACCTCCTCGGCAAGCAGCCCCACACCGTCGGGCTGGTCGCCCCGGTGCGGGCACGCACCACTGCCACGCACCCCAAGGTGCGCCTGCTCCTGGCGCCGCTCAGCCGCCAGCTCCCCGAGGCAGTGGGCCAGCTCCACCAGCACGGCGGCACCGTCGACGTGCCCAAGACCGACCGGGCGCAGTTCGAACGCGACTACCTCCCGCGCCTGCGCCAGCAGTTGGCGGTCGCCTCGTCCGACGGCTCCGTGGTGCTCCCAGACGAGGTGCCACCGCGCCTGCAGGTCACCCTCGACTGGGACGGCCTCGAGGTGGAGGTCGCCTGGCGGTGGCAGTACGCCGACACCACCTTCGCGATCGACAGCCGCGACCGGGCCCCCGCCGTACGACGTGCCGCCCTCGAGCAGCGGTTGCTCGCCGCCGCGGGGGAGTGGCCCGACCTGCAACCACGCACCGTCCTGCGTGACCTCGACGCCGTGGTGTTCGTCGAGGAGGACCTGCCGCACCTGCTTGCCCACCGAGGGATCGAGGTCGTCGAGACCGGCGAGCGGCCCGACTTCCGGGCGGCCGTCGGTGCGCCCACGATCGAGTTCGCCGCGGTGGAGGACGCCGACGACAGCACCGACTGGCTCGACCTGCGGGTGGTGATCAGCGTCGACGGCGAACAGGTGCCGCTGACCGACGTCCTCGCCGCACTGACCGCCGGCCAACCACGGATCGTGCTGCCGGGCGGCCTGCACCTGGCCACCGACCGACCGGAGTTCCGTCGGTTGGCCGAGCTGGTCGCCGCTGCGGCCGAGATCCGCGACGGCCGGGACGACGGCCTGAGCGTCGCCCACCGCGACCTCGGCATCTGGGCCGAGCTCGCCGAACTCGGCATCGTCGACCACCAGGCCGCGAAGTGGGTCGAGGCCGCCCAGGCCCTGATCGGCCACGAGACCCTGCCCGACGTCACCCCGGTGGGGCTGGCCAGCGAGCTCCGCAGCTATCAGCACGACGGAGTGCGCTGGCTGGTGCACCTGTGGCAGCTTGGCCTGGGCGGGATCCTCGCCGACGACATGGGTCTGGGCAAGACACTGCAGACCCTGGCGATGATCAGCCACGCCCGCGCCCACGGCGCCGCACCGTTCCTGGTGATCGCGCCGACCAGCGTGATGACCGCCTGGGTCGCCGAGTCGGCGCGCCACACCCCCGACCTGGTGGTGAAGGTGATCGACGCCTCGGCAGCACGCCGCGAGGAGTCCTTCGCCGAGGCGACCGCGGGTGCCGACGTGGTGGTCACGTCCTACACGCTGTTCCGACTGGAGTCCGACGCCTACACCTCCCGCACCTGGGGCGGGCTGGTGCTCGACGAGGCGCAGGCGATCAAGAACCACCAGGGCAAGACCTACCAGGCGGTGCGGTTGCTCGACGCGCCGTTCCGGTTGGCCGTCACGGGTACGCCGTTCGAGAACCGCCTGATGGAGCTGTGGTCGCTGCTCTCCGTCGTGGCCCCCGGCCTCTATCCGTGGCCCAAGAAGTTTGCCGAGCAGGTCGCCAAACCCGTGGAGAAACAAGGCGATCAGGTCGCCTTGGAGCGGTTCCGCTCACGGATCCGCCCGTTCATCCTGCGCCGCACCAAGGATCTGGTCGCTGCCGACCTGCCGGCCAAGCAGGAGCAGGTGCTCGAGGTGACCCTCGGCGCCAAGCACCAGAAGCTCTATGACACGTGGCTGCAGAAGGAGCGTCAGGCGATCCTCGGGCTGGTCGACGACTTCGACAAGAACCGGGTGGCGATCTTCACCGCCCTGACCCGGCTGCGCCAGCTCAGCCTCGACGCCGCCCTGGTCGACGAGGCCCACGAGGGCGTCGGATCGGCGAAGCTCGACGTCCTGGTCGAGCACCTCGTCGAACTCGCCGCCGAAGGCCACCGCGCATTGGTGTTCAGCCAGTTCACCAGCTTCCTCAAACGCGCCCGCACCCGGCTGGAGGCCGAAGGGCTCACGGTGCGCTACCTCGACGGAGCCACCCGCAACCGCGGCGCCGAGATCGAGGCGTTCAAGGGCGGTGACGGCGACGCCTTCCTGATCAGCCTCAAGGCCGGGGGCGTCGGTCTCACCCTCACCGAGGCCGACTACGTCTTCGTGCTCGACCCGTGGTGGAACCCGGCCGCCGAGGACCAGGCCGTCGACCGGGCGCACCGGATCGGGCAGACCAAGAGCGTGATGGTCTATCGCCTGGTCGCCGCCGACACCATCGAGGAGAAGGTGATGGCACTCAAGGAGCGCAAGGCTGCGCTCTTCGCCTCCGTCTTCTCCGGCGAGGGCGCCGTCGGC
>JBEBTI010000233.1:0-4790 GCA_040393845.1 Nocardioides daejeonensis
CCGTCGCCCTGACCACGGTCGCCCCTGTCGCCGCCATCGTCACCGCGGCCGTCGGGGTCAGCAGGGAGGCCGTCGGGGTCGGCGGCGGAGTCACCGGGACCGTCAGGAGGCTCGGGGAGCTCGTCGTCGCCGAGCAGCTGGTCGAGCAGCTCCTCGTCGAGGCCGAGGGCGTCGAAGGGGTTGCGCCGCCGGCGGTGCGGCAGCGCGAGGCGAGCGGCAGCGCGAATGTCGGCCCGGGTGACGACGGTACGTCCGTGCCAGGCCGCGTGGGCGACCGCCGCTCGGGCGGTGACGATGTCGGCCCGCATGCCGTCGACGTCGAAGGCAGCACAGATCTCGGCGATCTTGAGCAGTGCGGCGTCGCCGAGAACGACCTCGTCGACCAGCTTCTGCGCAGCCAGGATCCGGTCGGTCAGCTCACGCTCGGCCGCGGCGTACGACGTGGCGAAGGATTCGGGGTCGGTCTCGAAGGCGATCCGTCGGCGGACCACCTCGACGCGCAGTGCCGGATCGCGCGGTGCAGCCACCTCGACCGTGAGGCCGAACCGGTCGAGCAGCTGCGGGCGCAGCTCGCCCTCCTCGGGGTTCATCGTGCCGACCAGCACGAACCGCGCCGCGTGCGTGACAGAGACGCCGTCGCGCTCGACGGTCGATCGGCCCATCGCGGCGGCATCGAGCAGCAGATCGACGAGGTGGTCGTGCAGCAGGTTGACCTCGTCGACATAGAGGATGCCGCGGTGCGCGCGGGCCAACAGTCCGGGCTCATACTCCGCAACACCGGAGCTCAGCGCCTTCTCCAGGTGCAGTGAGCCGAGCACCCGGTCCTCGGTCGCGCCGACCGGCAGCTCGACCAGGCGCACCGGCCGCATCTCGGTCGCGACGTCGGCCGGGAACGGGCCATCGGGGGAGAGCGGGTCGGACTCAGCCGGGTCACTGGAGAACCGGTCACCGGCCACCACCTCGATCGGCGGCAGCACGGAGGCCAAGGCACGCACCATCGTGGATTTCGCGGTGCCCTTCTCGCCGCGCACCAGCACGCCACCGACGGCTGGCGACACGGTGGTCAGCACGAGGGACAGGGCAAGGTCATCGGATCCGACGACGGCAGAAAAGGGAAACTGCTGTGGCATTGGGGGCTCCCGCTCTCATCAGCCAACTCAATTGGATGAAGGCGCGAGGCCGGTCTTCGGACTTCCCAGGTCAAGCCTGAGTCACCGCAGCGGGCCCTGTGCCGGATTCTCACCGGCTTCCCAGATTCTCCCCTCAGTCGCACCGACCGGGATCGGCGTGACGTCGGGGCACCTCGTGCCTTTGTCGGGTCAGGCTACCCAGCGCCCCAGGCGGGCGAGCCACCGGTCCACGTCCCGTGCGGTTCGCAGGCGTACGACGACCAACCCGGGCCGTGCGTCGGCGGCGGACGGGACCAACTCGGCGTACTTGTTGCGCGTGGCGATCGCCCACCGGATGATGTGCTCGCGGTCGGTGAAGAACGTGTGCAGCGGCGGTTCGACGTTGCCGTTCCACAGCTCCTCCCGGCGAAGTCGGCGGCGCAGCGTGCGCCGGAGCACCCGACGCAGGGTGACGTGGAACGGCAGGTCCAGCCAGACCATCAGGTCAGCATGTGCCGCGAGCACCGGGCGCGCCGGCGTGTACTGCCACTCCGTCACCCACCCGTCGGACGCCACCAGTTCCTGCACCTCGGCCATGAACTGGGGACGCGGGGTCCAGCCCGGCCCGTGGAAGAGCGCGTCGATCTCGGTGTGTTCGAGGCCGAGCACCGAGGCGATCCGACCGGCCAGGGTTGTCTTGCCGCTGCCGCTCACACCGGCCACGACCACCCGGGTGGGTCGCGCCGGCAACGGGTCATCGGCGGTGAGCACCGTGCGAGCCTACTGCGCGTGGGCTGACTGGATGCGGCCGCGAACGGGTGCCGCCGGCCCGGCAGCGTTCCAACACACCAACTCATCTAGGGTCGGGCGTCGTGAGTGCATCCCAGCGTCGTGTCCTGGTCGTCGGTGTCGGCGCCGACGGTTGGCGCGGGCTGGGCGGCGACCTGCGATCCCGCGTCGAGGCAGCCGACGTGGTGCTCGGCGGCGCACGTCACCTCGAGATGCTCCCCGCGGTCACCGGGCAGGTCAGGGTTGCTTGGCCGTCGCCCCTGCGCGCCCAACTCCCTTGCCTGCTTGAGGAGTACGCCGATCAGTCTCTCGTGGTGATTGCTTCCGGCGACCCCCTGGTGTCGGGCATCGGCAGCACCCTGGTCGAGCTTCTCGGTGCCGAGCAGGTTGAGGTGGTGCCGACGGTGTCGAGCGTGACGCTGGCCCGAGCACGGATGGGCTGGTCGGCCGAGTCGTGCGCCGTGGTGAGCGCGGTCGGTCGCGACCCGCACGCCGTGCTCCGCGAACTCGCACCGGACCGCCGTGTGCTGGTGCTGAGTTCCGACCGGAGCACGCCGAAGCGGCTCGCAGAGCTGCTCACCGAAGCCGGCTACGGTGCCTCGGAGGTGACCGTGCTGGGCAATCTGGGTAGTCGGTTGGAGAGCCGAGAGTCCCACACCGCCAAGGGATTCGACCTCGATTGCCCCCAGCTCAACATCGTCGCGGTCGAGCTGCGCGGCCGGTCCCGCGGAGGTTGGTCTGCCGGGCTCCCGGACGAGCTCTTCGAACACGACGGCCAGCTGACCAAGCGTGACGTGCGGGCATCGGCCCTCGCCCGACTGGCCCCCTGCCCGGGCGAGCTGCTCTGGGATGTCGGCGCCGGTGCCGGGTCGGTCGGCATCGAGTGGATGCGCGCACATCCGAGCCTCCGCACGATCGCGATCGAGGGCGACCCCACGCGTGCCGCTCGGATCACCCGCAACGCGCAGGCACTCGGCGTACCGGCCCTCGAAGTGGTGACCGGCCGCGCGCCGGATGCCCTTGCTGGCTTGGCAGAACCCGACGCCGTCTTCATCGGCGGGGGCGCCACCATCGCGGGTGTGGTCGAGCGCTGCACCGACGAGCTGAGGGCAGGCGGTCGCCTGGTGGCACACGGCGTGACACTCGAGACTGAGCAGACACTGGCCCACTGGTACGGCGACCTCGGTGGCGAACTGACCCGGCTGCACGTCGAGCAGGCGGCCCCGATCGGCCGCTTCACCGGGTGGTCGCCGGCCCGCACCGTGACCCAATGGACGTGGAGGAAACCGTGACCGTGCACTTCGTCGGAGCCGGCCCCGGAGCCGCCGACCTGATCACCGTCCGCGCCGCCAAGATGCTCGCCTCAGCGGAGGTGGTGGTCTATCCGGGCACCTACATCGACGCCGAGGTGCTCTCGCACTGCCGGGCCGACGTGGCGCTGATCGACAGCCAGCAGCTCGATCTCGACCAGATCGAACAGGTGCTGGTCACCTCGCACCAGGTCGGCCACACGGTCGTCCGGCTGACCTCGGGTGACCCGTCGCTCTACTCGGCGCTGGCCGAGCAGACCCGGCGACTCGACGCCGCGGGGGTGCCGTGGGACGTGACCCCCGGGGTGCCGGCGTACGCCGCGGCGGCCGCGGTGCTCGGTCGGGAACTCACCGTGCCCGAGGTTGCCCAGTCGGTCGTGCTCACCCGGGCCCAGGCGCGATCGACAGTGATGCCCACGGGTGAGGCGTTGGCCAACTTCGCGGCCACGGGTGCGACCCTCGTGCTGCATCTGGCGATCACCCGCACCCGCGAGATCGCTGCTGAGCTCGCCCAGCACTACGGGCCGGCCTGTCCGGTCGCGGTCGTGTCGCGGGTCAGTCAGCCCGCTGAGTCGGTGTTGCGGGGCACGCTCATCGACATCGCCGACCAGGTCGAAGCGGCTGGCCTCAGGCAGGCTTCGGTCATCCTCGTCGGCCCGGCACTGGAGCCGACCGCCACGCGACCCGACTTCGTCGAGTCCTACCTCTACGACGCCGCGCGCGATCGCAACCTCAAGCGCTGAGTCCAAGGTCGGGATGCGTCGAGTGCCTCATGTGAATGCCGCGTGATCCCTGCCGGTGTCAGCAATTCGGATGCGCTTGCCATCGTCGGCCAACGTCGGGTGCATCTGCGCGACAGCCCGCTCACCTCAACGGTTCAACTGGCGCAGTCGAGATCGGTGCCGCCTGACGAGGTGCGTTCCAGCAGTTCGCCGAACGCTGCGCTCAGGTCACAGCCACAGCGCACCGGCTGGCTGAAGGCGAGGCGTACGTCGAGCGGCCTGCCGGGTCGCTCGAGACGGAGCACGAAGCCGTGGCGGTCGAGCACTATGGGCCGGGCGGTGGCATAGGTGACGCCGGGCGCGGCGTACGACGTCAGCGCGGCGACCGCCTCCGGGTGGTCGCGGTGCAGGTGGACCAGCCAGTCGGCCTCGAGCGGGAACAACGGGTCGGGGAACGCGTGGCGATAGTCCGCAACGTCGACCTCGGTGGCCGACTCGGCCTGACCACCCAGGGTCTCGCAGTGCCAGCGCAGCGAGACCCTCGTCGGTGTCAGCTGCAGGACCGGATCCGCGAGGTCGTCGCGGCCCGGGCCGAGCAGGTGCTCGCGGACGCCGGACGGTAGCTGGCCCCTGAAGACGCCGAGTTGTCCGGTCATCGCGACGCTGCCACGGATCCGGTCGGGATGGGCGATCGGTGCGATGTCCTGGGCGGTCACCAGCACGGTCTGTGCTGGCAGGTTCGGGGCGACCGCGAGGATCCGCTCGGGTGCGTCATCGTTGGGCAGGAACAGCAGGCTGCCGTCGGTGGCCACCGCATGTCGAGGGATCTCGGAGGTCAGGTTGAGCACCCCGACCTGCAA
>JBEBTI010000234.1:0-4784 GCA_040393845.1 Nocardioides daejeonensis
GCGTCGACTGCAAGGAGCGGAACTACATCACCAAGAAGAACCGCCGCAACGACCCCGACCGGATGGAACTGAAGAAGTTCTGCCCGCGTTGCCGCACGCACACCGCGCACCGCGAAACCCGCTGATCGCGCGCATCTGACACTGCCGAGGGCAGCTCCCGACCCGGTCGGGCGCTGCCCTCGACCCATTTTGTCCGCACTCCGGCCCTCGTCCGGGGCAGCCGATGTGGTGGGCGGGCGTGCATGGTGCCGGACGTCCCGCTCACGGTGGCACCGCTCGTTGGTAGCGTTCGCGACATGCCGATCGACTCCGCACTCGTGGGGCGGGAGTTTCCGCCGACCGCGCCCTATCCGGTGACCGATGTGAAACTGAGGGAGTTCGCAGAAGCGATCGGGTCGTCGTACGTCGAGGGGGTCGCGCCGCCCACGTTCCCGATCGTGGTCGCGTTCGCCGCGATGAACGACTTCCTGGCCGAGGTCGAGGCCGACCTGTTCCGCATCGTGCACGGGGAGCAGCGCTTCGCCTATCAGCGGCCGGTGCGCCCGGGGGACGTGCTCAGCGCCACCCTGACCGTCGACACGCTGCGCCAGATCGGCGGCAACGACATCATCGGTACGTCGAGCTTGGTCACCGACGCGACAGGCGAGGTGGTCTGCCGCACTCGGTCGACCCTGATCCATCGGGGCGAGGCGTGATGAGCGAGTTGCGCACCCACGAGTTCACGGTGACCCGCGCCGACCTGGTCCGCTACGCCGGCGCCAGTGGTGACTTCAACCCGATCCACTGGTCGGAACGGGTGGCCACGTCGGTCGGTCTGCCCGGAGTGATCGCCCACGGGATGTACACGATGGCGTTGGCCACCCGAGCCGTCGAGGACTGGGCCGGCGGTCCCGACCGGATCATCGAGTTCGGTGCGAAGTTCACCAAGCCCGTCGTCGTACCCGACGACGACACCGGTGTCGTGGTCGCCGTCGCCGGCAAGGTCACTGCCGAGGGGGAGGGCACGCGCTCGCTCGCAGTCACCGTCACGTGCGGCGACGTCTCGGTGCTCGGAGCGATGACGGCCGTGGTGCGTGCCTGTGGTGCGCCTCGCCGACCTGACCAGCTTGCGGGTGGGTGGGCGGGCGCGCACCTTCGTGCGCGCCGAGACCGAGGCGGACCTGGTTGCGGCGGTGTCTGCGGCCGACCGGGCGGGCGAACCGGTCCTGGTGATCGGCGGCGGCAGCAACCTGTTGGTGGCCGACGAAGGCTTTGTCGGCACGGTCGTGCACGTGGCGACCGACGGTGTCCGGGTGGACCGGAACGGATCCGACCTCGACGTGACCGTCCGGGCCGGGACGGGGTGGGACGACTTCGTCGCACGCAGCGTCGTGGAGGGCTGGAGCGGCATCGAGGCCCTGTCCGGCATTCCCGGCGCGGCGGGCTCGACGCCGATCCAGAACGTCGGTGCCTACGGTCAGGAGGTCTCCTCCACGATCAGCCGAGTCAAGGTGTGGGACCGCACGACCGGCAGCACCGACCACCTCGATGCCGCAGCGTGCGCCTTCGGCTACCGACACAGTCGCTTCAAGGCTGATCCGGGCCGGTTCCTGATCCTCGAGATCACCTTCCGGCTCACCGCAGACCCCCTCGGTCAGCCGGTTCGGTACGCCGAGTTGGCGCGCACGCTCGGTGTCGCACCGGGGCAGCGGGCTCCCGCGGTCGACGTACGTCGTGCGGTGCTGCGCCTGCGGGCGGGCAAGGGCATGGTGCTGGACCCCGACGACCACGACACCTGGAGCGCCGGGTCGTTCTTCACCAACCCGCTGCTGGACGTCGCGTCGGCCGCCGCGTTGCCGCCCGGCGCCCCGCGCTACGACCAGCCGGACGGACGGGTGAAGACCAGCGCCGCGTGGTTGATCGAGCAGGCCGGTTTCCCCAAGGGGTACGCCGTACGTCCCGGTGCCGCAGCCAGCCTCTCCACCAAACACACCCTTGCTCTCACCAATCGCGGCTCCGCCACCGCCGGCGACCTGCTGGAGCTGGCCCGTGCCGTCCGTGACGGTGTCGAGGCTCGCTTCGGGATCCGGCTGGTCAACGAGCCCGTCCTGGTCAACTGCACCCTATGACCAGGACTACCCGGTGGGAGCGGGCGAGGCCAGCCACGCGTCGATGTCGGCCATCGCGCGAGCAACGATGTCGGAGGGGGCGCGGGAGGCGCGGAACGACATCCGGGCGAGCTCGGCGAGTTGGGCGTCGGTGAGGTGGTGTGCGGCGCGCATGGTTGCGTACTGGCCCTCCAACTGCGACCCGAACAACAGGGGGTCGTCGGCGCCCAGCGCGACGGTGGCTCCGCCGGCCAACAGTTCGGGCAACGGCACCGAGGTCAGGTCGGAGTAGACGCCGAGGGCGACGTTGGAGACCGGACAGACCTCGAGAGCGACCCCGGCCGCCACGACGCGTTCGAGCAGGCGTGGGTCCTCCGCGACCCGTACGCCGTGTCCGAGTCGGTCGGCGCGGAGGTGGTCGAGGCACAGGCGCACGTGGTCGGGGCCGCGCAGCTCGCCGCCGTGGGGCGTGAGCAGCAGCCCGGCCCGCTCGGCGATCGCGAACGCCCGGGCGAAGTCGGGGGTGTCGCCGCGGCGCTCGTCGTTGGACAGACCGAATCCGACCACGCCTCGTCCTGCGTACTGCGCAGCCAGCCGCGCCAGGATCCTCGCGTCCATGGGATGGCGGGTCCGGTTCGCCGCGATCACCACTGCGATGCCCAGACCGGTCCGTTCGGAGGCGTCCCGCACGCAGTCGAGGACCAGGTCGGTGAACGCAGTGATCCCACCGAAGAGGTGCGCATAGCCGCTGGGGTCGACCTGGATCTCCAACCAGCGACCGCCGTCGCGCACGTCGTCCTCGGCGGCCTCGCGCACCAGGCGTCGTACGTCGTCGGGAGTGCGCAGGACCGACCGCGCCACGTCATACAACCGCTGGAAGCGGAACCAGCCCTTCTCATCGGCTGCGGACAGCACCGGCGGCCAGTCGGCGACCAGCGCGTCGGGCAGGTGTACGCCGTCGCGGGCGGCCAGTTCCACCAAGGTCGTGTGACGCATCGACCCGGTGAAGTGCAGGTGCAGGTGCGCCTTGGGCAGCGTGCTCAGGTCACGGTGGGCCTCCGACATGGACCGAGGCTATCGGTGCGGTCGAAGTCGGCGTCGGCCGTCCCGCGAAGCGGTTCCGTGGGCCCGGGCGCAGGACGACCCGCAGGGCATCAGCCGGCGTACTTCTCCGCCGCCGCCAGCAGCACGCACGTGGCGACCGCCTCCATCGCCTCGGTCACCGCAGCAGTGCCGGGGAAGGTCGGCGCGAGCCGGATGTTGCGGTCCCGGGGGTCGTTGCCGAGTGGGAACGACGAGCCGGCCGGAGTCAGCGCGATGCCCGCCTCCTTCGCCAGCTGTACGACGCGTGCTGCGGTGCCGTCGACCACGTCGAGGCTCACGAAGTAGCCGCCGGTCGGCTGGGTCCACGTCGCCACGCCGAGACCGCCGAGACGGGAGGTCAGGACCCGCTCGACCTCGGCAAACTTCGGCGCGATGACCTCACGGTGCTTCTGCATGTGGTCGCGGACGCCCTGGGCGCTGCCGAAGAACTGCACGTGGCGCAGCTGGTTGAGCTTGTCGGGGCCGATGGCGCCCTTGCCGAGATGTCCGACGTACCACTTCACGGTGTCGGTGGACCCGGCCAGGAAGCCGACCCCGGCGCCGGCGTAGGTGATCTTGGACGTCGAGGCAAACATGATCGGGCGGTGCGGATGCCCGGCTGCGGACGCGAGCGAGAGGATGTCGGCGCTCTTCGCCTCGTCCTCCGTCAGGTGGTGGAACGCGTAGGCGTTGTCCCAGAAGATCTTGAAGTCGGGTGCTGCGGTGGTCATCGAGGCCAGCCGCTCGGCGACCTCCTGGCTGACCACGGAGCCGGTCGGGTTGGCATAGGTCGGGACGATCCAGATGCCCTTGATGCTCGAGTCGGATCCGGCCAGGCGGGCCACCTCGTCGGCGTCGGGGCCGTCGTCGTTCATCGCGACGGTGACCATCTCGATGCCGAACCACTCCAGCAGCGTGAAGTGGCGGTCGTAGCCCGGGACCGGGCAGAGGAACTTGACCTTCTCCTCCTGGCTCCAGGGGCGGGCGGAGTCCACGCCACCCTTGAGCCACAGGTCGACGAGCACCTCGCGCATCATCACCAGGCTGGAGTTGCCGCCGGCGACGATCTGCTCCGGATCGATCCACAACAGGTCGGCGAACATCGCCCGGATCTCGGCAATGCCTTCAAGGCCGCCGTAGTTGCGTACGTCGACGCCCTTGGAGTCGGTGTGGCCCTCGGGCAGCGACAGCAGCCGGTCGGAGAGGTCGAGTTGTTCGGTCGCCGGCTTGCCCCGCGTCAGGTCGAGCTTGAGGTCGGCCTCGAGCAGAGCGGCATAGGCCGCACGCTGCTCTTCGAGGAAGGCGGCAACCTGCTCGGGGGACCGGTCGGCAAGGGGCTGGGCGTCTGGGGTCTGCTCGCTCACAGGGCCATGGTTCCACGCGCAGCCTCAGCGGTCGCGTCCGAGTCCGTGGCCCGGACCGTCGAGGCAGCGCCGGGGCCGGTGATCGGGTGGCGGTCCCGGGGCCATTTGGACGCAGCCTTGGCAAAGGACATAGACTTCCCACTTGGTGTTTCTCGCCAGGATCGGTCGCGCCCTCGAGATGAGTGGCAAGGCAGGTCGGAGACACCGGAGGGCACTAGCTCAACTGGCAGAGCATCGGTCTCCAAAACCG
>JBEBTI010000235.1:0-4766 GCA_040393845.1 Nocardioides daejeonensis
CCTGCTCGAACTGCCACCCGTTCTACACCGGCAAGCAGCGCATCCTCGACACCGGCGGTCGCGTGGCCCGCTTCGAGGCCCGTTACGCCAAGAAGGCTGCCAAGTAGTTCTTCGAGTGCGCCGGCCCCTGTCTTCGTGACGGGTGGCCGGCGCCTCTCATTTGTCCGATTCCGGCACCTGTCAGGAGATCCATGTTCGAGGCGGTCGAGGCGCTCGCCCAGGAGCACGAGCTGTTGGAGCACCAGTTGGCGGCGCCGGAGACCCACGCCGACCAACGTCTGGCCAAGCGCCTGAACCAGCGGTACGCCGAGCTCTCGGCCATCGTCCGGACGTGGCAGGACTACCTCACTCTCGGCGACGACATCGCCGCTGCGCACGAACTCGCAGGTGATGATCCCGAGTTCGCCGCCGAGGCCGAAGAGCTGGCAGCGCGCCGGGTCGAGGTCGCCGAGCGGCTGCGTCGTCTGTTGGTGCCGCGTGATCCCAGCGACGGCAAGGACGTGATCCTCGAGGTCAAGTCCGGCGAGGGCGGCGAGGAGTCCGCGCTCTTCGCCGGTGACCTGCTGCGCATGTACACCCGCTATGCCGAAACGCGCGGATGGAAGGTCGAGATCATCGACTCGACCCCGTCGGACCTCGGTGGGTTCAAGTCGGTCACGGTGGCGGTCAAGGCCAAGGGCACTCCCGAGCCCGGCGAGGCGCCGTTCGCGTTGTTGAAGTTCGAGGGCGGGGTGCACCGCGTTCAGCGGGTCCCGGTCACGGAGTCGCAGGGTCGGGTCCACACCTCGGCGGCGGGCGTCCTGGTGCTGCCGGAGGCAGAGCAGGTCGACGTCGAGATCAACGACAACGACCTGCGCATCGACGTCTACCGCTCCAGCGGACCCGGCGGCCAGAGCGTCAACACCACCGACTCGGCCGTCCGAATCACCCATGTCCCGACCGGCATCGTGGCCAGTTGCCAGAACGAGAAGTCCCAGCTGCAGAACCGTGAGCAGGCCATGCGAATCCTACGGGCCCGCCTGCTCGCCGCCGCTGAGGAGGCGGCCGACGCCGAGGCCAGCGAAGCGCGCCGCTCCCAGGTGCGCACGGTCGACCGATCGGAGCGGATCCGCACCTACAACTTCCCCGAGAACCGCATCTCCGACCACCGCACCGGTTACAAGGCCTACAACCTCGACACCCTGCTCGACGGCGACCTGCAGCCGGTGATCACGTCGCTGGTCGATGCCGACCTGGCCGAGCGGCTCGAGGCGATCGGTGAGTGAGCCGCTCCCGGTCAGAGAGGTGCTCGCCCAGGCAGCCGCGCGGCTGACGGCGGGCGGCGTGGAGAGCGCCGACGTGGACGCAGAGCTCCTGCTCGCCCATGTCCTCGGGGTCCCGCGGGGGAACCTGGCGTTGGTGAGCACCGTCGGCCGGGACGACCTGAGCGCATTCGCCGCACTCGTCGTACGCCGTGCCGGGCGCGAGCCGCTGCAGCACCTCACCGGGGTGGCGTGGTTCCGGCACGTCGAGCTCGCGGTCGGTCCCGGGGTGTTCGTGCCCCGACCCGAGACCGAACTGCTTGCCGGTTGGGCGATCGAGATCGCCCGGCAGTTGGAGAAGCCCCGCATCGTCGACCTGTGCACCGGATCGGGCGCGATCGCCGCTGCGGTCGCCGACGAGGTGCCGCACGCCACGGTCCGGGCCGTCGAGCTCGACCCCGCTGCCCATGCCTGGGCCGAGCGCAACCTCGCCGGCACCGGTGTCGAACTGGTGCTCGGCGACATGGCGACGGCGTTCCGCGACTGGGACGGCACGGTCGACGTGGTGGTGTGCAACCCGCCGTACATCCCGCTCGAGGCGTGGGAGAGCGTGGCGACCGAGGCACGTGACCACGACCCACACCTGGCGCTGTTCTCCGGCGACGACGGCCTCGTTGCCATGCGTGTCCTCGAGAGCGTCGCCGGGCGACTGCTGCGGCCGGGAGGCCACGTCGGGGCGGAGCACGCCGACGTCCAGGGCGACAGTGCACCGGCGGTCTTCGCCGAGGCCGGACGTTGGCGCGAGGTGCGCGATCACCGCGACTTGGCCGGGCGTCCACGCCATCTCAGTGCGGTACTGGGATGATGGCGCGGTGAAGTTCTCCACCGACACTCCGGATGACGAGGATGCTGCCGTCGAGGCGGCGACGCTGGCGATCCGGCGCGGCGAGCTCGTCGTGCTGCCGACCGACACCGTCTACGGCCTCGGCGCAGACGCCTTCGATGCAGATGCGGTCGCCGAGCTGCTGTCAGCCAAGGGCCGCGGCCGGGAGATGCCGCCGCCGGTCCTGGTTGCCACCGCGCCGACCCTGTTGGCGCTGGCTCGTGACCTGGCACCGTGGGTGCAACCGCTGGTCGATGCCTTCTGGCCCGGTCCGCTGACGCTGGTCTGCCGCGAGCAGTCCTCCCTGCACTGGGACCTCGGCGACACCCGGGGCACCGTCGCGGTGCGACAGCCCGACCACCCCGTCGCACTGGCCATCCTCGAGCGCACCGGACCGATCGCGGTCAGTTCGGCGAACTCCACCGGTTCGCCGGCCGCCACCGACGTGGCACAGGCCGAAGCCATGCTGGGAGACTCCGTCAGCGTGTACGTCGACGCCGGCCCGGCGCCGGGCTCGGCTGCCTCCACCATCCTCGACGTGACGGGAGAGGAACCACGCCTGCTCCGACTCGGGGCACTGTCCGTGTCGGAGATCGACGCCGTTCTCGCACCCCACGGGGTCGCCGTCGTCGACCCGGACGGGCGCTGATGCGGGAGTACCTCCTCGTCTTCCTGGTGGCCGCTGCGGTCACCTACCTGCTGACCGTGGTTGCCCGCGAGATCGCACTGCGCACCAATGCGGTGGCCCAGGTCCGCGACCGTGACGTGCACGTCATCCCGATCCCGTACTTCGGGGGAGTGGCGCTGCTCGGCGGCCTCGCGGCGGCGTACGTTGTGGCTCGGGAGTTGCCGTTCCTGGCGCTCAACCAGACGAGTTCGCCGAACCTGTTCCGCGACGCCGGCGCGGTGCTGGTCGCGGGGGCACTGATCTGCGTGGTCGGCATGCTCGATGACCTCTTCGAGCTGGATGCGCTGACCAAACTCGGCGGCCAGATCCTCGCCGCGGGTGTGTTGGTCCTCTTCGGGGTGCAGTACCGCTACTTCCCCCTTCCGGACGGCCAGTTCGCCCTCGACCAGGCTCAGGCAGTGCTGCTGACGGTGCTCACGGTCGTGGCGACGGTCAACGCGGTGAACTTCGTCGACGGGCTCGATGGCCTGGCTGCTGGCGTCGTGGGCGTCGGCGCACTCGCCTTCTTCTTGTTCTGCTACCAGATCGCCAGCCTCAACGACCGCACCCTCGCGGTCACCGGTGCGCTGCTCTGCGCGGCGCTGGCCGGGGCCTGCGCCGGTTTCATCCCCCACAACTTCTATCCGGCGCGGCTGTTCATGGGCGACTCCGGTTCGATGCTGCTGGGACTGGTGCTCTCCGGCTCGGCGCTCACACTGAGTGGGCAGTTCGCGGTCAGTGAAGTGAGCCGCGGAGGCGCTGGTCAGGATGCCAACCTGCTCCCGACGTTGCTCCCGATCATCGTCCCACTGTCGATCCTGATCGTGCCGTTCGCCGACCTGGTCCTGGCCGTGATCCGGCGGACCCGACGGGGGCAGATGTTCTACCAGCCCGACAAGCAGCACCTGCACCATCGGATGCTGCAGATCGGTCACAGCCACCGCCGCGCGGTCCTGATCATCTGGCTGTGGGCAGCGTTGATCGGCTTCGGCACGGTGCTCGCCTCGCTCTATGCCAGCCCGCTCACCTGGAGCCTTCTCGGAGGGTGGTTCCTGCTCACCGTCCTGCTCACCTTCGTGGTCCCGAAGTTGAGCGCGATCGACCCGGTGGAGTGATCCCCCGATTGGGCAGGCGGTCCTCGCTTGTGCTAATTTTCACAAGCGTTCGGACCCTGGTCGAACGCCAGAATCCCCGAAGAGATCGGCCGCCTCGATGACGACCGCCACCGCCCGCCGTACCCCCTCACCGGGAGTCGGCATTCTCATGGCAGCGGGTGGTTTCTGTCTCGCGGGCGGGATGGTCGCGGCAGTGGTCGGGGGCCTCGTCTCCGGCAGCGCCGCAGCGGCAGCTGCCGTGGTCGGCACCCTGATCGTTCTCGTCGTCTTCGGCGGAGGAGCGGCGCTGGTCAACCTGGTTGCCGGTGTGTTGCCCTCTGCCTCGCTGCTGATCGCGTTGTTGACCTACACCTTGCAGCTGGTCCTGATGGCGGTGGTGCTGCTCGCCATCTCTCGCTCGGACCTCCTCGACGACACCCTTGACCAGCAGTGGCTCGGTGGCACCGTCATCGGCGGCACGGTCGCGTGGCTGGTGTGTCAGGTCGTGATGGCGACCCGCGTGCGGATCCCCGTCTTCGACGAGGAGGAGGCGAGTGCGCGATGACCTGCGGCGACTGCTATTGTCCGGTGCGCGATGACTCAGCCGAAACCCCCGTCGGAGCCAAAGGGCGACCCTTGGCATGCGTTCGGGTACATCGTCTCCGGTGTATTCGTGTACGGGCTGATCGGTTGGGGGCTGGACCGCTGGCTGGGAACGACGTTCCTGGTCGCGATCGGGATCCTGGTCGGAGCAGCATTCGGGTTGTACATGACCTTTGCCCGGTTCAACCGGTTCGATTCCGAGCCTCAGCCATCCGCAGACCACGACTTGTAGTGCAGCAGACACAGGAGACACGGTGAGTTCAATCGCGACGTCCGTG
>JBEBTI010000236.1:0-4752 GCA_040393845.1 Nocardioides daejeonensis
TGCGGACGCCTCACCCCGGGGCGTCGTACGACGAGCGGCCACTCGCCGGGGTCTCGTCCCGTCAGTGCGGTCGCGAGGGGCGGGCCAGCGCGAGGGCGCGTTCGGCGACCGGTCGGGCGAGCTCGCGGTCCGCAGGCACCAGGCCGATGCGGGTGCGCCGGTCGAGCAGGTCGTCTACGTCGTACGCACCCTCGTGGGTCACGGCGAAGACCAACTCGGCGAGCGTGGCCGGCAGATGGTCGGCGACGGGGGCCAGCAGCTCGTCGTCACCCAGCCCGGTCGTCTCGCGTGCCGAGGACAGCACGTACGCCGCCTCGGCGCCGAAGCGTCGGACGAGCCGGACTGGCGCCTCCGACGTGGCGAGTTCGGCACGTGGGGCGGCGCCGAGCAGGGGGGTGGTGGGGGTGACGCAGCGGTCGGGCGCGAGTCCGGTGGCGTCGACGGCGTCCTGCGCCATCTGCCGATAGGTGGTGAGTTTGCCGCCGACGACCGTCACCACGCCGGTGGGCGAGGTCAGCACGGCGTGCTCGCGGGAGAGATCGGCGGTCGATCCGTCGTTGTCGAGCAGTGGCCGCAGACCGGCGAACGCGCCGACCACGTCGTCGCGTCGCAGTGGACGGTCGAAGGCAGCTGCGACCACGTCGAGCAGGAATCCGATCTCGGCCTCGCTGGGCTCTGGGACGTCGGGGATCTCGTCGCCGTCGACCGGCTCGTCGGTGAGGCCGACGTAGTAGGTGCCGTCGGGCTGCGGCAGCACCATCACGAACCGGTTGACCGAGCCGGGCACGGGCACCGTGACCGTCGCGCGGATGCCGGGCAGCGTCTCGGCGCGCAGCACCAGATGGGTGCCGCGGCTGGGTCGCAGTTTCACGTCGACCAGACTGCCGGCCCACACGCCGGTCGCGTTGACCACTGCGTGTGCACGGACTGTGCGGACCTCGCCGGTCAGCTCGTCGCGCAACTCGACCGCTTGTCCCGTCGCGGAGACGACTCGCGATCGGGTCCGCACCTGTGCGCCGTACGCCGCGGCCGTGCGTGCGATGCAGGTGACCAGGCGGGCGTCGTCCTCGAGTTGACCGTCCCAGGAGAGCAGGCCGCCGCGCAGGCCGGCACTGCGCAGGCCGGGCGCCAGTGCGAGCACCTCGGCTGCGGAGATCCGACTGGGGCGCGGCAGGGTGGTCGCCTCGGTGCCAGCGCCGCGCCGCAGCAGGTCGCCCGCGGCGAAACCTGCCCGGGCCAGTGCCGCCTGGGCCCACGAGACGCTGGACATCAGCGGCAGCAACATGGGTACGGCGTGGGTGAGGTGCGGCGCGGTGACCTCCATCAGGATGCCGCGTTCGACAGCGCTCTCGTGCGCGACGCCGACCTGGGCCTTGGCGAGGTAGCGCAGACCTCCGTGCACCAGCTTCGACGACCAGCGCGACGTGCCGAACGCGATGTCGTGGGCATCAACGGCGAGCACGCGGAGGCCACGAGTGGCGGCGTCGAGCGCGACGCCTGCACCGGTGACGCCGAGCCCGATCACCACCAGGTCGGTCTCGTCGGGCAGGTCCGCACAACCGGTGCCGATGCGTCCGTCGGAGCTGCGCGGCTGGGTCACGGTCGAAGGCCCTTGCTGACCAGATCGGCAAACGTCGCGTCGATTGCCTTCTCACTGATCCGGTTGTCGGTCATGGTCTGCGTCGAGAGGGCCAACCCGTGCGAGGCGAGGAGCACGGTGCGGGCCAACGTCTCGGGATCGCCCGAGGTGACCGTGCCCGCGGCCTGTCCGGCGCTGATCCGGTCGAGCAGTATGTCGAGGACTGCCTGTTGCGAACGGCCGCGGCGCTGCAACAGGTAGGGGAGCAGCATCTCGGGGTCGACGTCGAGGATCCGCCGGAAGAGGGCGTTGGCTCGCAGGGTGGCAACCAGGGCGACGATCGCGTCGGCGATCGACTCGGGCGTCACCCGATCGGTGTCGCCGGGTGTGGCTGCGGCCATCTCGGTCCACTCGCGGGTCATCAGGTCGGCCAGCAGTGACTCCATGTCCGGCCAGGCGCGATAGATGGTCATCCGCGACACGCCAGCGCGTCGTGCCACGTCGGTGAGCGTCGTACGCCGCCAACCGACGTCGAGGATCGCCTCTCGGGCGGCATCCAGATAACTATTGTGACGAAGTGACGTCATATGTCACACTGTAACACATGACCCGAGAGATGCACCCGTCCCGTTGGGGCGCCCCGTCCGAGGCCGCCCCCCTGCCCGAAGCGACCCGCGACCTCGTCGAGCTGGCTCTCGGCGTGCACGACACGCCTGCTGTCGAGACCGTCACGCTGCCCGCGTCCGAGCTCTCGGCCGACCTGCTCACGACCCTGCGTGACCTGCTCGGCGCCGACCACGTGCTCACCGACGACGAGACCCGCCGGCTGCGCACCCGCGGCAAGTCCACCCCTGACCTGCTCCGCGCCCGCGCGGGCGATCTCGACGATGCGCCCGACGCTGTCGTCCGCCCGGCCACCCACGAGGAGGTGCTGGCGCTGATCGGTTTCGCTGTCGAGCACCGGGTCGCGCTGATCCCCTTCGGTGGTGGTACGTCGGTCACCGGCGGGTTGGTCGCCCGGCGCGAGGGGCTGGCAGGGGTGTTGAGCCTCGATCTCCAACGGATGAAGGGAATTCGCGAGGTCGACGAGGTCTCGATGACGGTCGTGCTCGAGCCCGGGCTGCGGGGGCCGGAGGCAGAAGCGCTGCTCGCCGACCACGGCCTCACGCTCGGCCACTACCCGCAGTCGTTCGAGTACGCCTCGATCGGTGGCTTTGCAGCCACCCGGTCCAGCGGTCAGTCGAGTGCTGGCTACGGTCGGTTCGACTCCCTCGTGGTCGGTCTCACGGTGGCGACACCGCAGGGCACGTGGGAACTCGGGTCGGCGCCCGCCAATGCAGCCGGACCGGACCTTCGTCAACTGGTGTTGGGCTCCGAGGGCGCCTTCGGTGTGATCACGGCGGTGCGGGTCCGGGTGCGACGGTTGCCCACCGTGAAGACCTACGAGGCATGGCAGTTTGCCTCTTTCGCTGCCGGGGCGGACGCGATGCGCACGCTGGCCCAGTGCGGACTGCTGCCCACCGTGATCCGGTTGTCCGACGAGAACGAGACGGCGCTCAATCTGGCCAGCCAGTCAGACGTCGGCGGCGAATCGCCCACCGGTTGTCTGATGATCTTGGGTCACGAGGGCACTGATGCTGACGCAGTGGCTGCGAAGCGTGCCGCTGTGGCCGCCCAACTCGAGCGCTGCGGCGGTACGTCGTTGGGCGAGGAGCGCGGCCGCACCTGGGTGGCCGGACGCTTCCACGCGCCGTACCTGCGGGACTCGTTGCTCGACGTCGGTGTGCTGGTCGAGACTCTCGAGACCGCGACCTTCTGGTCGCAGCGCGAGCAGGTGTACGACGCGGTGAAGGCCGTGCTCACCGCGAAGCTCGGAGAGAAGGTGTTGGTGCTCTGCCACATCTCCCACGTCTACGAGACGGGTTGCTCCCTCTACTTCACCGTCGCGGCGCCGGGGGGCGAGGCACCGCTCGAGCAGTGGGCGGCCGCGAAGGCAGCAGCGAGCGACGCGATGATTGACAACGGTGCCACGATCACCCACCACCATGCGGTCGGCACCGACCACCGGCCGTGGTTCGCCCGGGAGATCGGCCCGGTCGGCGTCCGGGTCCTGCGTGCACTGAAGGCTGAACTCGACCCGTCCGGCGTCCTCAACCCCGGGGTGATGATTCCGTGACGATGCGGCGGTTCAGCTTCTTGGTCAACCCCTCGTCCGGCGGTGGAGCTGCGCCTGAGGCAGTGGTGCCGGTGGCGCGTCACCTGCGCGATGCCGGCGCAGAGGTCGACGTCACCTACTCACCCGGTCCGCAGGCGACCGAGGCCCTGGTCCGCCGCGCCGTGGAGCGCGGAGACGTGGTCGTCTCGGTGGGCGGTGACGGCATGCTCTCGTCCGTCGCGGGCGAAGTGGCCGCGCGCGGTGGCACGCTCGGCATCGTGCCCGCTGGCCGAGGCAACGACTTCGCGCGGATGCTCGGGCTGCCGACGGCGCCGGAGCGGGTGGCGCGGGTCCTGCTCGACGCAGATCCGAAACCGGTCGACCTGATCGAGGTCACCCGACCTGACGGAGCGGTCGTGGTGGTGGCCGGTTCGGTCTACGCGGGTGTGGACGCGCGCGCTGCCGAGATCGTCGACGGCGCCCGGTGGTTGCCGCGCAAGTTGCAGTACCCCTGGGCGGCGGTCCGGGCGTTGGCCACCTTCCGACCGACGCCGACGGTGGTCACCGTCGACGGCCTGGCGCGCGAGGTCACGGCGGCGACGGTCGTGGTGGCCAACTCCGCCTACTACGGATCCGGCATGCAGATCGCCCCGTCGGCCGTCGTCGACGACGGGCAGCTCGAGGTGGTGGTGATTGCGGCTGCCGGCAAGCTCGACCTGATCCGCTCACTGCCCAAGGTGTACGACGGTGCCCACGTTGCCCTCGACGAGGTCACCGTGCTGCAGGGTCGGGAGATCACCCTGAGCGTCCGGCGCCCCGTCTCCGTCGGCGGCGACGGGGAGCCCCTCGGCACCCTCACGCCCGGTGCCACCCTCACTCTCCGCGTACGTCCCGCCGCCCTCAACCTGCTTCACTGACGACGAACTGGAAGTTGCGTACGCCGAGCTGGGAGTTGCGTACGCCGAGCTGGAAGTTGCGTACGCCGAGCTGGGAGTTGCGTACGCCGAGCTGGGAGTTG
>JBEBTI010000237.1:0-4741 GCA_040393845.1 Nocardioides daejeonensis
CAGGAGAGCAAGTTCTCCGAGATCAGCGACGAGATCTTCCCGGGCTACTGAGCCCTCGACCACCACAACTCAACAACGGTTCGCAGCGCCCGGTCTCGCGCCCGCTCCCTCACCTCGCCTTCTGGGGCACCTTCCCCGGTTCCAGACGACGAACTTCCCCGACGGGAGCGGGCAGGGACCAGACGTTGCGAATCATTTTTTCCACGCCAACACACAACTGCCAGGGGTCGAGACCATGAGCGAGTGGAGCGAGGGAGTGTCTGCTCCCCGGCACGTCCCGGTGCTGCTCGACCGGGTCGTCGCCCTCCTTGCGCCCGCCCTGGCTGCGCCCGGCGCCGTCGTCGTCGACTGCACCCTCGGTCTCGGCGGCCACAGCGAGGCACTCCTGCAGGCATTCCCCGAAGCCCGACTGATCGGCATCGACCGTGACCTGCACGCCCTCGAGTTGAGCGGGCGGCGGTTGGCGCCGTACGCCGGACGCACCGATCTGGTGCACGCGGTCTACGACGAGATTCCCGAGGTGCTCGATTCGTTGGGCCTCGCCTCGGTCGACGGCTTCTTCTTCGACCTCGGCGTCTCCTCGATGCAACTCGACGAGGCTGACCGTGGGTTCGCCTACGCCCAGGACGCCCCCCTCGACATGCGCATGGACGACTCGCGCGGGATCACTGCGGCCGAGGTCCTCAACACCTACGAATCCGGCGACCTGACCCGGATCCTCCGGGTCTACGGCGAGGAGAAGTTCGCCAAGCGGATCGCCGACCGGGTCGTCGCGGCGCGAGCGGTCGAACCGTTCACCACGTCGGGCCGGCTGGTCGAGCTCCTCTACGAGGCGATCCCGGCTCCGGCGCGGCGCACCGGTGGGCACCCGGCCAAACGCACCTTCCAGGCGCTCCGGATCGAGGTGAACGACGAGCTGCGGGTGCTGGAACGGGCGATCCCGGCGGCGTTGGACGCGGTCGGTGTCGGCGGCCGGGTGGTCGTGGAGTCCTACCAGTCCCTCGAGGACCGACTGGTCAAACACGCCTTCCAGGCCGTCACGAAGTCGGACGTGCCGCCGGACATGCCGTTCGTGCCTGCCGGGATGGAACCGACGTTCCGCACCGTCACCCGTGGTGCGGAGAAGGCAGTCGAGCCAGAACTGAGCACCAACCCCAGGGCCGCGTCCGTCCGACTGCGTGCCGTCGAACGCGTCAGAGGAGGAGCCAACGCATGAGCGAGCGCAGCGAGCGAGTACGGGCATGAGTGCATCCCCCGTGTCGAGCCGCGTCCGGATCAGTCGGATCGCCGAGCAGGCGGTCGAGCGGGCCCGCCTCAGCGTGGTGCCGCGGCTGCGCCGTCGTACGCCGCGGGTGCCGTTCGTGGTCCTGATCAGCATGCTGCTGGTGGCCGGTGTGGTCGGGCTCCTGATGTTCAACACCACGATGCAGCAGAACTCCTTCACCGCGACGGCCCTGGAGAAGCAGGTCGAGGACCTGACCGCGCGCAAGGAGGGGTTGCAGATGGAACTCGAAGGCCTCAACAACCCGCAGCGGGTCGCCCAGCAGGCCAAGGCGCTCGGCATGGTCGAGGGTCCGGTTGCCGGCTATGTCGACCTGCGGGACGGAAGTGTCGGTGGCGCCGACCTCCCGCCGGCTGGGGCGGAGTCGCAGTTCTCGATCCGCGAGCCCGCGGTGCGGAAGCCGTCGACCCTCACGCCGCCGCCGAAGATCAAGTGGACCGACCCCGAGCCCACGAAGAAGAACAAGCAGAAACGATCATCCGACACGAACAACACCTCAGCGGAACCAGGCTCTGCTGCGGGTAGGAATGATGTCGGACGTTCCCGCCGAGGAGAGCGGAGCAACCGTTGAGCAGAGGGCCACAGTCACTTGGTGGCGCGCGGGGTTCCGCCCTGCTCCGGTTGCGGCTGGGGTTCGTGCTGATTGCCCTGGTGCTCTCGTTCTTCGGGGCCCGGCTGGTGCAGTTGCAGGCGATCGACCCCGGGGCGTACGCCGCGATGGCCGCCCGTGAAGGCGTGCAGCCGGTGCAACTTCCCGCTGCTCGTGGGGCGATCCTCGACCGCACCGGGGTGGCGCTCGCCAGTTCGGTGAGCGGACGCATGGTGGTCGCTGACCCGCAGCTGACCCGCGCAGATGCACCTGAGATCGCCACCCTGCTGGCCGAACGTCTCGACATCGACTACTTCCAGACCCTCGAACGGCTCCGCAAGCAGGACACGCGGTTCCAGTACCTCGCCCGCAAGGTTCCGGGGACCACCGCCACCGCCGTGGTCCAGGAGCTGGCCGAGCTCGGCTACAAGGGCATCACCACCGAACGTGACCCGATCCGTGACTACCCGTCCGACGACGTGGCCGCGAACCTGCTCGGGTTCCTCGGAGTCGAGGGTCCGTTGGCAGGGCTGGAGCTCACCTTCGACTCCCAGCTCGCCGGCACCGACGGCGAGGCGCGCTACGAGGTCGGCGGCGGCAACCGGATCCCGCTCGGTGAATCCTCGACCACCGAGGCGGTCGACGGCGACGACCTGCAGCTCACCATCGACCGCGACGTGCAGTGGTACGTCCAGCGTGCACTGCGCTCCGCGGTGATCGAGGCCGGCGCCCAGTCGGGTGCTGTGGTCGTGACCGAGGCGAACACCGGCCAGATCCTGGCGCTGGCCGACTACCCGTCGTACGACGCCAACAACCCGACCGACGTCAAGGACGAGGCCGACCTCGGTGCCCGGACCCTGTCCGACGTCTACGAGCCCGGATCGGTGGCGAAGTCGCTCACCTTCGCCGCCCTGATCGAGGAGGGGCTGATCACGCCCCGGACCCGACTCAAGGTGCCTTCCGAGCTCGAGCGCGCAGGCGCCCGGCCGATCGGCGACTACTGGGACCACGGCACGATCCGACTGACGGCAGCCGGCGCACTGGCCAAGTCGTCCAACGTCGGCACCGTGATGGCGGCGCGCGAACTCGACAAGGACGTCTTCCGCGACTACCTCGTCAAGTTCGGCCTCGGATCCCGCACCGACATCGGAGTCCGCGGCGAGAGCGCCGGCATCCTGCCGGACAACTGGAGCGACGGCACCCGCGACACGATCTCCTTCGGCCAGGGCATCAGCGTCAACGCGATCCAGATGGCGGCCGCGATCAACACCATCGCCAACGGCGGCGTGCGGATCGACCCCAGCCTGGTGGTCGGCGAAGCGAGCACCGACACCGGCCAGACCGTCGGCACCTCCCAGGCGACCAGTGAGCGTGTGGTGAGCGAGGAGACCGCACGCGAAGTGGCCGAGATGATGGAGTTGGTCACCCAGCCCGACGGCGTCGCCGCGCGGGCCGCGGTGCCCGGTTACCGGGTTGCCGGCAAGACCGGCACGGCGCAGCGGGTCGGACCCTCCGGTGGCTACGACGGCACCTTCACCGTGTCGTTCGCCGGGTTCGCGCCCGCCGACGACCCCAAGTTCACTGTCTATGTCGTGATCCAGGACCCCGGCAACGGCGGTGGTGGTGGGTCGACGGCCGGCCCGGTCTTCAGCCAGGTGATGACCTACCTGCTCAACAAGTACGGCATCGAGCCGACCGGAACCACGCCGTCCACCCTCCCGGTGGAGTGGTGATCCGTTCCAGGAGCGGTACCCTCCCGCAGTGGTGAGTGAGAGCGAGTTGCGCCGGACCAGGCCGCAGCAGGTGCGCCGTACTCCGGTGACAGAGCTGGCGGCCCTCGTGGGGTGTGACGCCCCCGGAACCGCGGTCGAGGTGACCGGGGTCAGCCTCAGCTCCCGACGGGTGCTGCCCGGAGACCTGTACGCCGCGTTGCCCGGCGCCCGCGCCCACGGCGCCGACCATGCTGCAGAGGCGGTCGCAGCCGGTGCGGTGGCGGTGCTGACCGATGCCGACGGCGCGGCACGGACCGCCCACCTCGGCGTGCCGCTGCTGGTCGTCGCCGACCCCCGAGCGGTGCTCGGCGCGGTCTCGTCACACGTCTACGGCCACCCCACCCGCCGGCTGCGGATGATCGGCGTCACCGGGACGCAGGGCAAGACCACCGTCACCCGACTCGTCGAGCTCGCCCTCTCCGGTGCCGGCGTACCGGCCGGCGTGATCGGGACGGTCGGCACCAAGATCCTCGGCACCGAGGTGCCCAGCACGCTGACCACACCCGAAGCTCCCGAGTTGCAGGCGCTCTTCGCCCGGATGGTCGAGGCCGGCGTCGACACCTGCGCGATGGAGGTCTCCAGCCATGCCCTGGCGATGCGGCGGGTCGACGGGATCGTCTTCGACCTCGCGTTGTTCACCAACCTCGGCCGCGACCACCTCGACTTCCACGCCGACCTGGCGGAGTACTTCGAGGTGAAGGCGACCTTGTTCACTCCGGCCCACGCCAAGCAGGCGTTGGTCAACGTCGACGACGAGCACGGTCGGATCATCGCCGCCCGGGCCGGCATCCCCACCTCGACCTATGCACTCACCGACGACGCGGCCGACTGGCGGGCGCTCGACGTGCAAGCCACCCCGGTCGGTTCGACCTTCGTGGCCTCCCACGGCGACCTGCAGGTGCAGACGTCGGTGCCGATCCCCGGCGAGTTCAACGTCTCCAATGCCCTTGCTGCACTGGGCGCAGCCAGTCTGGTCGGCCACGACCTCGCGGCATTGGGCCCGGCACTCACCGCCGGTGCGGGCGTGCCCGGCCGACTGGAGCGAGTGGCCGTGGGCGAGCAGGTCACCGCAGTCGTCGACTATGCCCACAAGCCCGA
>JBEBTI010000238.1:0-4734 GCA_040393845.1 Nocardioides daejeonensis
TCGGCAGACCCTCGTAGGTGTCGTTGAAGTAGCGGTTGTCGAAGGTGTAGCGCACGGGCAGCCGCGTGATGATGTCGGCGCTCAGCTCCTTCGGGTCGGTCTGCCACTGCTTGGCGGTGTAGCCCTTCACGAAGGCCTCGTAGAGCGGGCGGCCGATCAGGCTGATCGCCTTCTCCTCGAGGTTCTGCGCCTCGGCGGTCTCGAACTCGGAGGCCTGCTCGGCGATCAGCGCACGCGCCTCGTCAGGCGTGTGGGCCTTGCCGAAGAACTGGTTGATCAGCCCGAGGTTCATCGGGAAGGTGTAGACCTGCCCCTGGTACTTCGCGAACACACGGTGCTGGTAGTTGGTGAACGAGGTGAACCGGTTGACGTACTCCCAGACCCGTTCGTTGGACGTGTGGAACAGGTGGGTGCCGTACTTGTGCACCTCGATCCCGGTCTCCTCGTCGAACTCGCTGTAGGCGTTGCCACCGATGTGGGAGCGACGCTCGAGGACGAGGACGCGCAGCCCGAGCTCCTCGGCGCATCGCTCGGCGATGGTCAGACCGAAGAACCCGGAACCGACGACAACTAGGTCTGGCGTTGACAAAACAGAACTCCTGAGGTTTCGAGGCTGCGCAAGTCTACCGAGCCGGACCGGGATCTCCGGCAACCGCGACGGCGGGGAGCGCCCGCATCGTCCGTGCCGAGCGCATGGCCTTGATCACGTTCGCCGCCTCTCCCCGCCCTCCGCGCAACGGACTGAGCAGCACGACCATTGCGGTGATCAACCACGGCTTCCACCGCACGAAGGCGTTCTCGCCGTACCTGAGGTGCACCACGAAGAGGTTCCGATACATGTAGAACCCCTTCCACGTGTCGAGGGCGTGCTGCTGGTCGAACTCGAGTTGACGCACGAGTACGGCGTCGCGCACCCCGAGCACCGGGAACCCGGCTGCCCGGGCACGGATCGCGAAGTCGACGTCGTCGTAGAAGATGAAGAACGTCGGGTCGGGCAGGCCGATCGCATCGACCACCTCGCGCTTGACCAGGAAGCCCTCGAAGGCGACGTTCTCCAGCGCCACGGTCGGCGGCATCGCCGCGCGGTCGGCGTACGTGCCTTCGACGCTGGCGGTCTTGGGGCGTACGGCGAGCGGGTTGCGCAGGTCGAACCGGAGTGCGGACTTCTCCACGAGACGGCCGTTGAGGTCCTCGCGGACCGCCATCAGGCACGGGTCGTCGTGGGCCATCAGCACCGCCAGACACTCGGGCGCCGGCACCACGTCGTCGTCCATCAGCCAGATCCGGTCGAACCCCTGTGCGTGCGCGGCCCGCATGCCCTGGTGGAAGCCGCCCGCTCCCCCGGTGTTCTTCGCGCTCGTCAGCACCTGCAACGGCAGTCCGGTGATGCCGGCCAACACGTCCTGGGTGTGGTCGGTGCTGGCGTTGTCGACGATGATCACCGCGTCCGGGCGCCGGGTCTGCTCCGTCAACCCGGCCAGCGTCCGAGTGAGCAGGTCGGCCCGGTTGTAGGTGACGATCACCACGGCGACCGACTCCGTCGGTCGAGCGTCGCGAGGGAGTTCGGGGCCGGTCACAAGAACCTCCGGTGCCCGGTGAAGTCGTTGCTCACTCCGGCCCTGATGCCGGCCGCGCTGAGCTTCAGTCGGTGCCACGACGGTTTGGTGACGACGTAGAACCACAGCGTCTTCAGCACGAACGCCAGCACGAACGGCCAGCCGCGGTGGTCGCGCAGGTTCACCACGTTGTTGCGCGCCATGCAGTAGTGCTTGAGGTCGGACGGCGAGTGGTTGTAGGTCGTTCGCCCGCCGAGCATGGGCGCGCCCAGGTCGCCCACCGACGGATGGCGCACGGCGGCATCCACGACGGTGGCGATCCGGGCGCCGGCCTTCTCGGCCCGCAGCCGGTATTCGTGGTCGTCACCCCAGATGAAGAACTCCGAACGGGGCAGACCGATCCGCGACACGAGTTCCCGGGTCACCAGCACCCCGTTGAACGGGATCACGATGTCGTCGATCCGCCCGGCGGTCGCGGCCCGGCGTACGTCGTCGAGGTGGTGGACGACCTGCGTGCCACCGGGCAGGCGGATCGGGAAGACCAGGCGGTCGGGCGCGGCCTCGTCGACGACGACCGGGCCCCAGAAGTCGAGGTCGTCCTCGGCCAGCAACCGGTCGAGGCAGTCCGCCGTGGGCATGCCGTCGTCGTCCATCAGCCAGACCAGGTCCGCACCGTCGGCGACGGCACGTTCCAGCCCGGCGTGGAAGCCACCGGCTCCCCCGCGGTTGTCGGGCAATCGCAGGTGCTGCACGGGTACGCCGTCACGGCTGGCCGTCTGCCGGGCCAACCACTCGCCGGTGCCGTCGCTCGAGGCGTTGTCGACGACGATCACTCCGGCGAGGCGCGGGGTCGACCGCAGTGCGGTGAGCAGCGACTGCAACAACTCCAGGCGGTTGAAGGTCACCACCACTGCGAGGATGCGTCGGGCGTCGGAGCTGGCTGGCACGCAGACACCCTATGAGATGCCTCGGCCTCAGCAGGCCGCAGTGAGGTCGTCGGCCTCGTTGGCGGCGTACCCTTCGTTGCGGCTGCCCAGGGATCCGCCGTTGGTGGCGGTGGTTGCACCCTGCGTCTTCGGCCTCTTGCCGGCGCCGTGGCGTCCCTCGGCCCGCGCGATGCCGTTCTCGACCATCGTGCGGATCTTGGCGAGGTCGGGCTCGGCGGTGTTGATCGCGGGCGGCACGATCGAGACGGTCGACATCGTCTGGTCCTTGGCCTTGAGCCCGAGTTCGAGGAAGGTGGCGACCTCGCTGCGCGGCAGGTCGGTCTCGACCAGGCCCGTGGTCGCCCTGGCGATGTCCTGGTAGTTGGTGAGCAACGTCTTGGGACTGATCTGGGCCGCCATCGCGGCCATCACGCACTTCTGCCGCGCCATCCGTGAATAGTCGTCAGAACCTTCGCGGGCCCGGGCGAACCAGAGCGTGTCGTGGCCGTTGAGTTCGCGCGTGCCGGGTTCGATGTAGCCGGTCACGTCGCTGCCCAGACCGCCGACCGGGATCCGGTCGCGCACGTTGAGGGTCACTCCTCCGACCGCGTCGACGAGGTCTTCGAAGCCCTGCAGGTTGACCATTGCCCAGTAGTTGATGTCGAGCCCGGTGATGCCCTCGACCGCCTCGACGGTGGCGTCCACCCCTGGGGTCCTGGACCGGCCGAACAACTCGGTGTTGTCCTCCGCCCAGGTGCTGACCCCGTTGAGATAGCAGTCGTCGCAGTTGAAACCGTCGGGGAACTGCTCGGCCATCACCGATCCCTCGCGAAACTTGAAGTTCTGCAAGTTGCGCGGGAGGCCGACCAGGACGGTCCGACCGGACTCGGCGTCGATGCTGGCCACCGTGAGCGAGTCGGGACGCAGGCCCCACCGGTCGTTGCCGGAGTCGCCGCCGAGCAGCAACACGTTGTAGCGACCGGCAGTCGCTTCGCTGGCCGGGCCGTTGCCGAACATGGTCAGCACGAGGTCGCGGTGCACGGTCACCAGGTGGGCGCTGAAGAGCAGGGCGCCGGCGACACCGAAGACCAGGAAGCCGTTGAGCCCGGCCGCGGTCAGGCGCTGTCTGCGGACCAGCGTGAGCGGTTGCCCGATCCGCCAGGCGTCGACGAAGAGCGCTGCCCAACCCACGGCGAGCACCATCAGCACGAAGCGGAGCAGGTTGAGCAGTTTGGTGTTGACCCCGGCCTCGATGACCAAGCTGTTCCAGACCGCTCCGACGAGCAGTGCGGCGACGCCGACGGCAATCACGCCGAGCCAGATCCGGATGGCGATGCGGCCGACATCGCGGCGCCCGGCAACCAGTTGGGCCGAGCCCGGCACCACCAGGGTCATCAGCATCAGGGTGAGCGCGCGACGAAATCGCACCTTGGCCGCACGGTCGTCCGTGCGGCTGGCACCGTTTCG
Organism: Nocardioides daejeonensis; assembly: GCA_040393845.1. Classification (GTDB taxonomy): domain Bacteria; phylum Actinomycetota; class Actinomycetes; order Propionibacteriales; family Nocardioidaceae; genus Nocardioides; species Nocardioides daejeonensis_A. Next base: position 3,950 of record JBEBTI010000238.1, read on the forward strand.
ATCCTGCGACCCGGGGGAAGTGACGGGCGGCATCGAGGAGCCTTCCTGGTCTCGACTGGCCCATGTTCGGGCCGTGTGCTCGCCAGTATCACCAGTCCCACCCGTCACAGGCCGATGCGACTCGCCGAGACCGGGAAACTCACTCCCAGCGGTTGGCGTCCATCTCCTGCTTGCGAGCCAACCGGTGCGCCCGCCGGATCTCGGCCTCGCGCCACCGGTGCCGGTCACGATCGTTCTCGATGACCAGCTCGGGCACCGGGCGCGGCCGGCCGTCGTCGTCGATCGCCACGAAGACGAAGGCTGCACTCGCCACCAGCAGCGGCTCCTTGGAGGTGTCACCCCACGACTCCGCCTCCACCCGCACGCCGACCTCCATCGAGCTGCGTCCCACCCACAGCACCCGACCGAGCGTGCGCACGATGTCGCCCACGTGCACCGGCGCGAGGAAGAGCATCTCGTCCATCGCCACCGTGACTGCGGGGCCGCCGCTGTGTCGACGCGCGGCCGCACCGGCGGTGGAGTCGGCCAGCTTCATGATCTCGCCGCCGTGCACGTTGCCGAGCAGGTTGGCCGCGGGAGCATGCATCAAGGTGGCGAGCGACACTTCGGAGAAGGCCGGGGTGCGCAGCGGATCTGTCATGTCGTCACGGTATCCGCGGAACCCGCGCGACCGACCGGTACCTTTGCCCGCATGGCTGATCGGCAGAACCCGCCCGAGCCGGGCACACCCGAGTACCAGTGGTTGTACGGCGACCAACGCGGTCCGCAGGACGACCCCACCCAGG
>JBEBTI010000239.1:0-4685 GCA_040393845.1 Nocardioides daejeonensis
CGTCGCCGCCCCAGCGCCAGTCGTGGAAGGGGCAGGCGATCTCGTTGCCCTTGACGGTGCCCTGGGACAGGTCGCCGCCCATGTGGCGGCAGTAGGCGTCGAGCACGTTGACCTTGCCATCGTCGCCGGTGAAGACGACCAGCTTCTGGCCGAAGGCGTTGATCTGGTGCGGCTTGCCGTCACTCAGGTCGCGCTCGAGGCCGATGCAGTGCCAACCGCGGGCAAACCGGGTGGGTGCATCGTCCACCTCGATCTTGCGCACCTCGGTGTTGTCGTTCGTCGTGGTCATCACGCAAACCCTTCTTTCGGCAGCAGGCTCCTGGCACTGAGTGTCGCCGGGCGCGAGACGCGATGGCCAGATGTTCCCACTCAGCGGTAAGCGCCGCTCGGTGTTGCGTCCGGACCGGCCAGACTCCCCTCCAGTGTGAGACACGGCACAACACCGTGTCGACGTGTGTGCAGGGTGCGATCAAACAGGGGGACCGCAGGTGGCGCGAATCGCCGAGAACAGGGAACCGGCGCTGCCGGTGTCGGCGGATCAGAAGGATCGCTACCGTCGAATCCTGCGTGCGGCTGCGCGACTCGGCACCGAACGCGGGCACGAGCGGATGCAGATGAACGACGTGGCCAAGGAGGCCGGCGTCGCGATCGCGACCCTCTATCGCTACTTCCCGTCCAAGAACGACCTCTTCGTCGGCCTGTTGCAGAGCCAGGTCGAGCGGTTGCCTCTCGGGCCGGTCGCGGACGACGCCACTCTGCCCTCCGACGCGGTCTCGGCGACCTTGCTGGCCGCCAGCCGGCAACTGCTGGCCCGTCCCCTCCTCGCCACCGCCATGCTCCAGGCCAACAACCACGCCCAGTTGCAGGTCGGGCGCGAGGGCTCCGTGCCGTCGAAGGCCTTCCACGAGGTGCTCTACCGGGCGCTGGGGGTGTCCGACCCGAACGACCACGACCGCCGCCTGGTGCGGCTGATCGAGCAGTCCTGGTACGGCGTACTGATTTCCGTGTTGAACGACGTGATCACCACGGAGGAGGCGGAGGACGACGTCCGCCTCACCTGCCAACTCATCCTCGGACCGACGTACGACGCGACGCGCGCCAGCGCGAAGAAGGAGAACTGAATGACTCGCAAGATCGTGGTGACCGGAGCGGGAGCGGGAATCGGTGCGGCCACGGCTGCCCTCCTGCGCGCCCGTGGCGACCGGGTCATCGGGGTGGACCTCGCGCACGTCGAGGTGACCGCTGACCTCTCCCACGCCGAGGGGCGTGCGGCAGCCGCTGCCGCGATCCTCGAACAGTGCGACGGAGCGATCGACGGACTGATCACCTGTGCCGGCGTGAGCAACGCGACCCCGCTGCAGGTCAACGTCAACTACTTCGGCACCACCGAACTGGTCGAGGCACTGTTGCCCGGGCTCGTTGCCGGTGGCGGCCGGGTTGCGCTGGTCGGCTCGATCTCCGGCACGCAGCCGGTCGAGTCCGCCATCGTCGAGGCCTGCCTGGCCGGCGACGAGGCGGCTGCAGTGGCTGCCGCCGAAGCGGCGCGCCCACACTCGATCTATCCCTCGACCAAGAGCGCGTTGGCACAGTGGATGCGCACCCGGGCGGTCTCGCCGGAGTTCGCAGGGGCCGGCGTACCGATGAACGGCATCGCGCCGGGAGTGGTGCTGTCAGCCATGACGGCGGGCCTGATCAGCGACCCGGAGTGGAAGAAGATCATGGACGCGGCCGTACCGATGCCGCTCAACGGGTACGCCGAGCCGGAAGTGATCGGCAACGCGCTGATCTGGCTGGTCTCGCCCGAGAACACCCACATGGCCGGCCAGATGATCTATGTCGACGGCGGCGCCGAAGCCACCCTCCGCCCGGCCGACCATTTCTGATCCCCGGTAGTCCCTGACCTTAGGCACCTTCCACACGCGTGGCAGGTGCCGAAGGGTCAGGGACTTTTATGGGCCTGGGTGGCTGAGGGGGCGGTCAGCCGAAGTTGGCCTGGCCCCCGTCGAGGGGGATGGTGGCACCGGTGAGGTAGCGCAGGTCGTCGCCGCAGAGGGAGACGACGGCGCGACCGATGTCGGCCTCGGGGTCGCCGATGTATTTCATCGGGATGGCGGCGATGAACTCTTCCGCCTCCTCCGGGTTGTTCTCGATCCACCACTTGAGACCGGGGGAGAGGGCGTGGGGGGCGATGCTGTTGACCCGGATCTTGTCCGGACCCCACTCCACGGCGGCGGTGCGGCTCAGCGAACGCAGGGCCGACTTCGCCGCGGCGTAGGCGCCGTACGTCGACAGGTCCCAGCGCACCATTGCGGAGGTGACCAGGTTGACGATGGACCCCCCGCCGGCGGCCTTGAGATGCGGATGCGCGGCAGTCATGAACGCGAATGCCGCAAACGGCCCGGAGACGAAACCCTTCGTGAAGTTCTTCACGCTCGCCTCGAGCAGGGGTCCGAAGGTGCCGGAGTAGGCGTTGTTGACGAGGATGTCGAGGCGACCCATGTCGCCGACGATCCGTTCGACCAGCGCGGGGATCGCCTCGGTGTCCATCACGTCGGCGGTGTAGATCTCGGCGCGCACGCCGCGGGCGCGCAACAGTTCGGCGGTCTCGAGCAACTTGCTCTCGGTGCGTCCGACGACAGCGACGTCGACGCCTTCGGTCGCGAGCGCCAGAGCGATGCCCTGGCCGACGCCCTGTCCGGCGCCGGTGACGATGGCGACCTTGCCCTGCAGTGTGCTCATCAACTTCTCCTGACTCAGTGGTGTGACGCAGGCCATCCTTGGGTCAGTGGGCCGGCCCCGTGCGGCCGCTTCCCGGTGATCGGGAACAGTGCGTCGTCGGCGGTGATCGGGCACACATACTGGCGCACTGAGCGTGTCCTGACGACCCCATTCGCCGCACCATCACCGGAGGAAACCGCATGAGCCAGATCGACCCCGCAGCAGCAGCCCAGCAGATCATTGCCGGCCTGACTGCCCCGGGCGCCCGATTCGAGCTCGAGAAGGCAGAGGTGCTCGGCACCGAGATCCCGGTGTTCGTCCACCGTCACCGAGCCCTCCACGAGGTGCTCGCCGCCACGCTGGAGCACGCCGAGCGTCCCTACGTGGTGACCCTGAAGGACACGATGACGTACGGCGAACACGCGGCTCGCGTGGCCTCGATCGCCCGTGTGCTCCGCGAAGAGCACGGCATCGAGAAGGGTGACCGGGTGGCGATCGCCGCAGCCAACGGCGTGGGTTGGATCCAGGCATTCTGGGCCACGGTCTCGATTGGCGCCATCGCGGTGGGTTACAACGCCTGGTGGTCGCAGCGTGAACTCGAGTACGGCCTCGAACACGCCACCCCGAAGGTGGTCTTCGCCGACGCCAAGCGCCTTGCGCTCCTCGCTGACGCCGACGCGACGGTGCTCGACATCGAGGCGGACCTCGACCGGATGGCGACGGCCCACCCCGATGCCGAACTGCCGTCCGCCGACGTGGCAGAGGACGACCCGGCTGTCATCCTCTACACCTCCGGCACGTCGGGACGCGCAAAGGGCGCCGTGCACTCGCACCGGAACCTGTGCGCGGTCATCGAATACCACCGCTATGCCGACGCGCTCGGCGCCGCCTTCGGTGACCCGGTCGCCGCAGTGGACAAGGTCCACCTGCTGGCGATGCCGTTGTTCCACATCGGCAGCTTGCACAACATCACCGTCGCGAAGGCTGCAACCGGCAGCACCATCGCCTTGCACCAAGGCGCCTTCGAGCCGGCCCACGTGCTCCAGTTGATCCAGGACGCACGCGTGACCAACTGGGGTGCTGTTCCGACGATGGCCAACCGGCTCCTGCAGTTCGAGGGAGTCCGTGACTACGACACCTCCTCGCTGACCGCGTTCGCGCTGTCGTCGGCACCTTCGTCGGCCGAGTTCAAGCAGCGCCTGCGCGACGGCCTTCCTTTCGCCAGCGCACTCGTGGACAGTTATGGCATGACCGAGACGTGCACGGCGATCGCGGTGGCCACGCCGATGGACCTTGCCCAGGCTCCCGGCACGCTCGGTCGTCCGATCGTGGGTGTCGAGATCCAGGTCCGCGACGTCAACGGCAACCAGCTCGGCGTCGGCGAGGAAGGTGAGGTGCACACCCGCAGCTGCTTCACGATGCTCGGCTACTGGAACAACCCCGAGGCGACCGAATCCGCTTTCACCAGCGACCGGTGGTTGCGCACCGGCGACCTCGGCATCATGGACGAGGCCGGCCGGCTGCGACTGGTGAGCCGTCGTACCGACCTGATCATCCGCGGCGGCGAGAACGTCTATCCCGCGGAGGTGGAGGGCGCCCTCGCCGAGCACCCGTCCGTCGCCGAATGCGTCGTCATCGGCGTGCCGCACAACGACCTCGGTCAGGAGGTGGCGGCCGTGGTCGTCATGGCGCCGGGTGCCGACTCCGACCGGGCAGCACTGGAGCTCGAACTGCGCCGGTTCGCCGCGGAGAACCTCGCCCATTACAAGGTGCCGTCCCAGTGGCGCATCGTCGACCAACCGTTGACCCGCAACGCCACAGGCAAGGTCATCCGCACCGCCGTCAGCCTCTGACCGTTCCGTCTCGGACGGGTCTTCCGTTCAGTGGGACAGGTCACACCCAGCCTTCGAGCCGATGGGAAATTCATCCTCGTGTTGCGACAATTCGTGCTTCGGATCCTCGAGCTC
>JBEBTI010000240.1:0-4659 GCA_040393845.1 Nocardioides daejeonensis
GAACTGAGAGACATGCAGCTTCGACACGTCTTTTCCGAGCTCCGCCAGGGCCTGCGTCGCAACTTCTCGATGCACGTCGCGGTCGTGCTGACCCTGTTCGTCTCCCTGACGCTGGTCGGGCTGGGATTCCTGCTCAACAGTCAGGCCAAGAAGGCCGAGGACTACTTCGGCAGCCAACTCCAGGTGACCCTCTTCCTGTGCAACGGCACCCGGGGTGAACCGGGGTGTCTGGGCCCGGTCTCGGAGGCGGAGAAGGCCGCGATCATCAAGCAGGTCGAGGCCAGCGACGAGGTCGCCTCGTGGCACGAGGAGTCGCAGGAGGAGTCCTACGAGAAGGTCAAGCGGCTGATGGGGGAGGAGAACGTCCCGTCGTCGGCCGACTACATGCACGCCTCGATCTGGATCAATCTCAAGGATGCCCGCCACTACGAGGGCGTGGTCAGTTCGGTGCAGACGCTGCCGGGTGTCTACTCGGTGCGCACTGCCAAGGAGATCCTCGACCCGATCTATTCGACGATCGACGCGCTCAAGTACGGCGCGATCGGCATCGGAGCCTTCCTGGTCTTCGCGGCCCTGCTCCTCGTGGCCAACACCATCCGGCTGGCAGCGTTCGCGCGCCGGCGTGAGATCGGCATCATGAGGTTGGTCGGCGCCTCGAGTCTCTACATCTCGTTGCCGTTCCTGCTCGAGGCTCTGGTCACCGCAGTGATCGGTGTCGGTCTCGCCGCGGGAGCCCTGGGTGCGTTCATGTGGTTCGGCATCCACGAGAAGGTCTCGGAGAACCTGCGCTTCATGCCGTGGGTCGATTTCGCCGACTACCTGTCGGCGGTCGGCTGGATCGCGGTGATCGGTCCGGTGCTCACCGTGATTCCGACCCTCGTGTTGACGCGCAAATACCTCAAAGTCTGACTCCGGTCGTCTACGGTCGAGTCGTTCACTTCCCCGAACGAAGGTTTCATCGTGGCTCGCTCCTTCCCCAGCGAGCGCCGGAACCGGCTGGTGGCCCTGGTGGCTGCACTGCTGGTAGTGCTCGGCGCAGCAGCATCGCCCCTCGCGTGGGCTGACGACCTCAAGGACAAGCAACGCGAGATCGAGAAGAAGCTCGACCACGCCCACGACGACCTCGACGAATCGAGCGCCGCACTGCGCCGCGCGACGATCAAGTTGCGGGACGCGAAGAGTTCACTGTCGACGGCCCGGCAGAAGCTGGCTCGGACCCGGGGCGAACTGACCACGGCACGCGCCAAGGACCGCGACATGCAGGCCAGGTTGGTGCAGGCCGAGGCCGACCTGGAGAAGGCCGTTGCCGAGCTGAAGGCCGGCCGTGAGGACGTGCGCGACCAGCAGGCCGACGTCGACCGGATGCTCGCAGCACAGTACGAAGGCATGGACCCGCAGTTGGAGGGTTTTGCCGCGCTGCTGAACGCCGACGACCCCGCTGACGTGACCCGCGTCCAGGCCGCGACCCGGTCCAGCATCGAGGAGCAGGATGCGGTGTTGGGCGAACTCGAGGCTGCCGAGGTGATGCTCGGCGTACAACGTGACCAGGTCTCCGACAAGCGCGATGACGTCGAGGCCAAGCGGAAGGCAGCTGCCGAGAACCTGGCGCGGATGCAGCGACTCGAGGAGCAGGCGCAGGCCGATGCTGCCGACGTCGCAACGAGGGTGACCTCTCGCAGGTCCGCGGCCGCCAGGGCCGCGCGGATCCGCGCCCGTGACCGCAAGATCCTCAAGGAGCTCGAGGCCGACCAGGCACGCATCGAGAAGATGCTGCGCAACCGCGCCCGCAGGCAGGGCTCCAGCCCTGCGCCGACGTCCAACGCCGGCGGTTACCTGACCCCGCCGGTGAACGGGTACGTCACCTCGCCCTACGGTTTCCGGATCCACCCGATCTACGGCTACCGATCGTTGCACGACGGCGTCGACTTCGGCGCCGCCTGCGGCACCCCGATGTACGCCGCGGCCGACGGCAAGGTGATCTCGTCGTACTTCCAGACCGCATGGGGCAACCGGATGATCCTCGACCACGGCGTGGTCAAGGGCGTTTCGCTCGCCTCGATCTACAACCACGCCACCAAGTACGTCGTCTCGGTGGGGCAGCGCGTCAAGCGCGGCCAGGTGGTCGGCTATGTCGGCACCACCGGCTGGTCGACTGGTTGCCACCTCCACTACACCGTGATGGTCAACGGCGCCGCCACCAACCCGATGAACTGGCTCTGACCCCGCGAACTGACAAGAAATACCCGCGAACTGACAGATAGATCGCTCGAACCGGCAGTCCGTGGACCTCGCACCCCAAACCCGTTGCCACGCCTGAGAGAATCGACAGCATGGTCAGGGAGCAGGGCACGAAGCCGATCGCGCAGAACAAGAAGGCGCGGCACGACTACCACATCGACGACACGTGGGAAGCCGGCCTGGTCCTCGTCGGCACCGAGGTGAAATCGTTGCGGGCCGGGCGCGCCAACCTCGTCGACGGCTTCGCCGACATCGAGAACGGCGAGGTGTGGCTGCACAACGTCCACATCCCCGAATACACCCAAGGCACCTGGACCAACCACATGTCCCGGCGCAAGCGCAAACTGCTGCTCAACCGCGCCGAGATCCACAAGATCGAGCGCAAGTTGGGCGACAAGGGCTACACGTTGGTCCCACTGTCGCTCTACTTCAAGGACGGGCGTGCCAAGGTCGAGATCGCGCTGGCCCGTGGCAAGAAGGAGTACGACAAGCGCCACACGATCGCCGAACGCCAGTGGAACAGGGAGAAGCAGCAGGAGCTGGGGCGTCGCCTCAAGGGCATGAAGTGATCCACCCGATCATCGAGGAGCTCGGTCTGCCGGGACTCTTCGACGTGCACGCGCACTTCTACCCCGAGCCGATGGGGTCCAAGGTGCGCGCCGTGTTCGACACCGCTGGACCGCTGGTCGGACGCCCGTGGCCGATCACCTATCGCGGCACCGATGAGGAGTTGGTCGCAACCCTCACCGGCTTCGGCGTACGCCGGTTCTCGCAACTGACCTATGCGCACAAGCCCGCGATGGCCGAGTTCCTCAACGACTGGTCGGCCGGCTTCGCAGATCGGTTCCCGGCCGCACTCCGGTGCGGGACCTTCTTCCCGGAGCCGGGGGCCGCGTCGTACGTCGGCGCCCGGCTCGCCGCTGGGGTGGAGCTGTGGAAGGTGCACGTCCAGGTCGGCGCCTTCGATGTCACCGATCCGCTGCTCGACGAAGCCTGGGGCTTGGTCGCGGAGGCCGGTACGCCGGTGATCCTGCACGCCGGCTCAGGACCGGTGGCCACGTCATACACCGGTCCCGGCCCGGTCGCAGAACTGCTGCGGCGGCATCCCTCACTGCCGTTGGTGATCGCGCACCTCGGCGCGCCGGAGTACGACGAGTTCGTCGGTCTGGCCGAGCGCTACGCGCGGGTGCGGCTCGACACGACGATGGTCTTCACCCCCTTCTTCGATGACCAGTCGCCCGTGCCGGCGACACTCCTGCCGCGCCTTGCAGCCTTGCGAGACAAGGTGTTGCTGGGTTCTGACTTCCCGAACATCCCTTATCCCCATGCCGCGCAGGTCGACGGACTGGTCCGGCTCACCGAACGCTGTGCCGACATAGACGACGCCTGGTTGCGAGCGGTGCTGTGGGGCAACGCCGAGACACTGTTCGGCGCCTGAGCATCCTCACTGCGGTGGATGAGAACCTCCTCATCCCGATGTCACCTTCGGTTCATCCTGGTGTCGGAAGGTTGCACCAATCCCGCACAGGGCAGCTTCAGACCAAGGAGTCATCACATGTCCCGCATCCGCAAGGCCAGCACCGCGATCGTCGCCACCGCAGCCCTCTCGGTCGGATCATTGGCCATGTTCGCCGCACCAGCGCACGCCGACTACGAGAAGGACCGCGAGTTCCGGGTGGCCGGCGCCGATGTCGACTTCAGCGTCGAACTCGACGACGGTCGCTATGAGGTCAGCGTCGACCTGGACGATGCTCGCCGCGGCAGCCGCTGGAAGGTCGTCATCAAGCACAACGGCCGGAAGATCCACTCCAAGACCCACCGTGCCGACGACGACGGTGACTTCGACATCGACAAGAAGCGTCCGAACACTCGCGGCAAGGACCGGTTCAAGGTCACGGTGAAGCCGATCGGCAAGAAGGGCAAGGCCAGCCGCACGATCGTGATGCGCTGACCCAGGAATACTGGTTCGTTTCCGTCGGTTGTGCCGGGTAGAGTCGACCTCATCGCCTCGGCGGTGCGAGTCGCACGACTCGGTGTTGAAAACTCAAGAGGGGCTGATCGGTTTCGACTGGGGACGTACGTCTCAGGGGAAGCGGGTCGAGGAGCCAGCGTTATCTCGTTAACGATCGCTGGAAACCAATAGTTGCCGACTCTAAGCGCAACGACTTCGCTCTCGCTGCCTGAGCAGTGATCGAAGGGTCTGACCGGGCATCTGTCTCCGTCCCGGACCCAGGCCTCATTTAGGAGACTTGCTGATCACTCCGCGTCACGGAGGGTGATCGGGACTTTTCCGTGACTGAGCCTGTCGGCGACGTGTCTGTGCGAGCGCCGGGGCTGAGAAAACGCCATCACTGACTGCACCCGGAGAAGACCTGACACTGCGCTGCAGGACGCGGGTTCGATTCCCGCCAGCTCCACCAA
>JBEBTI010000241.1:0-4627 GCA_040393845.1 Nocardioides daejeonensis
TTTGTCGGAGTCGAGGTTCAGGGGCACGGGACGGTCTTTCGTTCAGGGTCGCCGACCAGGTCGGTCTGGTCAGCTGGATTGGCCCGGTCGTGTCCTGCCCGGAGGGTGGGCTCGGCCAGGCCGGCCTGTTCGGTGGTGACTGGTTGAAGGGTGGCTGCCACCGTGGTCACCAACCACGCGGCTGCACAGGAGGAGGCCACGCCGAAAGCGAGCACCCATCCGAACGACTGGAGCACCGCGAGGTCGGAGGCGATCAGGGTGAGGTAGCCGAGCGTCGCTGCGGAGGCAGCCACGGTGACCGCCAGTCCGAGCCGGCGACCGTGGGCGTGTCGTTCACTCAGCATCACCGTGAACTCGCAGGCGGTGACGGTCACCAGCGCAGCCACGGCCAACGTCAGTGGGTTGAGGTCGGCACCGGAGATGAACACACTCAAGTGCACCCAGCCTGAGGCGATCAGCGCGGTGGCGGCGACCATCAGGCCGGTGCGCCGCGACCGGAGTCCGACTCCGACCACCAGTGCAGCCACCAAAAGACCCCCCAGGCCGATGGTCCACCGGCTGGCCGAGACGGCATCCAGGCCGCCGGCCGCCACCACGGGCAGACCGACCCACTCCGCCTCGACGCCGTCGGGCGGTTCGGGCAGCTCGGCGCTGATCTGCTCGATCAGGTCGCGCTGCTCGGCGACGTCGTCGATGCGCAGGCCGAAGGTCATCGCGCCGACCCGGCCACTGTCGCCGACGACGGCTTCGAGCAGGTACGCCGGCAGCAACTGGGAGCCGGCCGTCACCTGCTCGGCGGTGGGGTCGTCGCCGAGGAACTCCAGCAGCCGGCTGAGGGTGAGCAGCGGACGCAGGGCATCACCGTGCGCGGTGAGCAGTTGGGTCTCGACATCCGAGGCCCAGTTCAGGGTCTCCGGGGTCAGCACCGAGTCACCGCGCCGCACCAGGGTCACCTCGCTGGTGAAACCGAGGGTCTCCTCCGCCAGCGCCACGTCGTCGAGCTCGGGCAGGCCGGCAGCGAGTTCGGTGGGCTGCGAGGCGACGTCGAGACTCGGCAGCACCGTCCAGCCGACGCCAGCCGCGATCACCGCGACTCCGGCCAGGACGGCGAGGACCGGCGTGCCGACCGGGCGGCCAGTGCCAGCGGGGGCAGCAGCCGGGACGTCAGCAGCGCGGTCGGCAGCCAACCACGGACGCAACAGCAGCGCCCAGCCGACGGTGGCGACCACGCCGATGGCCAGGGCAAGACCAAACTCGCGCACGAACGGCAGCGGCGACAGGGCCAGGCTGGCGAAGGCGAACGCAGCGCCGGCGGCTGCGGTGAGCACGATGCGGCTGCGGGTCTGCCGGGCGAGATAGATCGGGAAGTCGGAGCCGATGCCCAGCACGATCGGCAGGAAGGCGACCACACCCAACGACAGCGGCCGGTCGATCAGGCCGAAGGCGCCGAGCGTGGTGGCGGTGCCGAGACCGACGGCGACCAGTGGCCGCAGGCGGTCCCGCTTGCGGCGGGTCCACGGCACCAGGAACAGCACCAGGCCGACCGTCACCAGCGCGACCAGACCCAGTCGCGGCGCCTCGTCGGTGGCCGCCGCGGCGACCGCAGAGGTCACCACCGGCACACCGGTGACCACGGGTTCGGCGGTGTCGAGCCCCGCCGTCGCCACGGTCTCCCGGACCCGCTCGACCAGTCGCTTGGTGCCTTCCTGGTCGAGGCCGGCGCGCGGACGCACCAGCAGGGTCGCCGACTTGGCGGTCGGAGCCAGGAACTTCCACTCCTGCCGGGGCTCCCCGTTGTTGTTGAAGAGCACCGAGGCGACGAACTTCTGGTTGGACAGACTCGGCAACCCCATCGGCATCGCCTGCGCGATCAGAGCGCCGTAGCGACGGTCGAAGTCGGCAAGCGCCTGGTCGACGTACGCCTGCAGCGCCTTGCCCTTCAGGCCGTCGTTGCGCCCGGTGGCCTTGGCCGTGTTCTCGATGCTGTCGCGGGCACCGGAGATCTGCAGGATCACGTTGCGCACCGACTTGGCGGTCTGGTTGAGCACCGTGCCCGGGCCGTAGACCACGGCCACGTCGGGCAGCTGGGAGAGCTGCCCCTCGAGCCCGACCAGCCGAGGCAGCTGCTCGGAGTCGATCAGCAGCCCGTTGCGGCTGGTGCCGCGCAGCAGCACCACGATCGGCTCACCGCCGAAGTCCTCGTCACGCTGTTGCAACTCGCCGTACGACGCGTCGCCGCGTGGCACGAACGAGGAGATCCCCGTGTCGACGCTGACCCGGGCGAGGCCGACGGCCACCAGCCCCACCACGGCGAAGGCCACCAGGGCCAGCACCAGGGTGCGAGTGGAGCGCAGCGCGCCGCCAACTCGGGAGTCAGACGTCGACACGGGGGTCCCTCACTCTTCCTTCTCGAGGTTCGGGTAGTTCGTCACGCCAGGCTGGCTGGGCGTGTCCGCAGTGTTGGGCAGCGGGTAGGGGTTGTTCCAGTGCAGCGGGTCGATCGCCATCAGGTTCAACGGGTTGTTGCGCAGCGTATAGGCGCTGAACAGCGGCGCCAGACGCACGGCCTTCACACCGTTCTCGAGGGGCAGGTCGAAGCCACCCGCGAAGTTGCCCGGCATCGAACCGATGTCGTGGCCGTAGGGCGCGAGGTACTTGACCATCGGGTTGACGTTGGCCAGCAGCGTGTCCAGGTCGGGCGAGATGTCGCTGAGCAGGGAGGCCAGGGCCGGCAACTGCTCCAGCGTCTGGTTGGACCGACCGAGCGAGCTGTCCATCGGCTTGAGCAGGCTGCGCAGGCCGTCGGTGATCGGCGGCAGATCCTTCAACGCGGCACTCAGCGGAGCGGCAGCGTTGTCGAGATCGGCAGCGACCGGAGCCAGGTCGTTGGCGAGGCCCTCCAGGGTGCCGGTCGCCTGTCCGGCGGAGTTGACCAGCCCGGGCAGCTTGCGGACGACCGACGCCAGGTTCTCCGACTCACCAGCGGTGGCGGAGGTGAGCTGCTGGGCGTTGCGCACCAGCGAACCGATCTGGGTGCGCCCGGTGTTGAGCGCCGCCAGGATCGTGTTGGCCTCGTTGACCAGGGCAGCGAGGTCCTTGCTCTGCGCGGCGATCGCGTCGACCGCCGTGTAGCCCTCGCGACCGAGCATGCCGACGCCCTCGAGCAGGCCGTCGACTCCGCCGCCGGACTTCTTGGTGGCCGGCTCCAGCGAGCCGAGGAGGCTGGCCAGTGCCTTGCGGGTGGGCTTGTCGAAGGTGCCGACGACCTCGTCGATGTCGACCGGGTCGATCACCGACTCGCCCTTGAAGGTGTGGCCGTTGTCAAGCTCCTTGCCGGTGCCGTCGACGACGGCCACGAAGGACTGGCCGATGACCGACTTCATGCCGACCCGGACGGTCGCACCCTCGTGCAGTGGGGCGAACTCGTCGTCGATCTCGACCTCGACCACGGCCTGGCCGTCCTCGGTGTCCTGCTTGACCACCGTGCCGACGAGTACGCCGGCAATCCGGACGTCACCGGCAGGCCGCAGGTTCTTGATGTCGTCGGCGACGAACCTCACCTTGTAGGGACCGCTCAGTGCCGGGGTCGGTCCGCCGGTGCCGTTCCACAGGTAGATGAAACCCAGGATGCAGACCACCACGATGGTGAGCACCGTGACCCGTGGCGCCAACGGGCGCTTGCCAATCGTTTCGTCATTCATCACTGTGCTCCGTATCCGGGGATGCCTTCGTCCTGCAGGCCGCCCAGCGGGTTGGTCAGGTCGACCTGGACCACTGCACGGCCCATGCCGCCGTTGGCGTCGTACAGGCTGAACGAGGAAGCGGTGTTGTAGGTGAAGCCGGCCAGGTCATCCATCCACGGCACGATCATCTCGGTGGCCCGCGGCAGCAGGTCGACGACCGGCGAGAGCTTGCGCAGTGCGTGGCGGAGGTCGCCCGACAGCGGCCGCAGGTCGCTGACCACCGGTCCGGCCTTGTCGACCACCGGGCTGGCGCCTCGCACGAACTGACGGATCGCACCGACCGTGCCGGTGAGGTCATCGAGCGCGTCCGGCAGCTCCTCCGAGGCCCGAGTCAGGTTGGTCAGGGTCGGGTCGAGCTCGGTGGAGAGCTCGTCGACGCTCGCCATCGACGACTGCAGCTCATCGGTCAGACCGGGCAACTGCGCCAGGGTCGCACCGAGCTCGGAGTCGCGCTTGGCCAACACCGCGAGGGTGTTGTGCGAGTCCTCGGTCAGGGCGGCCAGCCGCACCCGGTCGTCGCCGACAGCCTTGGCGATCCCCGAGAACGAAGTGACCAGGCGACGGATGTTGTCGCGCCGCTTCTCCAGCTGCTCGAGCACCGGCTGGAAGCTGAGCATCGCGTTCTCGGTCGCGCCCAGACCGTCGCCCAGCGCCTTCGGGTCCGCGGCCATTGCCACGTCGAGCTCGTTGAGCAGCGAGGTGAGACCGGTGCGTGCGGTCACGTCGAGCCGGTCGAGCAGCTCGTTGGGCTGCACCACCCGGTCGGTCTGGGTGATCGGCAGCGTCTCCCCCTCGGGCAGCGGGCCGGCAGCCGGCGTGCCCGGGTCAAGGGTGGCATACATGACGTTCAGCGGTGACTTGGTGCGAATGATCACCCGAGCGTC